>DAHUZS010000093.1 GCA_027315045.1 Acidimicrobiaceae bacterium
CTACAAAGGCGACATCCTGCCCTACAAGGTGTCCATCGACGACAAGATCACGCGGGAAGCGGCCATGGCGGTCGGGGAGACCTCCGGCCAGGCCCGCCCGCGCCGGCTCATCACTGCGGGCGGCGGTCGCCGTCGCCAGGACCAGGGTGAGCCGGGCAGCGTGGTCGAGGACGATGTCGAAGAGGGCACGGAAGAGCGCGCGGAGGAGGAGGTCGAGGAGGCCCCGGTCGGCACTCCGGCCGAGCCTTCGGCCCGGGATCTCCTCGAGGAGCCGACCGAGCCCGACGAGCTCGAGCGTCGTCTGGCCCAGGACGAGCAGATGGAGCGCCAGACCCGTCATGAGCACCACGAGGCGCCCCACTTCCGACGGGAGTCCGACTGACGATGTTGATGCCACGCAAGGTCCAGCACCGCAAGCAACAGCGCGGCCGTCTCCGGGGCGTCGCCAAGGGCGGCACCACGATCACCTTCGGTGACTTCGGCATCCAGGCGACCGAACCCGGCTGGATCACGGCACGTCAGATCGAGGCGGCCCGGATCGCGATGACCCGCCACGTCCGACGTGGCGGCAAGGTGTGGATCCGCATCTTCCCTGACAAGCCGGTGACCCAGAAGCCGGCCGAGACTCGGATGGGATCGGGCAAGGGGAACCCGGAACACTGGGTGGCCGTGGTGCGCCCCGGTCGGATCCTCTTCGAGCTCTCGGGAGTGGACGCCGAGCTGGCCCGTGCCGCCATGGAACGGGCCATCCAGAAGCTCCCGATCAAAGCCCGCTTCGTGGTTCGCCCCGGCGCGCACGGTGCCTCCGAGGTGCAGGTCTGATGACCAGGGCGGCCGAGTTCTACGGCATGGACGCGGACGAGCTGGCGCACCGCCTCGTCGAGGCAAGGCGCGAGCTGCTCAACCTGCGGTTCCAGCTGGCCACCGGCCAACTGGACAACGTCGCTCAGATCAAGCAGGTGCGCCGCGACGTGGCTCGAGTCCTCACGGTGCTGCGTGAGATGGAGATCGCCGAGGCCGAAGGAATCGTCTTCGAAGCGCCGGCACCCAAACCCTCCCGGGAGCGGGCTCGCCAGCGCGACGAGGAACGGGCCGCGCTGGCGACGGCGGTCGAGGCCGAATTGGAGACCGACGTCGAGACCGAGGACGTCGTCGCCGAGGACGTCGTCGCCGAGGACGAGGAGCCGGACGAGGAGCTCTCGGTCGCCCGTGCACCCCGCACCCGGGAGCCCGAGCCCGAGCAGACGTCCGAGACGGTGGCCGAGGCCCTGACCGACGAGGCGGCCGGGTCCGAGGAGGCCGTCGAGGACGAAGACCTGGCCGAGGAGCCCGTGGCTCTTCGGGCCCGATCCCGCCTTCGGAGGGGCCGCAGGAGCGACGAGGCCGAGGAGACTCCTGCCCCCCGGGTCAGGGCCCGGCGGTCGCGCAAGGAGCCGGACGAGGAGCAGTGATGGCACAAGAGACCGAGCCGAGACAGAATCGCCGAAAGGTCCGTGAAGGGATCGTCGTGTCGGACAGCATGCGTTCGACCGTCGTGGTCGCGGTCGTCGAGCGGGTTCGGCATCCCCGGTACGGCAAGACGGTGCAGCGGACCAAGCGGCTGTACGTCGACGACCCCGAGAACAACGCCAAGGTTGGTGACAGGGTGCGGGTGACCGAGACCCGACCGATCTCGAAGCTGAAGCGCTGGCGCCTGGCCGAGATCACGGAGCGGGCGAGATGATCCAGCAAGAGTCGAGATTGCGCGTCGCCGACAACTCCGGGGCGCGTGAGGTGCTTTGTATCCGGGTGCTCGGTGGCTCGCATCGGCGCTACGCCAGCATCGGCGACATCTTCGTCGCCACAGTGAAGGACGCCATTCCCGGTGCGGCCGTCAAGAAGGGCGACGTCGTCCGGTGCGTCGTGGTCCGGACCAAGAAGGAGAAGCGCCGCCCCGACGGCAGCTACATCCGTTTCGACGAGAACGCGGCTGTGCTCATCAATGACCAGCAGCAGCCGCGCGGGACCCGCATCTTTGGCCCGGTCGGCCGAGAGCTGCGGGACAAGCGGTTCATGAGGATCGTCTCGCTCGCACCGGAGGTCCTGTGATGAGGATCCGCAAGGGAGATCGCGTGGTGGTCCGGTCAGGCAAGCACCGGGGACAGCGAGGGGAGGTCGTCCGGACCGTCCCCACGGAGAACAAGGTCGTCCTCGACGGAGTGAACGTGGCCAAACGGCACACCAAGCCGCGTCGGGCGACGATGCAGGGGGGCATCATTGACAAGTTCATGCCGATGTCGGCCTCGGCCGTCTCGGTGTGGTGCAACTCCCACGGTGGCCCCGCCCGGATCGGGTTCGAGTTCGACGAGCACGGCGAGAAGGTACGCGTGTGCAGGAAGTGCGGGTCGGAGCTGTGAGCGCCGACCAATCCACGGAGAACGAGGCGGTGCAGAAACGTGCCGGTGGCCCGGACGCGCCCGGCACCAACGGTGGACGTCCGCGCCCGCGCCTGAAGGAGCGGTACCTCGCGGAGATCCGGCCTGGGCTCCAGGCCGAGCTCGGGCTGGCCAACGTCATGCAGGTCCCCAAGCTCGAGAAGATCGTGCTCAACATGGGGGTGGGGCGCGCCACCCAGCAGCCTTCCCTCATCGAGGGTGCCCAACGGGACCTCGAGGTGATCTCGGGGCAGAAGCCCGTGGTGACGAGGGCCAAGAAATCCATCGCCGGGTTCAAGGTCCGGGAGGGGAATGCCATCGGGGTCAAGGTGACCATCCGTGGCGACCGGGCCTGGGAGTTCCTGGACCGATTGATCAGCATCACCATCCCCAGGGTGCGCGACTTCCGGGGGCTCTCACCGCGCTCGTTCGACGGCAACGGCAACTACACCTTCGGGGTGACCGAGCAGCTGATCTTTCCCGAGATCGACTACGACCGCGTCGATTCGGTACGGGGAATGGACATCACGATCGTCACCACCGCTCACGACGACGACGGGGGTCGCGCCTTCCTTCGGGCGTTCGGCTTCCCGTTCCGACAGGAGACTCGATAGGCAACATGGCGAAGAAGGCACTCATCCAAAAGCAGCAACGGATCCCGAAGTTCAAGGTGCGGGCGTACACCCGGTGCCAGCGATGCGGGCGGCCCAAGGCCGTCTTCCGCAAGTTCGGTCTGTGCCGAATCTGCCTACGGACCATGGTCCACGCGGGCGAGGTGCCAGGCGTGACCAAGTCGAGCTGGTGAGGGAGGTGGCGTCATGACCATGACCGACCCGATCGCCGACATGCTCACCAGGATCCGGAACGCCAACTCGGCCCAGTTCGACACGGTGAAGATGCCCGGTTCCAAGCTCAAGGAGGCACTGGCCGCCATCTTGGAGAAGGAGGGGTACATCGCCGGTTATTCGGTTTCCGAGAGCCAGGGCAAGCCGGGCTCGACGCTCGAGATCGTCATGAAGTACGCGCCGGACCGGTCCCGCACCATCGCTGGGATCAAGCGGATCTCCAAGCCCGGGCTTCGGATCTACGCCCAGGCCGACCGGATCCCGCGGGTCCTGGGGGGCGTCGGGGTGGCGGTCGTATCGACCAGCCACGGCCTCATGACCGATCGCGAGGCGCGCCGGCACCACCTGGGCGGGGAGGTGCTCTGCTATGTCTGGTGACCGAGAAGCCCGGAGGGCTCCGATCGAAGGAGGCCGCTGATGTCGCGCGTCGGGCGGAATCCGATCCCGCTGCCCGTCGGAGTGGCGGTCACGTTGGACGACCGATCGGTGGTGGTCAAGGGCCCCCAGGGCACCCTCGCGCGGTCGCTGCCGGCTGCGATCAAGGTGAGCCAGGACGGTGACGTGCTCAACGTCACCCGTCCAAACGACGAGCGGACCAACCGGGCCCTCCACGGGCTGACCAGAACCCTGGTCGCCAACATGGTGACCGGCGTGACCGAGGGCTTCGTCAAGGAGCTCGAGATCGTGGGGGTCGGCTATCGGGCGAACGCCCAAGGGCCCGACGCGCTCGAGCTCAGCCTGGGGTTCTCCCATCCGGTCCGGGTCAACGCCCCTGAAGGGATCACCTTCGAGGTCCCCACCCCGACCCGGATCATCGTGCGGGGCATCGACAAGGAGAAGGTCGGCCAGGTGGCCGCAGACATTCGCAAGATCCGCAAGCCCGAGCCCTACAAGGGCAAGGGGGTGCGCTACGCCGGGGAGCGGGTCCTGCGCAAGGCCGGAAAGGCGGCGAAGTGACCACGAAGTCGGCGAACGTCCGGCGGCTGCGCATCCGCCGGCATGCCCGGGTCCGGGACAAGGTCGCCGGCACGGCCGAGCGTCCGCGCCTCGCCGTGAGCCGTTCGCGCCGGCACATCTCGGCCCAGGTCATCGATGACAGCTCGGCCCGCACGTTGGTGGCTGCCTCGAGCGTCGAAGCCGATCTGCGGCGCTCGCTCGGTCAGGGCGGGGGCGGGAACGTGACCGGCGCCCAGGCGGTCGGGAAACTGTTGGCCGAGCGGGCCAAGGAGGCCGGGATCGGTCGGGTTGTCTTCGATCGGGGCGGCTTCGCCTACCACGGACGGGTGGCGGCGCTCGCCGACGCCGCCCGGGAAGAGGGACTGGAGTTCTAGGTGCCGGAGACCCAATACGAAGAACGCACCATCAAGGTGAACCGGGTGGCCAAGGTCGTCAAGGGCGGCCGGCGGTTCTCCTTCACCGCGCTCATGGTGGTCGGCGACGGCAACGGCCGGGTCGGGCTGGGCTACGGGAAGGCCAAGGAGGCCGGCCTGGCGGTCCAGAAGGGCATCGAGGAGGCGCGCAAGAACATCTTCGAGGTGGCCCTCGCGGGCTCGACGATCGTCCACCCGGTGATCGGGGAGAGCGGAGCGGGACGGGTCATGCTGAAGCCGGCGGCACCCGGGACCGGGGTGATCGCCGGCGGGGCGGCTCGGCACATCCTCGAGATGGCCGGGATCCGCGACGTGCTCGCCAAGTCGCTCGGGTCCTCCAACGGGATCAACGTGGCCCATGCCACCATCGCTGGCCTGAAGAGCCTGCGCCGGCCGGACCAGATCGCCGACCTGCGGGGCAAGCAGCCCGACGAGGTCGTCCCCGGGGGCGTGCTCCGCTCCTACCGTGAGCGCCGCCGGGAGACCGAGCTCTATGCAGAGGGAGGCTGAGCGTGCCGTCGACCAGGAAGGCCGATGCGCCCGGTACCCTGCTCCGGGTCACCCAGGTGCGCTCGGCCATCGGTTCGAAGCCCAAGCACCGGGGGACGTTGAGAGCGCTGGGGCTCCGGGGGATCGGCCAGGTCAATGATCTGCCGGATCGTCCCGAGATCCGGGGCATGCTGGCCCGGGTGCCCCATCTGGTCAGGGTCGAGGAGGTGAAGCCGTGAAACTGCACGAGATCGCGCCGCCCCAGGGGGCTCGCAAGGCCCGCCAACGGGTCGGCCGCGGGATCGGCGGCAAGGGCGGGAAGACGGCCGGTCGGGGGAGCAAGGGCCAGCGGGCCCGGGACACCGTGCCGCTCGGTTTCGAGGGCGGCCAGCTTCCGCTCATGCAGGCAATCCCCAAGCTCCGGGGGTTCAAGAACCCGTTCCGGGTCGCCTACACCCCGGTCAACCTCGACGCCATCGAGGCGTTGGGTCGCGACGAGGTGGACCCCGACGTCCTGGTCGGGGCGGGTCTGCTGCGCAAGGGGGCCATGGTCAAGGTGCTCGGCGGCGGCGAGCTGTCCCGGGCCGTCCGGGTGCGCGCCCACGCGTTCTCCGGCCCGGCGCTGGACGCGATCACCGCCGCCGGGGGTAGCGTCGAAGTGGTTCCACCGCCGTTCGGGCACGGCCGCCCGCCGGCCCGGGGCAACGCCCTGAGCAACCGGTAGGGCCGGGGCCGGCGGGGGCGACGAGGACATGCTCACCAGACTCGGCAACATCTTCCGGGTACCGGACCTGCGCAACAAGGTCCTGTTCACCCTGTTCGTTATCGCGCTCTACCAGCTCGGTGCGAACGTCCCAGTCCCCGGCGTCAGCTTCGCCGCCGTCCAGCGACTCCAGCACCAGGCGGGATCCTCGGGGGTGCTCGGGTTCTTGAACCTGTTCTCGGGCGGTGCCCTCGTCCGCCTGGCCATCTTCGGGCTGGGGGTCATGCCCTACATCACCAGCTCGATCATCATCCAGCTGCTCTCCACGGTGATCCCCAAGCTCGAGGAATGGCGCGACCAGGGGGCGGTGGGGCAGAAGAAGATCACCCAGACGACGCGGTACCTGACGGTGGCCCTGGCGCTGATGCAGTCGACCGGCCTGGTCTACGCCTTCCACGGGCACGACCAGAGCCTGCTCGGGGTGTCGATCGACCTGATCCCCAAGTTCACGGTGCCCCTGGCGGCATTCATGGTCCTGTGCCTGACCGCCGGCACCGCCTTCGTCATGTGGTTGGCCGAGCTGATCACCCAGCGTGGGATCGGCCAGGGGATGTCGATCCTGATCTTCGCCAACGTGGTCGCCTCCATCCCCTCGGGGGGCAAGGCCATCTACCAGGAGGGCGGGTCGGGCAAGTTCTTCACCATCCTCGTGGTGTCCATCGTGCTCCTGGTGGTCATCGTCTTCATGGACCAGGGACAACGGCGGATCCCGGTCACCTTCGCCAAACGGGTGGTCGGGCGCCGCATGTACGGGGGATCCAGCACCTACATCCCGCTCAAGGTGAACCAGTCCGGCGTGATCCCGATCATCTTCGCCAGCTCGGTGCTCTACATCCCGGTGCTGTTCTCCAACGTCATCCCCTGGCACGGGTTCCAGAATTTCGTCCGCACCAATATCCAGCCCACGGCGAAGATCTACATCGGCCTCTACTTCCTTTTGATCCTGGCCTTCACGTTCTTCTACGTCTACGTGGCGTTCGACCCGCACCAGCAGGCCGACATCATCCGCAAGCAGGGCGGGTTCGTCCCCGGGATCCGGCCCGGGCCGCCGACCGAGCGGTACTTCGCACACATTCTGAGCCGCATCACCGTGGTGGGGGCGGCCTTCCTGGGCATCGTGGCGGTCGTTCCGTCCCTCCTCATGTCGCTGTGGCATCTCAACGCCTTCCCCTTCTACGGCACGACGCTTCTGATCGCGGTCGGGGTGGCGCTCGAGACCATGCGGCAGATCGACAGCCAGCTGATGATGCGTAACTACGAAGGCTTCCTCAAGTAGGCGAGTGGTCTCCGGCGTCCGACTCGTGGTCCTTGGCAAGCAGGGGGCCGGCAAGGGCACGCAGTGCACGCGGCTCTCCCACCACTACGTGGTGCCGCACGTCTCCACTGGCGACATGCTGCGAGCGGCGGTGAAGTCCCGCACCCAACTCGGACTCCGAGCCCAGGAGCTGATGGACCAGGGGGAGCTGGTCCCCGACCAGCTCATCATGGAGATGGTGGGCCAGCGTCTGGCCCACGCCGACGCCCGCTCCCGAGGCTTCGTCCTCGACGGCGCGCCGCGCACCCTGAGCCAGGCCAAGATGCTCGACGAGGTCCTGGCCCCGGATCTCCTGGACCTGGTCATCGACCTCGACGTCCCCACGCAGGTGGTGCTGCGGCGGCTGGCAGCACGGCGGGTGTGCGTCGACTGTGGGACCAACTACTCGGTGTCCCAGCCACCCCTCATCCGGGGGACCTGTGACATCTGCGGCGGCGAGGTGGTCCAGCGGGAGGACGACACCGAGGACGCCATCCAACGGCGCCTGGAGCTCTACCAGCGCCAGACCAAGCCGCTCCTCGACTTCTACGGCCAGGCCGACCTCCTAGTCCGGGTGAACGGCTCGGGTTCGGCGGATCTGGTCACCCGGCGGGCGATCCGGGCCATCGACACCGCGCTGGCCCGCCGGGGCCGGCCGCCTTCCGAGGGTGTCTGATGCGACGGAACGCCGAAGAACTGGCCAAGATGCGCCGGGCGGGCAGGGTCGTGGCCGAGATGCATGCGGTGGCACGCGAGGTGGCCAAACCCGGGGTGACCACCGCCGAAATCGACGCCGCTGCCCGTCGGGTCCTCGAGCGACGGGGTGCCGCGTCGAACTTCCTCCACTACGGCTACCCCCCCTTCCCCGCCGTGATCTGCACCTCGCGCAACGCCAAGATCGTCCACGGAATCCCCGGCCCCGAGGTCCTCGAGGAAGGCGACATCCTCTCGATCGACTGCGGGGCGATCGTCGATGGCTACCACGGGGACGCCGCCTTCACCATGCCCATCGGGCGGGTCTCGGCCGAGGCCACACGACTGATCGCGGCGACCGAAGCGTCGCTCATGGCCGGCATCGAGCAGATGACCGTGGGCAACCGGCTGCACGAGATCGGCCGGGCCGTCCAACGGGTGGCCGAGGACGCCGGCTTCTCGGTCGTGCGGGAGTACGTCGGGCACGCCATCGGGACCGCCATGCACGAGCAGCCCCAGGTGCCCAACTACTGGCCCGGGACACCGGGCCCGACGCTCAAGTCGGGGATGGTCTTCGCCGTGGAGCCGATGGTGAACGCCGGGCTGCCCGAGACGAAGGTCCTCGACGACCACTGGACGGTGGTGACGGCCGACGGCTCGCTCTCGGCGCATTTCGAGCACACGATCGCGGTGACGGCCGACGGTCCCGAGGTGTTTACGGTCCCCTGATTCCCCATGGAGGATCGGCTGTCAAGTGCCCGCTCCCACGAGTTCCTTGACCTCGCTGCGAAGACCCGGGGAGGATTCCGGTCGGGGAAGGTCGTCCCGTGTGCCTGCACCTTGAGTGTGTGGCTCGGATTGTCCTCAAGGACCTTCTGGGGGGCTTCTTGCTGCGACGCCGTGCACGTACCTCGGCGGGCACCGAGTAGCGCTCGACGACGATGGCCTTGACCTTCGCTCGGTCGACTGGACGCCCGTCGATGTCGCAGACGACGTAGGGCATGCCCGGGCGCAACGGGGCCAGGCCCTTGCGGACCTCCCCCAGAGCCGAACTCGACGCCATCCCCCGGACCAGCCGGGATGACCATGCAACCCTGGGACCTCAGCCCCGTGGTGGATCCACGGTGCCGAGGTTCCTTACATGAGCCTGCGGCCGCGCCCGGACGGGCGCGTGGGACGCTCGGAGGCCATACTCGGGCCATGGCTGGCCTCGTCCGCTACGAGCTCGACGGCCACGTCGCGACCATCACCTACGACCGCCCCGAGGCCCTCAACGCCATCAACGCCGAGGTCCGGCAAGGGCTGAACGACGCCTTCACGCGCTTCCGGGAGGAGGAGGAGGCCTGGGTCGGCATCGTGACCGGAACCGGCCGGGCCTTCTCCGTCGGCGCCGACCTACGTGGCGGGGGCGGTGCCGCCGGGGAATTCCCGGGCACCTTCTGGGAGAAGCCGACCCAGAACTCCTTCGAGAGCGGTTGGGAGATCTTCAAGCCGGTGATCGCGGCGGTCAACGGCCTGTGCCTCGGCTACGGGCTCACCCTCGTGACCTGGTGCGACTTCGTGATCGCCAGCGACCGGGCCGAGTTCGGCTTCCCCGAGGTCCGTCTCGGGGTGCCGACCATCGTGGGGGCCATCCGCCTGCCCCAGCGGATCAACTGGCAGTACGCCATGGAGCTCCTGCTCACCGGGGAGCGGATCGACGCCCAGCGGGCCCACGAGATCGGCCTGGTCGGCTGGGTGGTGGAGCACGACCGGCTGCTCGAGGAGGCCCGGGGCCTGGCCGACCGGCTTCTGGCGGCCGCCCCGCTGGCCGCGAGGACCGTGAAGGAGATGGCGGTGCGGGCCCGCAGTCTCTCGGACCTCGAGGCCATCCGCTTCGGCGAGACCATGCGCAAAGTTGCCGCCGCGACCGAGGACGCCCGTGAGGGGGGGCGGGCGTTCGCCGAGGGTCGCGCACCGGATTGGCAGGGCCGCTAAGCGACGGCGTCTCGGCGCGGCGGGTCCTCGAGCCGGAACCGATCGCTCAGACCAGAGGCCGAGCGAGACGCCGAGACTCGGCTCGAAGTAGCCGACCGAGGCGGTCTCGTAGGCGGCCGGCCATTCGGCCCCGGTCCGCCAGGCCAGCTGTCGCCCTCGGGGCAGGAACGCCCGTGCCAGCGTGACGTACCCGTCGATCGCCGAGTCGATCGTGGCCGCAAGGGGCAGAAGCGACGCCAGCACCGCGCTGTTCCTCGGTCAGGTACGGGCGCAGCCGCTTGGTGAAGAAGAACGGGTTGCCCGTGGCGTGCTCCCGGGTGCTCTCCCAGCCCTGCTCCGCCAGGAGCAGGCGGACGAGGTCGAGGTCGCGCACCATGATGACTCCGTTGGAGGCAAAGACGACCTCCTTGCGGCCGATCACCGAGACCATGTTGCCGAGCATGTACAAGAAGTGGTCGACCGCCGGGCGGGGGAACAACGGCGCTCGCTGAGGGTCCGGACTGGGCACCGGGACCGCGGGCAGGACACCGGCTTTGTCCACCAGCGGCACCATGGGCTCGATCCGGCTCCCGTCGACGCTCGGGCGCTGTGGAAGACGATGTCGAAGTGGAGCCAGTCCGGCGTGATGCACGCGCCGGCGGTCGCGAACGAGAAGGCCTGGATGGAGACCGAGGAAGCAATGGCCTCGACGATTCCTCGCCAGCTGGCCGCCACGTCGTCAGCGTCGTCGTCACGCACGACGCAGTGCAGATCGACCTCGCTCCAGGCCTCCCCGGTTCCCACGGCGGTACCAGGCGACCAGGTAGACGGCCAGGACCCGCCGGTCGAACTCGAGCACCCGGGTCGCCTTTGCCTTCTGGTCAGGGGGGCGGTGGTCGCCTGGCGGACCCCGGAGAGGGGTAGCGCGAGTCGTAGGCCATCTCCGCCCGTCCTTCGCTCGCCAGCGGGTGTCGCCGCCGCTCTAGCCCTAGTCAGTCAGGCTCGCGATGCGACGTCGAGTTCCCCGACGGACGGACACCGAGGCCGCTCAGGCGTAGCGGTCGAGCTTCTCGAGCTCCTCGCGAACGGCCAGATCGTGGAGCTGGGCGTCTTCGCGGGCCCGCTTGGGCCGCCACCGCCCGGTCATGAGGAAGATGAGGGGCACGAAGACGGCCTCGCCGCCGACGCACACCCACCACCAGGTCTTCCACTGCCCCGGGGTCACCTTGGCTGCTTCGGCGACCGCCGGGCCGTGGGCCTCGAGGAACTTGAACCCGGGCTGACTGGAGGCCTGCTGGAGGGCGGTGAGCCGGCCGATGGCCGCCGACGAGGAGATGTGGAACGTGGTCGAGACCTCGCCCACCGCCTTCAGGCCGGCGGCCACGTTGTGAGGGTTGACCGTGAGCTCGTGGAGCGTCGTCGGGTCCACTGCCTGCGCGGTCGCCACCTCGGGCGCGTACTTGGCCTGATCGGCCACGACCTGGGTACCGTAGTCGACGATCGGGGTCATCGAGCTCACCACGTAGGGGAGGATGAAGATGGAGATCGCGACGACCGCCCGGATGATCCAGCCCCACACGGCGAGACCGGTGGCGGTGAGCGCCGGGTTCCGTCGCTCGACGGTCTCGGTGTAGCTGGCCATCCACGGGGCGTAGGCGATCGCCAGGAAGACCGCCAGGATCGAGATGATCAGGGCGAAGGTCCCATAGCTGGTGGACGGGCTGCTCGTCCGCAGGAGAAACACGATGGTCATGGCGATGGCCCCGAGGGCCCCGACGACCATGAACGGCTTTCGCACCTTGATCAGGTCCGAGAGCAGCCCGACCACCACGAGGCCGCCGGCGTCGAAGGCCCAGAACCAGTTGCCGATCCCGTTGGCCTGGGCCAGTGAGAAGCCGAAGATCGACGTGAAGTAGATCGTGAAGAATCCGACGGCCGTGTAGTAGATGAGCAGGAACACGGCGATGGCGAACGCCGAGCCGACGATGTCGGTCTTCAGCATCTGGCGCCACGGATGGGCAGGGGAGGTGGTTGCGGTGGCCCCTTTGGCCCGTGCCTCGATGAGGGCCCGGTCCTTCATGCTCACCATGAGCTGGTCCCGGAGCCCCGGTGAGAGCTCCCGCAGGCCGAACAGGGCGATCACGAAGATGCCGAGCCCGGCCAGTCCGCAGATGATGAACTGGTCCTGCCAGGCGTGCAGGTGGCTCAATGTGTGGCTCGAGACCTCAGAGACGCACAGACTCCCGATCACCGGGCCGAGCGTCCAGAACCCCATGGCCGAAGCCCGACCCAGTTGGGGGGAGAAGTCCCGCACCAGGGCCGGAGTGGCCACGAGCATGATGCCTTCGACGAAGCCGACGGCGGCCACGAGGATCCCGAAGGTGAGCTCGCTCGGGGCGTTCGGCACGCCGAACAGAACGAGCAGGCCGGTGACCCCGAGCCCGTAGGCGACCATGTTGGCCCGGCCCCAACGGTCACCGAGGCCCGCGAGCAGGGAGGAGAAGGCACCGATGGCGTTCGAGACCACGGTGATGTTGACGTAGAAGCGGAAGCTCATGTGGTAGTGGGCGAGGATGGACGGGGCGACCGCACCGGCCACGTAGAGCTCGTAGTAGAGGAGGATCGTGCTCACGACCACGATCCCGAGGGAGAGGACCCGCATCCCGGTGCGCGGGTACTGGTCGAGCTGGCGGAACCAGAGCCGGCCGAAGGGCCCGATCGGCGCCGAGCCCCCGGTTCCCGGGCCCGCACCGCGCCCAGCGCGTTCGCTGGCGGAGTCGGATCGGGCGGAGGAGCGACCGAGTTGCGTACTTGTAGGGTAGTTCCCGGCCCGGGCGATCTGATCGCGGCCCTCGGGCCAGGGACTTCGGTAGCCGTGGCCGGGGGGGCAAGGGCGTGCGATCGGTAACCTCGAGGTCAACGGCCGGCCGGGCGGCGTGTCGGCCCGGCCACCCGGGCCCGGCGGGACGGGACGGCCCGCCGGGGTGGGCAAACGCGGCGTCGTGCGCTAAAATCTCGGGTCGGCCCGTCGCGCCCCGGGGTTTGTCTCCGGAGTCGGCGTCGCCGACCCAAACGCCACCGACCCTGCGGATTCGCGTGCTGCCGCGCCGGATCCTGGGAACCAGAGGAGAGACACCTGCCCAAGGCCAATGACGACGCCATCGTGCTCGACGGCACGGTGGTGGAGCCGCTGCCCAACGCCATGTTCCGAGTCGAGCTCGAGAACGGCCACAAGGTGTTGGCCCACAGCTCCGGGAGGATGCGGATGCACCGGATCCGCATCCTGCCCGGCGACAAGGTCCAGGTAGAGATCACTCCCTATGACCTGGGCCGGGGGCGGATCACCTACCGGTACAAGTAGCCACCGCAAGGTGGCCACGAGGACGAGGAACGAGACGTGAAGGTCCGACCGAGCGTCAAGAGGATCTGTGAGAAGTGCAAGATCATCCGGCGTCACGGCCGGGTGGTCGTGATCTGTGACAACCCGCGGCACAAGCAGCGTCAGGGCTGAGGAGAAGGAACGTGGCTCGAATCGCCGGTGTGGACATCCCCAGAGAGAAGCGAGTGGAGATCGCCCTCACCTACATCTACGGCATCGGCGGCACTGTCGCCAAGGAGGTCTGCAGCTCGACCGAGGTCAACCCCGACACCCGGGTGCGGGACCTGACCGACGAAGAGGTGATCAGGCTGCGCAACTACATCGACAACAGCCTGCGGGTCGAGGGCGACCTGCGACGTGACGTCGCCCAGGACATCAAACGCAAGCAGGAGATCAACTGCTACCAGGGGATCCGGCACCGGCGTGGTCTGCCGGTCCACGGGCAGCGGACCCACACCAACGCCAGGACCCGCAAGGGGCCGAAGAAGACGGTCGCCGGGAAGAAGAAGGTGCGCAAGTAGATGCCCCCCCGCCCGACCAAGCAGCAGGGTCGCCGGCCCCGGCGGCGTGAGCGGAAGAACGTCGCCTACGGCGTGGCCCATATCAAGAGCTCGTTCAACAACACCGTGGTCACGATCGCCGACCCCGAGGGGAACGTCCTCGCCTGGGCCTCGGCCGGCAACGTGGGGTTCAAGGGCTCGCGCAAGTCGACCCCGTTCGCCGCCCAGCTGGCCGCCGAGGCCTGCGCCCGCCGGGCCATGGAGCACGGTGTGCGAAAGGTCGACGTCCTGGTTCGGGGCCCGGGCTCGGGCCGTGAGACCGCCATCCGGTCGCTGGCGGCGACCGGGATCGAGGTGGTCGGCATCAAAGACGTCACCCCCATTCCCCACAACGGCTGCCGGCCCAAGAAGCGCCGGCGGGTCTGAGCCGAAGGACCGAGGATGGCCCGTTACACAGGTCCGGTGTGCCGGCTCTGCCGGCGTGAGCGCACGAAGCTCTTCTTGAAGGGCGAGCGCTGCTACTCGCTGAAGTGCCCGGTTTCCGAGGCGGTCACCGACCGCCACAGCCGCGCCTATCCCCCCGGCGAGCACGGTCGTGACCGGATGCGCCAGGGTTCCGAGTACCTGAACCAGCTCCGGGAGAAGCAGAAGGCTCGGCGCATCTACGGGATCTTGGAGAAGCAGTTCCGCAACCTCTACGACGAGGCGAACCGGGAGTCGGGCATCACCGGCGAGAACCTGCTGCGGATGCTCGAGATGCGCCTGGACAACGTGGTCTTCCGGGCCGGGTGGGGGGCCAGCCGGTCCCAGGCCCGCCAATTCGTGCGCCACGGCCACGTGAAGGTGAACGGCCGCCGGGTCACCATCCCGAGCTACCGGGTCCGCAAGGGCGATGTCGTGACCCTGAAGGAGTCGTCGCGCCAGATGTTCGCGGTCCGGCGCAACATGGACACTCTGGACCGGCAGCGCCCGCCGTGGCTGGAGGCCGGTGACGCCGGGTTCGCCGTTTCGGTCCTCAACCCGCCACTCCGGGAGCACATCGACGAGCCGGTGCAAGAACAGCTCATCGTCGAGCTCTACTCCAAGTAACCCCTAACCCAGGCGAACCACCAGAGACGATCGGAACCCCGAGGAGCCGTACCTATGCTCATCATCCAGCGCCCCACCGTCGAAGCCCTCGGCGAGGAGGAACACAACACCCAGCGTTTCGCCATGGGCCCGCTCGACCCGGGCTTCGGGCACACGCTGGGCAACTCGCTCCGTCGCACCCTGCTGTCGTCCATCCCCGGCGCCGCGGTTACCCAGGTGCGCTTCGACGAGGCCCTGCACGAGTTCACCACCTTGACCGGGGTGAAGGAGGACGTCACCGACATCATCCTCAACCTGAAGGACCTCTTGGTGCGGATGGACATCGACGAGCCGGTGACCATGAGGATCGACAAGCGGGGTCCGGGCGAGGCCACGGCGGCCGACATCCAGACTCGCCCCGGGGTGGAGATCTTGAACCCCGAGCTGCACCTCGCGGATCTGAACCAGCGGGGACGGCTGGCGCTCGACGTGACCGTCGAACGAGGTCGGGGGTACGTGTCGGCGGACCGCAACAAACGGTCCACGACCATCGGGGTCATCCCGGTCGACTCGATCTTCTCCCCCGTCCGGCGGGTCACCTTCGACATCGAGTCGGTGCGGGTGGAACAGTCCACCGACTTCGACCGTCTGGTGCTCGAGATCGAGACGGACAGCACGATCAGCCCCCGCGAGGCCCTGGCCTCGGCCGGTGACACGCTGCGGACCCTGGTGTCGTTGGTCGCCGACCTGGAGGAGGCCCCCCGGGGCCTCGAGCTGGGGGAGACCGGCAGCACGTCGAGCGGCTCACCCGACCTTGACCTGCGCATCGAGGAGCTGGATCTCTCCGAGCGGCCTCGCAACTGCCTCAAGCGAGCCCAGATCAACACCATCGGCGAGCTGGTCTCGAGGACCCTTGACGACCTGCTGGGCATCACCAACTTCGGGCAGAAGTCGCTCGATGAGGTCATCCAGCGCCTGGACGAGCGAGGACTCTCGCTCCGGACCAAGGACTAGGCCGATGCGGGGAACGCCCAGACGCGGCCGCCGCCTGGGCGGCGATGCGGCCCACGAGAAGGCGATGCTCGGCAACCTGGTCGCCTCGCTCATCGCCGCCGAGGCCCTGGTGACGACGGAGGCCAGAGCCAAGGCGATGCGGCCGGTGGCCGAGAAGTGTGTCACCGCGGCCCGCAAGGGCGGTGTGCACCAGCAACGGCGGGTGGTGGCCCTCATCAGGGACAAGGACATGGCCCACAAGCTGTTCGAGGAGATCGGACCCCGCTACACCGAGCGGCCCGGGGGGTACACCCGGATCCTCAAGCTCGGCCCGCGGCCGGGCGACAACGCGCCGATGGCGCGCATCGAGTTCGTCTAGGCCGTGTCGCCGCGGGGCGCCGCCCCAAGGCGGACCGGCTCGCGGGAAGCCCACCCGCCACCCGTCCCCCCGCCCACCCGCTGGCGCCTGCTCCTCGGCTATGACGGGGGCGCGTTCCGGGGGTTCGCCGCGCAGCCCGGTCAGCAGACCGTCGCCGGTGCTCTGGCCGACGCATTGGCCCGGACGCTGCGGCTCGCGGTTGCCCCCGCCCTCACCTGCGCCGGCCGGACCGACGCCGGGGTGCACGCGCGGGGCCAGGTGGTCCACGTCGACCTCCCCGGCGAGCTTCCTGTGCTCCGCCGGGGGCGGGCGTCCCGGACCATGGGCCCCGACGACCTGGTCCATGCCCTGAACCGCCAGCTGGCGCCATCGATCGTGGTCCGAGAGGCGACGGTGGCCCCCGAGGGGTTCGACGCCCGCCGCTCCGCCCGGGCCCGCCGGTACCGGTATCTGGTCTGGAACGCCCCGGTCGCCGATCCGCTCCTCGCGCCGGTCTCCTGGCATGTGGCGCAGGAGCTCGACCTGCGGGTGATGGTCGCAGCGTCCGACGCCCTGGTCGGGGAGCACGACTTCGGGGCGTTCTGCCGCCGCCCGCCCGGTCAGCGTCCTGACCAGCCGGTGGTGCGCAGGGTCCGCCGGGCACGGTGGCTCAAGGCGGCCGTCGCCGAGGGGACCGAGGGGGCCGAGGCCGGTCCCGGTCGGTTGCTGCGCTTCGAGATCGAGGCCGACTCGTTCTGCCACCAGATGGTCCGCTCGATCGTGGCCGAACTGGTGACGGTGGGCAAGGGTGGGCCGACCCCCGCCGACGTGGTGGCTGCGCTGGCTGCCGGCGATCGTTCGGGGCTTCCCGCCCCCGCCCCCGCCCAGGGACTGTGCTTGGTCGCCGTCGACTACGGAGCGTGAGCGGATCTGGCGCCGGGCGTTCCGATGCCCTATCCTGGAGGGTCGCTTGTCGCCGCCGCCCGACGCCAGATCCGGCCGGCCGTCGACGCTCTGAGGAAGCCCCCGTGTCCACCTACGCCCCAAAGCCAACCGACATCGAGCGTGCCTGGCACCTCGTCGACGCCGATGGTCTGGTCCTCGGCCGCCTGGCCACCGAGGTGGCCCGGATCCTGCGGGGCAAGCACCGCCCGATCTTTGCCCCCCACATGGACACCGGGGACCACGTGGTCGTGGTCAACGCGGCCAAGGTGGTGCTCACAGCGGACAAGGGCGAGGCCAAGTTCGCCTACCGCCACAGCGGGTACCCGGGCGGGTTGAAACGCCGCAGTTACACCTGGCTGCTCGAGAACCGGCCCGAAGAGTTGGTCCGACGGGCGGTCCGCGGGATGCTGCCCAAGACCACCCTCGGCCGCCGGCAGCTGGGCAAGCTGAAGGTCTACGCCGGTTCCGACCATCCCCACGGCGCCCAGCGCCCCCAGCCCCTCGACATCCCCGGCGCCCGCCGGGCCTGACGGACAAAGGACGCCCATGGCTGCCCCGCTGAGCCAGACCACCGGACGCCGCAAGGAGGCGGTGGCCCGAGTGCGGTTCCGCCCCGGAACCGGCACCATCGTTGTCAATCGGCGGGCGTTCGAGGAGTACTTCACCGCCGCCAGCCACCGGATGGCGGTCACCGACCCGCTGCGCCTGACCAACACGGCCGAGTCCTACGACATCGACGCCACCATCGACGGCGGCGGCGTGTCGGGTCAGGCCCGGGCGCTGCGCCTCGGCATCGCCCGCGGGCTCTGCGTCCTCGACCCCGAGCTCCGTCCGACGCTCAAGCGCTCTGGTCTCCTCACCCGCAACGCCCGGGAGAAGGAGAGCAAGAAGTACGGGTTGAAGAAAGCTCGCAAGGCGCCGCAGTACTCCAAGCGGTAGCAGCGTGGGCCGAGCGCGTTTCGGCACCGATGGCTTGCGAGGGGTCGCCAACGTCGATCTGACCGCCGAGCTCGCCCTGGATCTGGGCCGGGCCACCGCCCGGGTCCTCGGCTCCTCGGAGTTCGTGGTGGGTCGGGACACCCGGCGTTCGGGTCCCCTCCTCCAGAGCGCCTTCAGCGCCGGACTGGCCACCGAGGGGGTGAGCGTCGCCGATGTCGGCGTGCTGACCACGCCGGCCCTGGCCTGGCTAGCCAGGGACCGGACGGTGCCGGCGGCCGTGATCTCGGCGTCCCACAACCCCTTCGAGGACAACGGCATCAAGCTGTTCAGCGCCCTCGGCACCAAGCTCCCGATCGAGACCGAACAGGCCATCGAGAAGGAGCTCGACGCCGTGGGCAAGGCGGCGGACCGCCCGAGAGGCGCCCGGGTGGGTGACATCGTCGCCGACCGACAGGGCGCCGAGGAGTACCGCAAGGGGGTGGTGGCGGCCCTGAAGGGCCGTCGTCTCGACGGGCTCCACGTGATCCTCGACTGTGCCAACGGTGCCGCCAGTGCCCACGCGCCGAGGATCTTCGAGTCGCTCGGCGCGCGGGTCGAGGCCGTCTTCGACCAGCCCGACGGGATCAACATCAACGACGGGTGCGGCTCGACCCATCCCGAGGTCCTGGGCCGGACAGTTCTCGAGCGGGGGGCCGCCCTCGGGCTCGCCTTCGACGGCGACGCCGACCGGCTGGTGGCGGTGGACCACCGGGGCCACGTGGCCGACGGTGACACCCTTCTCGCCCTCTTCGCCATCGACCTGTCCGACCGCGGCCTGCTCTCCGGAGACTCGTTGGTGGTGACGGTGATGTCCAACCTCGGCCTGCGCCTGGCGATGGCGGGCCGGAACATCTACGTGGTCGAGACCCCGGTCGGGGACCGGGCGGTGCTCGAGGCGCTCGACGCCGGCGGGTTCTCGCTCGGCGGCGAGCAGTCGGGGCACATCGTCTTCCGCCACCTCGCGACCACCGGGGACGGCATCTTGACCGGGCTCCTCCTGGCCGATCTGGTCGTCCGTTCCGGCGTCTCGCTGGCGGCCCGGGTGACCGGGCTCATCGACCGGATCCCCCAGGTGCTCCAGAACGTGGCCGTGCTCGAGCCCCACCGACTCGCCGGGGCGAGCGAGGTGTGGCGAACGGTGCGGGAAGTGGAGCTCACCCTGGGCACGACCGGACGGGTCCTCCTGCGGGCAAGCGGGACCGAACCGGTCATCAGGGTGATGGTGGAGACCCCGGACCCCGAAGCGGCGGAGTCGGCGGTCCAGCGGATCTGTGCCGCCGTGGAGCTCGCGCTCGGCCGACCCCGGGGCTGACCGGGCCCCCCAGTCCGTTCGGGAGCCCGGAGGCCATTAGCCTCAGAGACCATGTGCGGGATCGTCGGCGCCACTGGACACCCGGACGTGGCCGAGCTCCTGGTGGAGGGGCTTGAGCGCCTGGAGTACCGCGGGTACGACTCGGCCGGGATCGTCCTGGCGGTCGAAGGAGCACTGTGGCGGACCCGGGCGGCCGACGGGACCCGATCCGTGGCGGCCCTGCGGGAGCTAATGGGATCGGCTCCCGGTCCAGCCGTGACCGGGATCGGGCACACCCGGTGGGCCACCCACGGGGCCCCGTCGGTGGAGAACGCCCACCCCCTCTACGACTGCTTCGGACGGGTGGCCGTGGTCCACAACGGGATCATCGAGAACCACGCCGAGATCCAGTCCTCCCTCGAGCGCTCGGGCCACGCCATGGTCTCCGCGACCGACACCGAGGTGATCGCCCATCTGGTCGAGGACAAGATGGCTACCGGCCTCCCCCTCGCCGAGGCGGTCCGCCAGGCCCTCTTGGTGGTACGAGGTTCGTTCTCGGTCGCCGTCGTCTCGCTCGAGGAGCCTGACCTGCTGGTGGCGGCCCGTCGCAACACCCCGCTCGTGCTCGGTCGCAGCGACGGGGCGTCACTGCTCGCCTCGGACATCCCCGCCCTGCTGGGCCGGAGCGAGCAGCTCTTCGTGCTCGCCGACGACCAGGTCGCCGAGCTCCGGCCGGGCTCGATCCGGGTCACCTCCCTCGCTGGCGAGGAGCTGGACCCGCCGGCCCTCAGCGTGGACTGGGACCTCGCCGCCGCCCAGAAGGGCGGCTTCGAGGACTTCATGAGCAAGGAGATCCGTGAGCAGCCGCGGGCCGTGGCCGACACCCTCCTCGACCGGTGGACGCCCGACGGCTCGCTCACCCTCGACGAGCTCCGCATGACCGAGGACGAACTGGCCGAGCTGACCAGGGTCTACCTGGTCGCCTGCGGCTCGAGCTATCACGCCGGGCTGGTGGCCAAGTTCGCCATCGAGCAGTGGGCGGCGATCCCCGCTGAGGTCGAGATCGCCAGCGAGTTCCGGTACCGCAACCCGGTGCTCGATCCCAAGGCGCTGGCGGTCGGGGTGAGCCAGTCGGGCGAGTCCCTCGACACCCTGCTCGCCCTCCGAGAGGCCCGGGCCCGGGGCGCGAGGGTGCTCGGGGTCACCAACGTGGTCGACTCCTCGATCGCCCGGGAAGCCGACGCGGTGCTCTACACCCGGGCCGGTCCCGAGATCTGCGTGGCCGCGACCAAGACCCTGCTCGCCCAGATCGTGGCGCTGGAGCTGCTGGCGCTCACCCTGGCCCAGGTGCGCAAGACCAGGTCGGCGAGCGAGATCGCCGACGCCACCGACGCCCTCAGCCGCCTGCCGGCCGGGATCGACGAGGTGCTCGCCCGGGCCAAGGAGGTCGACCAGGTAGCCGAGTCCCTGGCCGAGGCCAGCGACTTCTTCTATCTCGGGCGGAACCTGGGTTACCCGGTCGCCCTCGAGGGGGCCCTCAAGCTAAAGGAGCTCTCATACCTCCACGCCGAGGGTTATCCGGCCGGCGAACTGAAGCACGGACCGATCGCTTTGATCGAGCCGGGCACGGTGGTGGTGGGGATCGCCACCCGGAACCCGTTGTGGGAGAAGTTCCAGTCGAACGTCCAGGAGGTGCGCAGCCGCGGGGCGACCGTGGTCCTCGTGGCCAACGACGGCGACGAGGCGGCGGCGGCCCTTGCTGACCACGTCCTCTGGGTGCCCGAGTCCGACCCCCTGCTCGCACCGGTGCTCGACATCGTGCCCCTGCAGCTGTTCGCCTACCGCCTGGCCCGGTTGCGCAATCTCGACGTCGACCGCCCTCGGAACCTGGCGAAGACGGTGACGGTCGAGTGAGGGCCTCGGTGGCCGGGGTCGGGATCGACGCCGTGGACATCGCCCGGTTCCGACGGCTGCTCGATCGGCGGCCCAACCTCGAGAGCCGGGTCTTCACCGCGGCCGAGCGGGCCGAGGCGGCCACCCGGGCCGATCCGGCACCGCATCTGGCGGCCCGCTTCGCCGCCAAGGAGGCGGTGATGAAGGCCCTCGGCACCGGCATCGGCGGGTTCGCCTTCGCGCACGTCGAGGTGGTGCGCGAGCACCGTCCCGGGAGCCCCGCCGGTCCGCCGCAGGTTCGGCTGTTCGGCCGGGCGGCGGCGCTGGCCGAGGATCGGGGGGTGGCCCGGTGGCACGTGTCGCTGACCCACACCGACGTCCTGGCCCTCGCGGTCGTCCTGGCCGAGGTGGGCGGAACCGGAACGGACTGAGGGCGGCACGGTGCGCCCCGTCCTCACGGTGGCGGAGATGCAGGCGGCCGACGCTCGGGCCTTGTCGTCGACGAGCGAGGTCGAACTGGTCCGCCGGGCCGGGCACGCGGTGGCGGGGCGCGCGCTCGGGATGCTCGGCGGCGCCTACGGGCGCCGGGTCGTGGTGGTGGCCGGGAAGGGCAACAACGGCAACGACGGTCGGGTGGCCGCCGCGGTCCTGCGCCGCCGGGGCGCGGTGGTCGAGGTCGTCGACGCCCTCGGCGCGCCGGCGCGGATCGGTCCGTGCGACCTGGTCGTCGACGCCGCCTACGGGACCGGGTTCGCCGGCACCTACGAGGCCCCCGAACTGGCCCCGGGCACGCCGGTGCTGGCGGTGGACATCCCCTCGGGAGTGCACGGTGACACCGGTGTCCAGTCGGGGCGGGCCCTGCGGGCCCAGCGGACGGTGGCCCTGGCCGCCCTGAAGCCCGGGTTGCTCATGGCGGACGGGGCCGAGCTGGCCGGGGAGCTCGACGTGGCCGACATCGGCATCCCGCCCGGACGCTCCACCATCGGGCTGGTCGAGGACGACGACCTCGACGCGCTGGCGCCACGCCGTCGTGACAGCCACAAGTGGACGAGCGCCGTCGCCGTGGTCGCCGGGTCGCCGGGGATGGAGGGCGCGGCCATCCTGTGCGCTAGGGGGGCGTCGCGGGCGGGAGCCGGGATGGTCCGTCTCGGCGTACCCGGCGCCGGCGACGGGCGGTGGCCGCTCGAGGTGGTGCGGCTGCCGCTCGGGGCCTCCGGATGGGCCGCCGAGGTGCTGGCCACCGCCCACCGGTGCCGCGCGCTCGTGATCGGCCCCGGGCTCGGCCGGGACGACGCCACCCTCGCCGCCGTGCGCGAGGTGATCGGGGCCGCGACGGTGCCGGTGGTCGCCGACGCCGACGCCCTCTTCGCCCTGGGCACCGCCGCCGATGCGCGCGGGGTCCTCGCCGCCCGGCCCCGCCCGGTCGTCCTCACCCCTCACGACGGTGAGTACCGTCGGCTGGTCGGCGAGGACCCCGGTCCCGACCGGGTGGCCGCCGCGCGCCGCCTGGCCGAGGCGACCGGGGCCGTGGCCCTGGTGAAGGGACCCACCACCGCCGTCGCCGGCCCCGGGCCGCCCCCGCTCGATGGCCCCGCCGTGCTCCTGGCCGCCGCCGGCGGTCCGACCCTGGCCACCGCCGGGACCGGCGACGTGCTGAGCGGCGTGATCGGCGCGTTCTTGGCCCGGGGTCTCGACCCGGTGTCGGCTGCCGCCTACGGCGCGCACGTCCACGGCTCGGCCGCCCGGCTCGGCCGCCGGGAGGGGCTGGTCTCGGCGGAGCTGCCCGACCTGGTGTCCGACTGGCTCTGCGCAGCGCGGGCCGACCGTGGCTGAGGGGACGATGCGGCCGACGATCGCCCTCATCGATCTCGACGCATTCAAGGCGAACGTGGCCCTGCTCGGCCGGGTCGTGGCCCCGGCGAAGCTCTGCGCGGTGGTGAAGGCCGACGGCTACGGCCACCGGGCCCCTCTGGTGGCCGTGGCGGCGCTGGCTGCCGGCGCGGTCGGGTTGGCCGTCGCCATCCCCGAGGAGGGGATCGAACTGCGCGAGGCCGGCGTCAGCGGTCCCATCCTCTTGCTGAGCGAGCCGCAGGCCGACGCCGCCGAGGCGACCTTCGAGCACCGCCTGACCCCGACGCTCTACAGCGAGCCGGGCCGGAGCGCCTTCGGGGCCGCGGCGGCCAGGGTGGTGGGGACGGGGAGCGTGCACGTGAAGGTCGACACCGGGATGCACCGGGTCGGGTTGGACCCCGGCCAGGTCGTCGACTTCGTCACCGCGGTGGCCGGCTCCCCCGGGCTTCGACTCGAGGGCTTCTGGACCCATTTGGCGGTGGCGGACGGCGGCGCCGACGAGGACCGCCGCTACACCGAGCTGCAGCTGTCCCGCCTCGCCGGCCACGTCGATGACCTCGCCGTCCGGGGCATCCGCCCCGCGGTGCGCCACGCCGCCAACTCCGCCGGTGCCATCGCCCACCCGGCCGCCCGCCTCGACATGGTCCGGACCGGCATCGCCCTCTACGGGGAGCTGCCGAGCCCCGAGGTGGCGGCGGCCCTCGAGCGGGCTGCGCCGGACGCTGCGCTCCGTCCGGTACTGTCGTTGGTCTCGCAGGTGGTGGCGGTGCGCCGCCTCGACGCCGGTGAGCGTCCCTCCTACGGGCGGCTACGCCCCCTGGCGACCTCCTCGACCGTGGCCACCGTCCCGATCGGCTACGCCGACGGCGTGCCCCGTCGGCTGTTCGAGGCCGGTGGCGAGGTGCTGATCGGCGGGCGACGCCGCCCGATCGCCGGAGCGGTGACGATGGACCAGATCGTCGTGGACTGCGGGCCCGAGGGTGACGTGGTGGTCGGCGACGAGGTGGTGCTCATCGGAGGCCAGGGGGATGAGCGCGTCGGTGCCTCCGAATGGGCCCGGCTCGTCGGCACCACCCCCTATGAGATCTTTACCGGGATTGGCCCGAGGGTGCCCCGGGTGGTGCCGGGTGAGCATGGCGCGACGGTCGGGGGCTGGCGGCACTGGCTCCGGGCCGCGACTGGGCCGGTGCCGACGCCGTGAGGCCATCGCGGCTCCTCGTCGCCGGTGCCGGGGCGGCCGGCGCCTACATGCTCGAGCGAGCCCTGGTCCGGCGGTGGCAGGTCGGCCCCGAGGCGCTCGGCGACGCCGGGCTCTCCATGCCGGCGGAGGTCGCCCACCACTTCGTGGCGACCCAGGACGGTGGGCGGATCCACGTGGTCGAGACGGGGGAGGGTCCGCCGGTCGTGCTCCTCCACGGCATCACGCTCGGGGTCGGGGTCTGGGTGCGCCAGCTCCGGGCCCTGAGCGCCAGGCATCGGGTGATCGCACTCGACCAGCGGGGTCACGGCCAGTCGATCGCCGGTTCGGCCGGGTACGGCTTCGAGCGGCTGGCCGACGACCTGCTCGAGGTCCTGGAGGCCCGGGCGGTGAGCGGGGCGCTGGTCGTCGGGCACTCCATGGGCGGCATGGTGGTGCAAATCGCCGCGGTGCGCCGCCCGGCGCAGCTGGCCCGGCGGGCGGCCGGCATCGCGCTAGTGGCGACGGACCCCGGCCCGGTGGTCCCGGGCCCCCTCGGCCGACCGGTGGGCCTGGCGACCGCGAAGATGGCCGGCCGGGCGGCCCGTTTTGCCGAGCGCCGCGGCAAGTGGGTGTATCCGGGCTCCGATCTGGCCACCTGGGGGGCCCGGCTGTCGTTCGGGGCCCGTCCCCACCCGGCCGACGTCGAGCTGGTGCGGTCCACCTCGACCGCGGTCTCGCCCCAGGCCATGGCCGGGCTCCTGGCCGAGCTGGTCGACTTCGACTTGCGGATCGAGCTCGGACGCATCGACCTGCCCACGTTGGTCGTGGTGGGCACGAGGGACCTCGTGACCCCGAGCTGGCGGTCCCGATTCCTGGCCAGCCGGATCCCGGGGGCCCGTCTCGAGGTGCTGGCCGGCTGTGGGCACCTGGTCATGCTGGAGCGGGCCGAGCTCCTCGACGGCCTCTTCGAGGGGTTCCTCGACCAGCTGGCCTGAGCGCCGCTGCCAGCGGGCGCGTTTCGGCGCACAGGTACGATCCGTCGTCAGTGTCGAGCCCCGGCGTCCGGTCGCCCGCGGCCTTCGAGGCCCTGCGGTCCGAGGCCCTCTCCTGCCTGCGTTGCCCGCTGGCCAGGAACCGGACCCAGGTCGTCTTCGGCGTGGGCGACCCGGGGGCCGAGCTCATGTTCGTCGGGGAGGGCCCCGGGCGGGAGGAGGACCTGGCCGGGGAGCCGTTCGTCGGCCGCTCGGGCAAGCTGCTCGACCAGCTCATGCACGAGGAGCTGTCGTTCGACCGGAACCGGTGCTACATCGCCAACGTGGTCAAGTGCCGGCCCCCGCAGAACCGGGACCCGGCCCCCGAGGAGATCGATGCCTGCCGTCCCTACCTGGAGGCCCAGATCGACCTCATCGATCCGAGCGTCGTGGTCACTCTGGGCAACTTCGCCGCCCGGCTGCTCCTCGACACCTCGGCCGGGATCAAGTCGCTCCGGGGCCGCGCCTACCCGTTCCGCCGGGGCCACCTGGTGCCGACCTACCATCCGGCCTTCGCCCTGCGTTCGGGGGGCCAGGTGGTGGCCGAGATGCGGGCCGACCTGGTCCGGGCCAAGCGGCTGCTGGCCGCGGCGGTCCCTCGGGGCCGGGCCCATCCCGAGCTCGGGCCGGCGTGAGCGGGCGTTGGGCGCTCAGCGCCCGGACCGACGACGCGGCGGCCACGCGCGCGTTCGCCGCCGCCCTGGCCCAGGTGGTCCGGGCGGGGGACCTGGTCCTCTTGGTCGGCGGGCTTGGCGCGGGCAAGACGGTGTTCGCCCAGGGATTCGGGGCGGCGCTCGGGGTCGAGGGCCCGGTGACCAGCCCCACCTTCACCCTGGTCCGCCAGTACCGTTGCCCCGCCGCTGGCGATGTCGAGCTCTTCGTCCACGCCGACCTGTACCGGCTCGACCACCTGCGCGAGGTCGGTGATCTCGCCCTGCCCGAGCTTTTGGCCGAGGGGGCCGTGGCCTTGGTCGAGTGGGGGGACGCCGGCGCTCCGGTGCTCGGGGCGAGCGCGCTCGAGGTGGTCATCGCGCCGGGGGGTCCCGAGGGGCCCGACACCCGGACCATCACCGTTTCGGGCCGGGGTCCGCGCTGGGCGGGACGGCTGGGACAGGTGGCGGCGGCGCTCGAGGGTTTCGGCCCGTTCGAGCCGGAGTACACGGCGACGTGATCCTGCTCGGCATCGAATCGGCCACCGACCTGGTCGGCGCGGCGGTCTTCGACAAGGAGGGCGCGGTGAACGAGTGCAGCGCGCTCGGCCGACGCCGTCACGCCGAGACCTTGGCGCCGGCGGTGGCCCAGGTGCTCGCCCTGGGCGGCCTGGTCCCCGGCGACCTCGACGCCGTCGCCGTCGATCTGGGCCCGGGGCTGTTCACCGGGTTGCGGGTCGGGGTGGCCACCGCCAAGGGCCTGGCCCAGGGCCTCGGCATCGGCGTGATCGGGGCAACCAGCCTAGAGATCCTGGCCGCTCGCGCCCTCGACACCGGCTGGACCGACGACGTCGTCGCCGTCGTTGACGGACGCCGGGGCGAGGTCTTCGCCGCCCGGTTCCGCCGGAGCCCCGATCCCGGCGGGCTCGTCGAGCTGTCCCCGCCGGCTCGCCTCCGACCGGAGGAGCTGCCCGGCCTGCTCACTTCGGAGGGGACCACGACGCTCGCGTGCGGCGACGGCGCCCTGCGCTACCGGGACTTGCTGGCCGGCATCGACGGGGTGGTCGTCGCCGGGTCCACCCTGGCCGCCCCGGCCCCGGGTTCGCTCGTCGCCCTGGCCGCCGCCCGACTCTCGGCCGGTGCCCCCACCCTCGCGCCGGGCTTGGTGGTCCCCTGCTACCTGCGCGAGGCCGACGCCCGGATCAACTGGCTCCGGCGGGAAGGCCCCGCGGATGCCTGACGCCCCGACCGCCCTCGGTGGAGTGGTGCTGGCCGCGATGCACCGCCGGGATCTGAAGGCCGTCCTCGACATCGAGAAGCGGGTGTTCCCCGAACCCTGGAGCCACGCTGTCTTCGCCTCCGAGCTGGCCCTGCGCCACGGCCGGTCCTACAAGGTGGCGAAGCTCGGCCGGCGGGTGATCGGCTACCGCGGCGTCATGTTCAGCGGGGCAGAGGCCCACGTCACCACGATCGCGGTGGCGCCCGAGTACCAGCGGCACGGGATCGCCACGGTGCTCCTGCTCGACGCGGTGTCCAGCTCGGTCGAGGCCGGCGCGCAGCAACTGTCCCTCGAGGTGGCCTTCTCCAACCGCGGCGCCCAGACGCTCTACCAGAGCTTCGGCTTCGCCCCGGTCGGGGTGCGCAAGGGCTACTACCAGATGACCGGCGAGGATGCCTACGTGATGTTTGCCTACGAGATCGACTCCCCGGCCTACGCCGCTCGGCTGGCCGGGATCGAGAACGGGGTCCGGACCCGGCCGGCGTTGGCCCGGTGAGCGACCAGGCCCCGCTCGTCCTCGGCATCGAGACCTCGTGTGACGAGACCGCGGCCGCCGTGGTGGCCCCCGGGCGAGACGTCCTCTCCTCGGTGGTCGCGAGCCAGGCGGACGTGCACGCCCGGTTCGGCGGGGTCGTGCCGGAGCTGGCGGGCCGGGCCCACCTCGAACTGCTCGTCCCGGTGATCGCCGAGGCCCTGGAGCGGGCCGGGGCGGACGGGCACCCGCCGGTCGCTGCCGTCGCCGTTACCTCGGGCCCGGGGCTCATGGGGTCGCTCCTGGTCGGCCTGTCCCACGCCAAGGCGCTTTCCATGGCCTGGGCGGTGCCCTTCGTCGGGGTCAACCACCTGGAGGGCCATCTTTTCGCCTCGCTCCTCGATCATCCCGACCTGGAGTGGCCGCTCGTCGTCCTCCTGGTCTCGGGCGGCCACACCATGCTGGTCCTCGTCGAGGGGCTTGGTCGGTACCGGCTACTCGGCCAGACCCTGGACGACGCGGCCGGGGAGGCGTTCGACAAGGTGGCCCGGTTCCTCGGGCTCGGCTACCCCGGGGGGCCGGCCGTGGACCGGGTGGCGGCCGGTGGCGACCCGACGGCCTTCGCCTTCCCCCGGGCCATGGCCGCCCAGGGGTACGACTTCTCGTTCTCGGGGCTAAAGACCGCCGTCGTCCGGGCGGTGGAGCGGGAGCCCTTGGCGTCGACCCCCGACGTGGCCGCGTCCTTCCAGGAGGCGGTCGTCGACGTGCTGGTGGCCAAGGCCCGCCGGGCAGTGGCGGCGACCGGGTCCAGGGGGCTCTGCCTGGCCGGTGGGGTCGCGGCCAACTCGCTCCTGCGGGCCCGGGTCGAGGCGGCCTGCGCCGAGGACGGGGTGGCGGCGCTCGTGCCCTCCCGGGCCATGTGCACCGACAACGCGGCGATGATCGCCGCTGCCGGCCAGTGGCGCCTGGCCCACGGCGGGCCGAGCCCGCTCGACCTCGGCGCCGACCCCAACCTGGGCCTCGCGCTTAGCCAGGCGACGGTGAAGCAGTGAGCGAGGTCGCCGGCTGGAGGCTCGCCGAGGGGGACCTCGCCTCGGACCCGATCGCCCAGTTCCAGGCGTGGTTCGACGAGGCGAGGTCGCTCGTCCGGCTGCCCGAGGCCGTCGCCCTGGCCACGGCGGACCGGGCGGGGGTGCCCTCGGTTCGCATGGTCCTGCTCAAGGGGTGGGACGAGCGGGGCTTCGTCTTCTACACCGACGGCACCAGCCGCAAGGGGGCGGAGCTCTCAGCCAACCCCCATGCCGCCCTGGTCGTCTACTGGGACCCGCTCGGCCGCCAGGTCCGGGTCGAGGGTGGTGTCGTCCCGGTGAGCGACGAGGAGTCCGACCGCTTCTTTGCCGGCCGGCCGCGGGGGAGCCAACTGGCCGCCCGGGCCTCGCACCAGAGCGCCGAGCTCGCCGACCGGGCCGAGCTTGACGCCGCGGTGGCGGCCGAGGCGGCCGAGCACGAGGGTGCCGACGTGCCCCGGCCCCCCGGGTGGGGCGGGTTCCGGGTGGTCCCGCACCTCGTCGAGTTCTGGCAGCACCGCGAGGACCGCCTGCACGACCGGCTCTGCTTCCGGCGCCGGGGATCGGGCTGGGAGGTGGTCCGGCTGTCGCCCTAGCAGGGTCCACCCGGCGCCCGAGACACCCGATCGTGCCTGCGTTGCCGTAGTGTCGGAGCGCAGAGCAGGAGGCGGACGTGGCAGACGAGAACCCCAAGGAGCCGGGCTCCTCCGGGCTGCCCCGCTACCCCGGTACCGCGCCCTCCTACCCGGGCGGCTCCGAGCACCCGGCCGACGACTGGTACACGCCGCCGCCGACCCCCGGTGGCTACTATCCGCCGGGCTCCACCCCACCGCCGCGCGCCGGGTGGCGTCGGCCCTTCCCCGGCGGCCCAGCCGGGGCCGCACCCCCCTACGCCGGGTACTGGTACCGGGTGGCCGGGGCCATCATCGACGCCGTGATCGTGTTCATCGTGTCCCTCGTCTACCTGGTCCCAGCGCACGCCTTCACCCTGCACCGGGGGACGGCGAACGGCCATGCCCTCGTCATCGCGAACGGCAGTGCGCTCCTCGTCCTGGCCCTCGGCGCGCTCTACGCCGCGTTCCTCATCGGGCTCCGGGGCCAGACGCTCGGGATGATGGCCATGCGGATCAAGGCGATCGATCGGACGACCGGCGAGCTGATCGGGTTCCCGCGGGCGCTCGGGCGGGACCTGCTCGAGCGGCTCTTCGGCGTGCTGTTCTTCATCCCTCTCGTCATCGACCTGCTCTTCCCGGCCTGGGACCCCCAGCACCAGACTCTGCACGACAAGGCGGTCAACTCCATCGTCGTCCGGGTCTGAACGGTCGCGGCCGCCGCCGCCTCTGAGGCGCCGGCGAGCCCCGACCCTCAGCCCCTGCGGCCCACCACCCAGCCGACCGCCACCCAGGCCGCGACGGTCCAGGCGCCGAGCACCGCGTAGGCCCGGCCGACGCCGGCGACCAACCCGGGGTCGAGCCCCGAGCGGACGATTTCGGCCATCGGGTACAGGGGCAGGACCTGCTGGGCGTGGACCAGCCAGGCCGGGTACTGGCTGGCGGGGAAGGCGATCGGGGTGAAGAGGATGACGAAGAAGATCAGCGCGTTGGCCGCCACGTTGACCCCGACCGGGCTCGCGATGAGGTGGGCCAACCCGTAGCCGAGCGACGCGGTCATCACCGAGACGAGCAGCACCGCCGGCACGATGGCCAACGAGGGGGAGAGCGCCACGTGGTAGCGCCAGGCGCTGAGTAAGAGCGTGACCACCGCGCCCGGCACGGCCATGCCCGCGAACAAGGTGAGCAGGGAGGCCACCGCGGCCGAGCGGGGCACCGGCAGGGACCAGGTGAAGTCGTAGCTGCCCGAGACCCGCTGCTGGCTGACCTGGCCAGGGAGGAACACCAGCCCGACCGGGACGAGCGCGAGGGTCGGGGCGCCGGTCACGACGTAGGCAGCGATGTGTGGCGTGAGGTGCCCGAGGAGGAACCCGTAGGTCATGGCCAGCCCGGCTCCCATCAGGGTCTGGAAGAACGCCGTTTCGAACAGCATGAGCCGAAGCGAGGTGAAGTCGTAGACGATGAGGGCCCGGTAGGTGCGCAACCAGTTCCCGGGCCCGCGACGCAGCGCCGGCGCCACCGTGACGACCGAGGCGGCCACCGCTACCGCCGCCGGCCCATGGTCCAGGTGAGCACGACCAGTGAGCCGACCAGCCACAGGGCGACCACGAGGATCGCCCGGGCGAGGTCGGTCACCATGCCCGTGGTCAGGCCGGCCCGGGTGATCTCGGCCATCGATTCGAAGGGCGCCACGGTGTTCAGGTCGGCCAGCCAGCCCGGCAGGTGGGCGGCCGGGAACATGATCGGGCAGAACCCGAAGATGGCGAAGATCAGAAGCTGGCTGATGCTCTGGGTCAGCGTCGGCCGGTCGACGCCGTGTCCGACGGCGAGGCCGAGCATCGTCCCGGCCAGCGACACGAAGAAGAGCGCCGGGACGATCTCGGGGCTGAGCGCGAGGTGGAGGTGGTAGTGGACGACCCCGACCGCGAGGGTGATGATGACCGCCGGGAGCCCGATGGCGAGGTTGACGATGCAGGTGGAAGCCACCCGAATCACCCGACGCACCGGGAGCGAGACCACGTAGTCGTAGGTGTGCGAGAGCTTCTGGGAGGCGACCTTTTGGGGGAGGGCGACCACTCCGACCACGATCAGGTTGATCACCGGAATGCCGGTGACGATGAAGAGGGCGGCGCGCTCGGGGATGTGTCGGAAGAAGAGTCCGAACCCGAGCACCGTCCCGATGCCCGAGAGGAGCTGGATGAGCATCAGCATCGGGAGCTGGAGCCGGAGGTCGGCGAGATCCCAGGCCAACATGGCCCGGAAGGAGGGCAGCCACCCGAGTGGCGCGGCCGCCGGCGACTCCGAGGCGCCGGCAAGGCTCCGGCCCCCGATCACCCCGCCCCCCGCTCGTCATCGGTGAAGCTGGCCGAGACCTCGCCGGTGAGGCGGATGTAGGCGTCCTCGAGGGAGGTGGCTCCGAGCGCGTACTCTTCGGCCACGCCCGCCGCCACGAGCTCTTGGGCCCAGCGGATCCCGCCGGTGGCGTCGGCCTCGGAGATCGTCGTGAGCAGGTTATGGCCGACCAGGGCCTCCGAGAGGACGAACCGGGGAAGTTCGGGGCGCGCCGCGCCGGGGGCCAGCATCACCTGGAGCCGCAGCCGGCCGCGGTCGGCGGCCTTGAGGGCCGAGGGCGTGCCCTCGGCGATCACGCTGCCGCCGTCGATGAGCGCCACTCGGTCGACCGACTTCTCGGCCTCCAGCACGTTGTGGGTGACCAGCAGCACCGCGGCCCCCGACTCCCCGAGCCGCCGAATCTCCTGCCACAGGAGCCGGCGCCGGTGGGGGTCGACGTCGTTGGTCGGCTCGTCGAGGATCACCACCCGCCCCGGCCACACGGACACCATGGCGAAACCGATCAGCCGCTTCACCCCGCCCGAGAGTCGGACCCCGAGGGTCCGGCGCCACTCGCCGAGATCCAACGCCTCGATCATGCGGTCCGCCCGCTCCCGGACCGTCGCCTTGTCACCGCCCCGGATGGCCCCGGTGAGACGGATCGCCTCGACCGCCCGGAACGAGTCGATCGGGAGCTGGACCTGAGGCAGATACGAGCAGAGTTGCCGGGCGGTCGCCGGCTCCGCCACCAGGTCGTGGGGACCGAGGGTGATGCGGCCGGCGGTCGGCTTGAGCAGGCCGACCAGCTGCTTGACGAGGGTCGACTTCCCCGCCCCGTTGGGCCCGAGGAGGCCGAAGACCTCGCCCGGCTCGATGGCCAGGCTGATCCGGTCGTTGGCCACCACCTTGGCGTCGTAGGCCTTGGTCACGCCCTCGATGCGCAGGGTCCAGGGCGGCCGGGCGTCCCTCGGCCCGACCTCGATGCTCGATCGCTCCGGGGGCACAGGTGGAATATAGTAGGAGTATGAAAGGGGAACAAGAGGATCCTCAGTGGCGACCTGGCCGGCGGTCGCGCCCGGAGAGCGGACGGTGCCATGGAGACTGAGAAGCTTTGCGTCAACCTGTCGGCGGCCGAGATCGGCAAGATCGACGTCCTCGTCGCCCAGGGCCTCTACGTGAACCGCAGCGACGTGGTCCGCGGTGGCCTGCACCGGGTCTTCGCCGAGCACGGCCGCGAGATTGAACAGGTCCGCCATCAACTCGGCGCCATGGGTCTCGGCTACGCGCTGCTGACCGGCCAGCAGCTCCAGGAGGCCGTGACCAATGGGACGAAGCTCGACTTTCGGATCATCGGGATCCTCCAGGTGGCCGACGACGTCACGCCCGAGCTGGCACTCGACGGGGTGCACGAGATCCTCCTGCTCGGATCGCTCCGGGGGCCCAAGCCGGTCCTCGACGCGCTGGCCCCCCGGGTCAGGCGGCGCCTGTTCTAGGGCGAGGGAAGGGTGGTTGGCGGTTGCCGAGGCTCGCTCGGCCCGCTATCGTTGGCACTCACAAGGTTCGAGTGCTAACGAGCGCCAAGGAGGCCCTCACCGATGAATCTGCAACCGCTCGAGGACCGCATCGTCGTCCGCCCCGGCGAGTCCGAGGAGACCACCGCCTCGGGCCTGGTCATCCCGGACACCGCCAAGGAGAAGCCCCAACAGGGCGAGGTGCTGGCCGTGGGACCCGGACGCCGGGCCGAGAACACCGGCGAGCTGATCGCCATCGACGTCGCCGTCGGTGACACCGTCGTCTACTCCAAGTACGGCGGCACCGAGATCACCGTCGAGGGGGAGGACCTGCTGATCCTCTCGGCCCGTGACGTGCTGGCCAAGGTGGGCGCGAAGAAGAAGTAGCGGCACCGCCTGGCCCGCCGGGCGTCCCGAGCCGAACGACCGACAAGGAGATCGACCCCCCATGCCCAAGATCCTGAAATTCGACGAGCCCGCTCGGCGGGCGCTGGAGGCCGGCATCAACAAGCTGGCCGACACGGTGAAGGTGACCCTCGGGCCCAAGGGCCGCAACGTGGTCATCGAGAAGAAGTTCGGCGCCCCGACCATCACCAACGACGGCGTGTCCATCGCCCGCGAAGTCGAGCTCGAGGACCCCTTCGAGAACATGGGGGCCCAGTTGGTGAAGGAGGTAGCCACCAAGACCAACGACGTGGCCGGCGACGGCACCACCACCGCTACCGTCCTCGCCCAGGCCCTCATCTCCGAGGGCCTGCGCAACGTGGCCGCCGGCGCCGTCCCGGCCGCGCTCAAGCGGGGCATGGACAAGGCGGTCGCCACCGCGGTCGAGGCGATCGCCTCCCAGGCCAAGGAGATCGACTCGAAGACCGAGATCGCCCAGGTGGCCGCGATCTCGGCCGCCGACGCGGCGATCGGCGACGTCCTGGCCGAGGCCATCGACAAGGTGGGCAAGGACGGCACGGTGACCGTCGAGGAGTCCAACACCTTCGGCATCGAGCTCGAGCTCACCGAGGGCATGCAGTTCGACAAGGGCTACCTGTCACCGTACTTCGTCACCGATCAGGACCGGCAGGAGACGATCCTCGACGACCCCCTGATCCTCTTCTACAACCAGAAGATCACCGCGGTGCACGACCTCGTGCCGGTGCTCGAGAAGGTCATGGGGACCGGCAAGCCGCTGCTCATCGTGGCCGAGGACGTCGAGGGTGAGGCGCTCGCCACCCTGGTGGTGAACAAGATCCGGGGCACATTCACCTCGGCGGCGGTGAAGGCGCCGGGGTTCGGCGACCGCCGCAAGGCCATGCTCCAGGACCTGGCCGTCCTGACCGGCGGCCAGGTGATCTCCGAAGAGATCGGGCTCAAGCTGGAGAGCACCACCTTGGACCTGCTGGGCAAGGCCCGCCGGGTGATCGTGACCAAGGACGACACCACCATCGTCGAGGGGGGCGGGGACGAGGGGGAGGTGAACGGCCGGATCGCCCAGATCAAGCGGGAGATCGAGGACACCGACTCGGATTGGGACCGCGAGAAGCTCCAGGAGCGCCTGGCCAAGCTGGCCGGCGGGGTCGCCGTGGTGAAGGTCGGCGCGGCGACCGAGGTCGAGTTGAAGGAGAAGAAGCACCGCATCGAGGACGCCCTGTCGGCCACCCGGGCTGCGGTCGAAGAGGGGATCGTCGCCGGCGGCGGCACCGCCCTCGTGCGCAGTCGGGCGTCGGTCGAGCGGACCGCCTCGTCGCTCCAGGGTGACGAGGCGACCGGAGCGGCCATCGTGGCCCGGGCCCTCGCGGCGCCGTTGCGTTGGATCGCCTCCAACGCCGGCTACGAGGGGGCGGTCATCGTCCGCCAGGTCGAGGGGGCTGAGGGGCCGGTCGGGCTGAACGCCCTCACCGGCGACCTCGAAGACCTCGTGAAGGCGGGGATCATCGACCCGGCCAAGGTCACAAGGTCGGCGCTCCAGAACGCGGCGTCGGTGGCCGGGCTGCTGCTCACCACCGAGGCGCTCGTGGCCGACAAGCCCGAACCGCCCGCCCCGGCGGCGCCTCCCGGCGGCATGGGCGGCATGGGCGGAATGGGGATGATGTAACGACGGCGCGCCCGGATCGGCCCGCTCCGGACCTAAGCCGGCGACTCCCCGCCGGCCCGGCGCCCTGGGTGGCGCTGCCCCCGGAGCAGCGGCGGCAGATCCCGCTCGACGCGGTCCGTGCCGCCCTCGAACGGGCCGGCCAGGCTGGCTCCGAGCCGCCGATCGAGGGGACGTGGCCCGGGCTCCCCGTCTCAGACCCGGTCCCGGCCGGGCCCCGAGACGCGGGCAGCGCCGCCGCCGTCCTTGTCGCGCTGTTCGAGGAGGCGGGCCAGGCCCGGGTCCTGCTCACCCGGCGCTCCGAGCAGCTCCGGACACACCGCGGCCAGGTGAGCTTCCCCGGCGGCCGGTTGGACGAGGGTGAGGGCGCGGTGGATGCCGCGTTGCGGGAGGCCTACGAGGAGATCGGCCTCGAGCCGGCCTCGGTCGAGGTCATGGGTTGGCTGCACTCGCTGTACACGGTGAACGCCGCCCTCGTGCTCCCGGTGGTGGGCGTGCTCGAACAGCGACCCCGACCGGTGCCGAACCCGGCCGAGGTGGCCCGGGTGTTCGACGTCGAGCTGGCCGAGCTCACCGCCGACGGGGTCTACCGGGAGGACACCTGGGATCCCTACGCCCGGTGGCCCCAGAGCGGCTCCGGGGCCCGCCCGCTGTGGTTCTTCGCCGTCGAGGGCGAGCGGGTCTGGGGCGCGACGGCCAGGATACTCCACGAGCTGGCACTGGTTGTCTTCGGCCTGACCGACGGGACCTAGGAGACTGCTGAAGTAGGGGTCGTCTGGGAGAGGACCCACGTCGAGGCGACCAGGACCTGGTCCGCACGATGTGCCTGCTCGGAGTGACCGGATGGGCCGGTGGTTTGACCTCAAGCGTGAAGGCGTCGGTCTGGCGC
>DAHUZS010000095.1 GCA_027315045.1 Acidimicrobiaceae bacterium
GTTCTCCAGGCAGTGCTTCGTGCCGGGCGGCAGGTAGATGCAGGTGCCCGGGGCGAGGTCCCATGTCCCGTCATCGACGTGCACGACCATCGACGTGCACGACGCCGTGGCCCTCCAGCACCATGACCACCTCGTCGTAGGTGTGCTCGTGCAGTGGGGCGCGACTGGGCGGGATGTGGCCCGGCGCCACCGGACGGGACCGCCGAGCGCGACCCGGGGGGGGGAGGCGCATCTGTCGCTGGACGAGCCTCGGGCATCCGGTCGTCCGGTCGAAACTGGTGCGGACCGGTACCGCCGGTGTGCCGACCCCCTCCTCGGTGCACTCGGCGAGCCGCCGGACGACGGCGCTCACGACGAGGGTCCCTCGGCCGAGGCGAGGCCGAGGTGCTAGGCCTCGGCCAGGACGGCCTCGCGATGCGAGGTGACGTCGTCACCGACCTCGAACACCCGGCGAACCGTGCTGCTGCCGTCGAGCAGGAACGTCACCCGGGCCGCCAGCTCGCCGTGCTCGCCGTAGTCCTTGAGGACGCCGACGCTCGCAGTCAGCGTGGCGTCGGGATCGCTCACCAGGTGGAAGCCGATCCCCTGGTCGCGGGCGAAGCAGGCATGGCTCTCGTCGTCGGTGCTCACGCCCACCACCTGGACCCCTGCCGCCGGGCACTGGGCAGCGCGCTGGAAGGCCGCCGCTTCCAGCGTGCACGTCGTGGTGCCGTCCTTGGGGTAGAAGTACATGACCGCCGGCCCGAGCAGGGCTGCACCCGAGCGTACCAGGGCGGCGGTGGGGAAGGCGTCGCCCACCTGCAGCAGCGTGGGCGACGGCGTGCGCTCCGCCCGCGTGCCCCCCTCCTCTCCCGTGCCGTCGCCACCTGCTGGCGAGCCGTCCTCTGGATAGGTCGTCATCCGATCCCTCCGTATTGTGGGGGATCTCCCCTGGGCGCGCGTGCAGCACCGGGGAGGTCTCGCAGCCTACGGTGGCACGTGATCGAGGTCAACGGACCGGCGGGGACCGTCCCGAGCCCTCGGAGCAAGCCCGCCGCGGCGTGGCACAGGCAGGGGGTCGCCTTGCTATGAATTCTCGGATTTGATTAGATGTCAGAACCGCGACAAAACTTACGTCCGTGCCTACGGCGCTTGTGACAAGGGGGAGTTTCATGGTTCGTCGTCCCTGGCTCAAAGCAGTGGCGGCTCTCGCCGGATCGATCGGTCTTGTTGTCGGGACCGTCGCCGTGGCAGGAGCGTCTGCAGGGCTGCACCACAAGGCGGCAAAGGGCAAGCCGATCATCATCGGGGCGGTGATCGACGAGACGAGCACCATGAAGCCCTTCGACCAGCCGGCCATCCAGGCGGCCGAGCTGTGGGCGAAGAAGGTGAACGCCAGTGGCGGCGTGCTCGGTCGGCCCATCCAGTTCAAGGTCTACAACGACCAGCTCCAGCCCTCGGCGACCCGCTCCGATGCCCTCAAGGCCATCTCCCAGGGCGCTTCCATCCTGTGGACCACGTGCGACGTGACATTCGCCACCCCGGCCATCCAGGTGGGCCTGGCGCACCACATGCTGGTGGTCTCGCCCTGCACCGGGACCAACGAGATGGGACCGTCCCGCTTCGGCGCCCCCGGCAAGCTGGCGTTCAGCTTCGGGAACGCCCCAACCTCGGATGGCGCGGTGCTGGCTCGGCTGCTCATCCAGAAGGGATGGAAGACCGCCACGGTCGTCACCGACAAGCTGCTCACATACTTCGTGGACGTCTGCCAGAACTTCACGACCGACTACCAGAAGATGGGTGGCAAGATCGTCACACAGCTCACCTACACGACCGGGGACCACACGGTCACCCAGGTGGCGCAGAAGGCAGCCACCTCCAGCGCAGCGGCGACGGTGCTCTGCACGACCACCACCCCGACACTTCCGGCCTTCGTCACCTCCGTGCGGACCCTCGGCAACACGAAGCCGATCGTCGGCCCGTGGGCCATCGACGGCGGCTTCTGGGAGCCGAGCAGCGCCACGGTGTCGAACAACATCTGGTGGTCGACCTACGCCTCGGTCTTCGGGGACGACCCCAACCACCAGATCCGAAGCCT
>DAHUZS010000096.1 GCA_027315045.1 Acidimicrobiaceae bacterium
TCGAACCTGCGTAGAACGGATTAGAAGTCCGTCGCCTGATCCACTCGGCCACGGGGGCTTCCTCCGATCCTCGCACGAGCGAAGCCGGTCCGGTCACCAGTTACGGCCCGGGCGGTCCGGGGCGCTGGCCCCGGTGCGCACCGAGCACCCCGGTAGGGTGGGCGCGATCGTGGCGTTCCGGCGCGACGGAGAGGAGATGCGGCCGATGCCCAGGATGACCCTCGCCCCCAGCGACTCGCCGAGCGCCGCCCCCACCCTCGCCCCCGCGCGCCCCGAGCCGACGTTGGACGAGGGCGACCACGAACGCATGGCCCACATCGTGCTCGAGGGCTTCAAGCCCGAGGGCGGCGACTTCGTCTCCGCCGGGACCAACGTGGTCGAAGGCATGGTCAACGGCACGCCCGTGCAGGCCCTTTGCGGCAAGGTCTGGGTGCCGGGGCGCGACCCGAAGCGGTACCCCCTGTGCCCCACGTGCCGAGAGATCGCCGAAGGCATGGGCTGGAAGGTGCCCGCGACCTGACGGTGACCGCCTGCCTTCGGCGGTGTGTCACACTGGACGACCTCGGTGGGCGTAGCTCAGCAGGTTAGAGCGCCAGGTTGTGGCCCTGGAGGTCGGGGGTTCAAGTCCCCTCGCTCACCCGAAGGCCGGAGGGCCATCCGGCCCGCGCGGCCAAGCCGGTGCGCGGCGTGGAGGGGAACCTGCGTGGACGCTGGTCGAGATGTGCTCCCCGAACCAGGCAGCCGGACGGTCCTGGTCACGGGTGGGTCCTCGGGGATCGGCGCCGCGACGGCGCGCCTGCTGGCCGGACGGGGCACAACCGTCGTCCTCGTCGCCCGCCGAGCCGACCGGCTCGACGACGTCCTCGCCGAGTGCCGGCGAACGTCCCCCGCGTCCTGTCGTTGGGCCGCTGATCTCGGGGAACCGGCTGCGGCGGCGACCCTCGCCGCTGACATCTGGAACGCCGTCGGCGGCCTCGACGTCGTCGTGCACAATGCCGGCATCCCCCTGCGGCGGCCGGTGCACCGCCTGACCATGGCGGACGTGGAACGGGCCCTGCGGGTCAACTTCCTGTCCCCGGTGGCCATGACCCTGACCCTCCTCCCCCGCATGGTCCGGCGCGGATGGGGCGTGGTGGTGAACGTGTCCAGCCTGGGGGGTCGGCTCGGGGTCGCCACCGAAGCCGCCTACTGCGCCTCGAAGTTCGCCCTGGCGGGATGGAGCGAGGCAGTGGCCGCCGACCTAGAGGGCACCGGGGTGCGGGTGCGGCTCGTCCTGCCCGGCGCGATCGACACCGAGATCTGGGACCAGCCGGGCAACGACCCGCCGATCTACCGGGGCCCGCTCACGCCCCCCGAAGAGGTGGCCGGTGGCATCGCCGCCTGCATCGACAGCGAGCGGTTCGAGCACTACCTCCCCGACATGAAGGCCATCGCCGAGTTCAAGACGGCCGACGTCGACGCCTACCTGGAGGGGATGCGGGCCATGGTGGCCGGGACCCTCGACCCCGGGTCGCTCCCGCGCCCCGGCGAGCCGTCGTGAGGGCCCTCGTCTTCGGCGCGCCACCCGACCCGGGTGAGCGGCGCCCGGCGCCGTCCGACGACGTCGACCGGCTGCTCGCGGGCATCCCCTTCGGCCAGCACGAGGTCGAGGACCCGGCGCTCCGCGGCCCGGACTGGGTGCTGACCCGCCCGGTCCTGGCCGGGGTGTGCGGCTCCGAGTCCAAGCTGGTGCTGGGGGATTTCGGCGAGGGCGACCTCGACAACCCGATGGCTGCGTTCTCCTCGCTACCCCATGTCCCCGGGCACGAAGTGCTCGCCCGCGTCGTGGCTGCGGGGCCCGGCACCGACCTCGTCGAGGGTCAACGCGTCGTGCTCGACCCATGGTTGACGTGCAAGGTCCGGGGGGTCGAGCCAGCCTGTCCATCGTGCCAGGCCGGAAGTCTCAACCTCTGCTGGAACTTCACGTCGGGCGACCTGGGACCAGGCGTCCACATGGGGGTGACCACCGGGGCGCCGGGTGGCTGGGCCGACCTCATGGCAGCCCATTGTTCGATGCTGCATCCCGTTCCCGACGAAGTGGACGACGCCGCCGCCGTACTGGCCGACCCGTTCGCCGTGTCCCTTCACGCCGTGGTGCGGAGCCCTCCCCCGCCGGGGGGTCGAGCGGTCGTCTACGGCGCCGGTGCGCTGGGCCTCACCACGGTTGCCGTGCTGCGCGCCCTCCACCCCGACGTGGACGTGGCCGTCGTGGCCCGCTTCGCTCACCAGCAGCGCCTCGCCGCGGCCTTCGGGGCCGCCCTCGTCGTCGACCACGAGCCCCGAGGGGAGCTCGTGGAGGCGCTGGCCACGTGGTCGGGCGGCGTGCTGCACCAGGCGCTCGCCGGCCTGCCGACGGCGCACCCAGGCCACATCGACGTGGTGTACGACACGGTGGGGAAGGCGGAGACCCTCGAGGTGGGAGTGCGCGTGCTCGCCCAGCGAGGCTCGGTCGTGCTCACGGGGGTCGCCACCCCGGCGCGCTACGAGTGGACCCCCGTCTACTTCAAGGAGCTGTCGATCATCGGCTCGAACGCCTTCGGCATCGAGGAGGTGGAAGGGGTGCGCCGGCACGCCATCGACCACTACCTGGACCTGACGGCCTCCGGGCGGGTCGACTGCAGGCCCATGGTGACGCACTGCTTCCCGCTCGAGGGCTGGTGGGCGGCCCTGCGTGCCCTCGCCCAGCCGGAGGAGAGCGGGGCCCTGAAGGTCGCCTTCACCCCGGGCACACCCGGCGCAGCCAGCCCCGGAACATGGGCCAGCGGCCGGGCGGCACCGCACGGGCGAGGGTGATCCCCATCCGCGTCGCACCCACCCGGCACAATGGGCGCATGGCCGACCCGCTGCCTGTCCCGACCCTGCCGCTGCGGTGGACCCGTGACGACCGGTCGCCGGAGGTGGTGGTGCGAACCAGCACCCGCCGCCGCAAGACGGCCACCGCGTTCTGGGAAGAGGGCCGGATCGTCGTCGTACTGCCCGCCCGGGTCGCTCTCGCCAACCGTGACGAGCTGATCGACTGGCTGGTCCGCCGCACGCTGGCCAAGCGGCCCGGGGCGACGTCGTCGGACGACGACCTCGCCGAGCGAGCCGCCGCCCTCGCCGATCGCTACGTGGACGGCGTCCGGCCGACGGCCATCCGCTGGGTGACCAACCAGGACAAGCGGTGGGGCTCCTGCTCCACCGACTCCGGGGAGATCCGGCTCTCCCACCGCCTCCAAGCCGTCCCCGGGTGGGTCCTCGACGCGGCGATCGTGCACGAGCTGGCGCACCTGGTCCACCCTGACCACTCCCCCCGCTTCCACACCCTGGCCGATCGTTACCCGCGCCAGCGGGAGGCATCGGTGTTCCTCGAGGGCTACTCGCTCGGCCTGCGCGCCAGCACCTGAGGGCGCCCCGGCCGGCGAGGGCGGGCGTCAGGGCAGCATCGGCTGGGTCGGCGCCAGCTCGGTCCCCGCCATCCGGGCTGCCGCCCGCGCAGACAGGGCGACGAGCGTGAGCGTCGGCCCGTAGCCGGCCGAGGTCACGAACACCGACGAGTCGGCCACCACCACGTTGTCCAGGCCGTGGACACGCCCGAAGGGGTCGACCACCGAGGTCGCCGGGTCGGCGCCCATCCGGGCCGTGCCCATCACGTGACGGCTCTCGGGCACCGGGGTCGATTCCCCGTGGTGATCGACCCCCGGCGAGCTGGTGACGAGCGTCCACTCGGCGCCCAGCTCCTGGAGCACCGCCTCGAGGCACCCCCCGTGGTAGGCGGACGCCGCCACCTCGTGACGACCGGGACGGTACGTCAGCCGGGCCACCGGGAACCCGCGCACGTCGCGCACGGTGGGGTCGAGGTCGACCCGGTTCTCGGCGTACGGCAGGTCCTCGCCCTGCATGATCAGGGCGACCATCCGCTTGCGCAGGGGTGAGCTGCGCATGAGGTCCAGGTGCCCGGGTCCCCACGGGTAGAGCTTCGCCTCCATGATCGGGAGGTTCGGCGTCGTGTGCTCGACCATGCCGCCACGGAGCCATGGCAGTCCCGCCTCGGCGGCGGCCGCCCGGCTGGCGCCGTCGACGAGCACGGCGTCGTCGTGGACGTGGGTGACGGCCCGGCCCCGCTCGCCGTGCAGCTCGTAGGGCATCATCCCCACTACCAGCGTCTGGAAGTGGACCATGAGGTGACACCCCACGAGGTCGCCGCCGATCCCCGACAAGAGGAGCAATCGCGGCGTCTCAACCGCCCCAGCCGCCACGACCACGTGCCGTGCGGCCAGCCGGCGGACCGTTCCATCGGGACCGACGAGCTCGACGCCGGTCGCCCGGCGGCCCTCGACCAGGATCCGCGACGCGAACGTCTCGGTCAGCAGCTCGGCCCGGCCGGTGCGCATCGTGCGCAGAAGCAGCGCCAGGGGGTCGCCCTTGGCGTGCACGGGACACCCGAAGAACGAGCAGAACCCGCAGTTGTTGCAGGCGGGACGGCCGCCGTACGGCACCGAGTTGGCCGCCGTGGGGGCCGGGTACGGGTGGAAGCCCAGTCGCTCGGCAGCGGCCGCGGTCAGCGTCGAGACGTACATGGGCGCCCCCGGCCGCATGGGGTAGGGGCTGGACCGCCAGGCGGCGAACGGGTTGGCGCCCGCCTTCCCGGCCACCCCGACGTCCCGCTCGGCGGCCGCGTAGTAGGGCTCGAGGTCCTCGTAGGCCACCGGCCAGTCGGCGACGACGGCGTCCGGCTGGGGGCCGAGCACCGAGTGCAGCCGGAAGTCGTCCTCCCGAAAGCGCGGCACCTTCCCGTCGGCGTGCGTGCCCCCACCCCCGACCGTGGAGGGGATCGAGTTGATCTCCCCCACGTGGGTGTGGTCCCCGTCGCCGTCGGTGACGCGGAAGGTGCGCGGCTCGAGGAAGGGGTCCGGCCCCAAGAAGTAGCGGTGGACGAACTTCACCTCGTCGTTCGAGAAGTCCGACGCCGGTCGGGTCGGGTCGTCGAGATCGAGCAGGTGGTTGCGGCCCTTCTCCACGATGACGACCGTCCACCCGGCCCTGGTCAGCACGTCTGCCGCCGCCGCCCCCCCGGGGCCCGAGCCGATGACCACGGCGTCGACGCCGCTGCTCACGGCTCACCTCCGCCGGCGACCTCCTCGTCGGTCCAGCCGCGGGGCTGGACGTCACCGGGGAAGCCGGCCGTCGCCCAGCCGGCACCGTCCTTGTTGCCGCCGTACTCGGGTGGGCCGTACATCCCTTCGCAGGCATGGCCGTAGACGAGCGCCGCGAAGTCCGGCTGCTGCCTGAGCCGGGCGTCCTGCTCCTCGGGAAGCCGGTCGGCGAAGTCGGCGCCGAGGGCGGCGAGACCCTCCCGGTACCGCTGTTGCAGGCCGACGACCGGGCCGTTGAACTCCCGTTCGGGAAGCCCGCGGGATCCCTCGATGCGCGTGCGCCACGCCAGCTCGTCGAGCCGGTTCAG
>DAHUZS010000097.1 GCA_027315045.1 Acidimicrobiaceae bacterium
TTGAGCGAGATGGTCTCCATCTCGGCCCGGACCGACTCGTACACGGACTCCGCCGAAGGATGGGTCTCGTTCCCCTGGAGCGCGCGGAAAATGCCCTGGCGCTGGGCCGTCACTTTGCGACCGTTGGCCCGGAACAGCTCGGTCAGCTCCTCGGGCGTCCGCACCGACCAAGAATATCACAATAGTTGTTGATCTCTAATCGTTGTTGAAATCTTGTGGACCGAGTGCGCGGCGCCGGTGACCCGGTGAGGGGCCGGTGGGAACGGCTCACCGCCACCGGGTGATCCGACGGAGCCAGGCCCTGGCCAGGGCACCCTGCGCCGCGTCGCACCGTCGGCGGGTCGGGGGGCGCGGGGAGCATCGAGTGGTGGGTGAAGTAGCCGGCCACCCCGGCCACGATCGCGCCGAGGTCCTCGGGGTCGACCGCCGCGCCGGGGCCGTACCGGGCGAGCAGGGTCTCGGGGTCCGGACCGCCCTCCAAGACGACGCTCGGTGCCCAACCGGCCAGGTCGAGGACGACAGGTCCCCTGGTGGCATGGGGCCAGTCCACGAAGACGGTCGAGGCTGCGCCCACGAGCATGTTGTCCGAGCGGACAAACCCAAAGTCTCCGAACCCGACGAGGCTGCCTCGACATAGCCTTCGTTTTCGGTGACATCGAGCGGGGAACGGATGCTGTTGGAGGCCCTCCTGAGTGCTGTCCGGCAGCGAAACTCGACGGATCTCTACGTCAGCTCTCCGCTCTCGGCAGGGGAAGCAGCCCGGTCCCTTCGGCCCATCGCCGACGCCATGGAGGTGGAAATCCGCTGGTCTGGGATCAACGGCTCCAGAGTTGATGCGCAGATCGTCTCTGGGGACGGCAGGGAGTGGCGAGTGGTGTTCATGACGGACGACGACTCGCGGATAAGGGAGTTGTGGGTTTTTCAGCGTCCTGAGCCTTTCCGGGGCGTGGAAGGTGGACGAGCCGTCGTGGTCGACGGTGCCGCTGGGGCAGGCAAGTCGACCCTCATGGAGCGGTTTGCCGACACCGAAGACACACCATGGGTCCTCTTCGATGAGGTCAAGCTGGGGCGCATCCGCACCAACCACTTGATCTGGCTCGAGACCTGTGGTCCGCTCCATCGGGGGTTTCTGGCCGGAATCGCCGCCTTGGCCGCAGAGGGCAACCAGGTAATCATGCCCAGCAGCGGCCTGGCTCAGCAGGTGTTCTCTGACGCCCTGGGCGCGATTCCCACCCTGTGGGTGGGGCTGGAGTGCCCTCTTCCGGTGCTGATGGAGCGTAATCGCGGCCGAGAAGGTCGCTGGGCCGGGCTGGCAGAGAACTCCTTCGCCCAGTTCGGCGTTAATGGATGGCATTACGACCTGCTCCTGGATTCCAACGCCCTGAGTCCCGATGCACTGGTCGCTGAGGTCCGTAGGGTCCTCGCCCGCTGGACCGTTCCTGGTGGTGCGGCAACTAAATAGTCGCCCATTGTTCCCTCGAACTGGTGGTCGGCAGGCGTTCTGGACCGGTAGCGTCCGGTCGCTTGCCCCCCGACACCCCCGCCGCTCCGGCGCCGCCGGAAGAACGCCCTTCGGCCCGGGTGATCGTGCTCGACGGCGACGGCCGGGTCCTGCTCTTCTTCATCCGTGACCCCCTCGACGACCGACCGGGGGTCTGGGCCACCCCGGGCGGCGGGATCGAGCCGGGAGAGACCCTGGCCCAGGCGGCGGCCCGGGAACTCAGTGAGGAGACCGGGCTCGCGGTCGAGCCCGGCTTGCTGGGTGCGCCCGTCGCGGTCACCAGGGGCGAATGGACCTTTCGCGGCCGCAGGCTGTACTCGGAAGACTGGTTCTTCGCCCTCCGGGCCGAGCACTTCGAGCCGGAGACCTCCGGCTGGACCGACTTGGAACGCGAGGTCCACCGGGGCTGGCGGTGGTTCACGCCCGGGGAGCTCGAGCAGCCGGGCTCACCGGTCTTGCCGGTGGGTCTGGCCGAGCTCATTCGCACGCTCGGCCCCGATTCTGGTGCCGGGCCCCCGGTCGAGCTGCCGTGGTCGGCACCCTGAGGCCCGACCGTCGCCGAAGAGCAGGCCGGAGGGTTGTGGCAGGCTGACCCCATGGCGGTCTCCCGGCTGAGGCACGAACTGGCGCGCCCTTCGGCGTTCTCCCGGACCGCCAACCTCGAGCGACTCAAGAGCGAACGCTTCGACCTGCTCGTGATCGGTGGCGGGATCACCGGGGCCGGGGTGGCGCTCGACGCGGCCAGCCGGGGGCTCACCACGGCGCTCGTCGAGAAGGCCGACTTCGCCTCAGGAACCTCGTCGAAGTCCTCGAAGCTCGTCCACGGCGGCCTCCGCTACCTCCAGCAGCGGGAGTTCGCCCTCGTCTACGAGAACCTGGCCGAACGCCAACGCCTCCTCGACAACGCCCCCCATTTGGTGGGGACGCTCCCCTTCCTCATCCCGCTCTTCGGGCGGGACGGGGTGGTGTCTAAGACCGTGGCCCGTTCGTACTCCACCGCCCTGTGGCTCTACGACCTGACCGGAGGCATCCGGATCGGGAGGCGCCACCGGAGGGTCTCGCGGGCCGAGGCCATCGCCCACCTCCCGCTCCTCGACACCGACCTGCTGGTGGCCGGCTTCTTGTACTTCGACGCCCGAGCCGACGACGCCCGCCTCACCTTGGCCCTGCTGCGGAGCGCGGTGTGCGGTTTCGGCGCGACTGCGGCCAACTACAGCGCAGCGGTAGGCCTCATTCGGGACGCCGGTGGACTGGTGCGAGGCGCGGTGGTGCGCGATCTCGCCGGCATGGGCGAGGACTTCGAGGTCCGGGCCGGGGCGGTCGTCAACGCCACCGGGGTGTGGACCGACGAGGTGCGGGCACTCGACCAGCCCGAGCCGACCGGATCGCTCCGGCCGGCCAAGGGGGTGCACGTCACCGTGCCGCGGTCGCGCTTTCCCACCGACATCGCCGCGGTGATCCCGGTCCGCAAGGACCGGCGGTCCATCTTCGTGGTGCCCTGGCCCGGGGCCGACCTGGTCTACATGGGCACGACCGACACCGACTATGAGGGCGGCCTCGACGACCCCCGTTGCGGCCCTGAGGACGTCGACTACCTCCTCGCGGCGGCCAACGCGGTGAGCAGCGCCGGGCTCACCCGCGACGACGTGACGGGGGTGTGGGCCGGGCTGCGCCCCCTGCTCGCCCCGGGCGAGGGCCGGCACCTCTCGGAGCGGACCGCCGATCTCTCCCGGCGCCACAAGGTCTGGCGGGACGACGACGGCCTGGTCACGGTGACCGGGGGGAAGCTCACCACCTACCGCAAGATGGCCGAGGACACCGTGGACCTCGTGCTCGGGGGACGGGGCCGGCCCCGGCGCGGTTCGGTCACCAAGCATCTCGCGCTCGAGGGCTCCCCCGCCCTCGGCCCCGGTCCGAAGCCGCCCGACGGCTCACCCCCGGTGCCCCCCCATCTCGAGCACCGCTACGGCACCATGGCCGCCTCGGTGGCGGCGGTCGCGGCCGGCGACCCCGGGCTCCTCGAGCCCGTGATCGCCGGGCTGCCCTACACCGGGGTCGAGCTCGCCTACGCGGCCCGGGAGGAGATGGCCGTCCACCTCGACGACGTGTTGGCCCGCCGGACCCGCGCCTCGATCCAGGACGCCCGGGCCACGCTCGCCGCCGCCGAGCGGGCCGCCCGGATCGTCGGTGCCGAGCTCGGGTGGGGCGAGGCGCGCCGGGCCGACGAGGTCCGTCGATTCCGCCGGCTGGTGGAGGCCGACCTCGAGTCGGCTGGGCTCGGCGATCGGGCCGGCACCGGACGGGACGAGGTGCGTTGAACGGGCCGGCGAGGCCGAGCGAGCTCGAGGTCCCCCTCGACGCGTTGACCGAGCGCTTCGCCGGGACCAGGGTCCCGGTCCCCGACGCCCTGGCGTCGTCGTGGCGGGCCCGTGGCATCGCCGTCTCCGACGAACCGCGCGACCGGGCCAGCGCGGGACGGGACTGGTGGCCGCTGTCGATCGGGTGGGCCGCCCGGGGGCGGGTGCCGGCGGAGCCGGCGGTCGTCGTCCGACCAGCAGACGTCGACCAGGTGCGCGCGGTGCTGGCGTCGTGCAACGAGGCCGGCGTGCCGGTCACGGCGACCGGCGGCGGGAGCGGCGTCTGCGGCGGGTCGGTCCCGGTCTTCGGCGGCGTCTCGCTCGACCTGCGCTCCCTGTCGGGGCTGCAGAGCCTCGACGAGCCCTCGCTCGTGGCCGACGTCGGCGCCGGGACCTTCGGCCCCGACCTCGAGGCCGCCCTGGCCAAGAGGGGGTCCGGTTACACCCTCGGCCACTGGCCCCAGTCGATCGACATCTCCACGGTCGGCGGGTGGATCGCCTGCCGGGGGGCCGGGCAGTACTCCACCCGCTACGGGAAGATCGAGGACCTGGTGATCGGCCTCGAGGTCGTCCTGGCCGACGGCACCGTTGTCCACACCGACGGCGCCGCCCCCCGGGCGGCCGCCGGGCCCGGGCTCACCCAGCTGTTCTGCGGGAGCGAGGGCACGCTCGGGGTGATCACGGCGGCCCGCCTGCGGGTCAGCCCCAAGCCGTCGGCCGAGTTCCGAGCGGCCTTCGGCTTCGCCTCCTTCGTCGACGGGCTCGAGGCCTGTCGACGCATCCTGGGGCGGGGGGCGACCCCGGCCGTCCTCCGCCTCTACGACGAGACCGAGTCCAAGCGGAACTTCGACGCCGATACCTGCGTCCTCATCGTGCTCGACGAGGCCGACGAGACGATGTTGAAGAGCACCGTCGAGGTCTGCGAACAGGAGTGCTCCGGGGCCCGGGCCCTGGACGAGGCGCTCGTGTCCCGGTGGCTCCACGAGCGCAACGACACCTCGGCGCTCGGGCCGCTGTGGAAGGCGAACATCGTCGTGGACACGATCGAGGTGGCCGGGCGGTGGTCGGTGCTCGCCGACCTGTCCGCCGAGGTGGTCGGGGCCCTGCGAGGCGTCGATGGCACCATCGCCGCCTCGGTGCACCAGTCCCACGCCTACCGGGACGGCGCCTGTCTGTACTTCACCTTCGCAGGACGGCGCCCGGCGCGCGGCGACGGCGACGACCAGGCCGAGCTGGCCTGGCAGGAGGCCTACTACCGGCGGGCCTGGGACACCGCCACCGCCTCGGTGCTCGCCCACGGGGCGGCCGTCAGCCACCACCACGGCATCGGCCTCAACCGGGGCCGGTTCCTCGCCGAGGCGCTCGGAGCGTCCTTCGGGGTGCTCCGGACGCTGAAGGACGCCCTCGACCCCCGCGGCATCCTCAACCCCGGCAAGCTCGGCCTCGCCTCGGTGTTTGGGCCGGCACCCTGGCCATGAGCGCGCTGCTCGTCGTCGACGTCGGGACATCGGGGGTCCGCTCGGCCGTCGTGGGGGCCGACAGTTCGGTGCACACGGTGCACCACGAGGAGGTCCTCCCGTCCTCGCCCGCACCGGGCCTGGTCGAGGTCGACCCGGACCGAATCGCCGAGGCCGTCCTGCGGACCGCCTCGGCCGTGCTCGCCGAGTCCGGACCGGTGGTCGGGGTGGGCATTGCCAACCAGCGGGCGACCACCTTGGTCTGGGAGCGGGCGACCGGGCGAGCGGTCGCCCCCGGCCTCGGCTGGCAGGACCTGCGCACCGTCGGCACCTGCCTGGCCATGCAGGCCGACGGGTTCCGGTTCCCTCCGAACGCCTCGGCTACCAAGCTGGCGGCCATCTTGGACGCGGTCGACCCCCGCCGCGAGCGGGCCGCGGAGGAGCTGTGCTTCGGGACCATCGACACCTGGTGCGCCTGGATCCTCAGCGGCGGCGACCTCCACGTGACCGACCCCACCAATGCGGCGCTGACCGCCCTCACCGACCCCACCGGGTCCCGTTGGGACGAACGACCCCTGGCCGCCCTGTCGATCCCGGCCTCGATGCTGCCCACCATCGTCGACTCCTCGGGGCCACTCGGCCCGGCACGCGCCGTGGCCGGGGCCCCGGTCATCTGCGCGATGGCCGGTGACCAGCAGGCGGCGTTGGTCGGCCAGGGCTGTACCCGTCCGGGTCTGGCCAAGGCGACGTTCGGGACCGGCGCCATGCTCGACCAGTGCACCGGCACGACGGTCCCCGGCGGGCTCGACCGCAGCCCCGGCGGCACCTTCCCGATCGTCGCCTGGCGCCGGGCAGGGCGCAACGTCTTCGGGGTCGAGGCGATGATGCTCTCCGCCGGTTCGTGCGTCGAGTGGCTCCGCGACGACCTGGCGATCCTCCCCGACGCCCAGAGCTCGGCCGACGTGGCGGCCGAGTGCGAGGACACCGGCGACGTCTGGTTCGTCCCCGCGCTCTTGGGCATGGCCACCCCCGAGTGGGACTTCGGGGCGCGCGGCGCGCTGCTCGGGATCACCCGGGGCACCGGCCGGGCCGAGGTGGTCCGGGCGGTGCTCGAAGGGGTGGCCCACCGCGGCGCCGACCTGCTCGAGGCGGCAGAGGGCGACAGCGGCCTAGCCATAGCGTCGTTACGGGTCGACGGCGGCATGTCGGCCAACCCGGTGTTCGTCGGCGCCTTGGCCGAGGCGATCGGTCGGCCGGTCGAGCTTTCGGCCACGCTCGAGGCGACCACCCTCGGGGCCGGCTACCTGGCCGGGATGGCCGCCGGGGTCTGGGCCGACGAGGAGGAGGTGGCCGACGCCTACCGACCGGCCCGCACCGTCGAACCCACCGGCTCCGACGAGGCCCGCGCCGGGCGGCGGGCGCGCTGGCTGGAGGCGAGGAGCCGCGCGCTCAAGACCATCCCCGAGCTCTCGACGATCAGCTTCTGAGCGCGCCGCCCGACGGCGGCGGGCGGGAGCCTCGAGCAGCCCGGACCCTCAGGAGGCCGCTCGAGCCAGGGCCATCGCCTCGTCGAAGCCGGCCCTTCGCTCGAGCAGAGCGCGGTACGCCATGAGCTGGCGGGGTCGGCTGAGGGCGACAGCCGCGCGGAGCTCGCCCCGGCCGCGATAGAGGGCGACGAACCGGCCCTCGAGGTCGCCGTCGACCACCACCACCTCGTCGTCGGGCGTTGGTCGGCCGAGCATCTGGATCTTCTCGTTGTACTGGTCGGACCAGAAGTAGGGCACCGGCTCGAACGGCGCGGCCCCGGCTCGGCCGGCCAAGAGGGCCGCGGCCGCGGCCGCGCCCATGTCGGCCGCCATCTGCCAATGCTCGATGCGGACCGGCCCGCCTCGGTACGGGAAGCGGGCGAGGTCCCCGGCGGCCACCACGCCGTCGGCGGCGAACAGGGTGCGGTCGCAGACCACCCCGTTCTCCAAGGTGAGCCCCGAGCCCTCGAGCCAGCCGACCTCGGGGACCACGCCGATGCCGGCCACGACCACGTCGGCCGGCACCACCGAGCCGTCGCTGAGCTCGAGCACCGGCCCGTTGGCCGCCTTTACGGTCTCGACGGCGACCCCGGTGCGCAGGTGCACGCCGTTGCGGCCGTGCAGGCCGCCAAGCGCGGCCCCGATCGTCTCCCCGAGGGCCGGAGCCAGCGGGACCGGTAGCGTCTCGACCACGCTCACCGAGAGCCCGAGACCGGTGGCCGTAGCAGCGACCTCGGACCCGATGAACCCGGCCCCGATCACCGCCAGCCGCCCCCCCGGGGCCACTCCGAGGAGGGCCTCGCGCAGCGATCGGCAGTCCTCGAGCGTGCGCAGCACGAGGACCCCTTCCTCGGCGAAGGGGTGCCGGGGCGTGGCCCCGGTGGCGACCACCACCCCGTCGGCCGCGAGGACGGTGCCGTCGTCGAGCTCGAGGCGCCGGGCGACGGCATCCAGCGAGACCGCCCGCCGGCCCAGCACGGCCTCGATGCCGAGCTCGCGCAGCCCGGCCTCGTCGCGCAGCCCGGTCCGCTCCATCTCCCAGGCACCGGCGAGCACCTGCTTGGACAAGGGCGGGCGGTCGTAAGGGGGGTGGGGCTCGGCCCCGACCAAAACCAGCCGCCCCCGGAACCCGCCCCGGCGCAACCCCTCGGCCGCCCGCAGGCCGGCCAGCGATGCGCCGACGACGACGGCCGTGCCGTCGGGGTCGAGCGGAGCGGCCGGACCGGTGCTCACCGGCCGAACATGGCCAGCCACGCCTCGGCCGAGCGCGGGGCGAAGACGAAGTTCTCCCGCCGGACGGCGGACATGGGGGCGGAGGGCTCGGGCGAGTAGAGGTGGCCGGGGAACAAGACGGTGTCGTCGGGCACCGCGGCCAAGCGGGTGGTGAGCGATTCGTACATGGCCATCGGGTCGCTGCCCGGCAGGTCGGTCCGACCGCAGCCCTCGAGGAAAAGGGTGTCACCCGAGACGAGCCGACCCTCGACCAGGAAGCACTGGCTCCCCGGGGTGTGCCCCGGGGTGTGCAGCAACCGGACCTCGACGTCCCCCACCCGCACCATGTCGCCGCTCTCGTGGGCGACCAGGTCGCCGTCCTCGAGCCCGGTCGACCGCTTGATCCACGGGACCTCGTCGGTCTGGACGTGGACCGGCACGTTCACCCGTTCCAAGAGGGCGCCAGCACCCTCGATGGCGAACCCGCCGAGGGACCCGCCGACGTGGTCGGGGTGGTAGTGGGTCGCGAGGAGCCCGACCGGCCGCATGCCGTCGGCCTCAAGCACGCCGAGCAGGTCGTCGACCGCGTAGGCCGCGTCGACAAGCAGGGCCTCGCCGCGCTGGCGGTCCCCGATCAGATAGCAGAAGTTGACCATCTGGCGGGCGACCCGGTCCCCGACGGCGAAGTCCTGACCCGAGAGCAGCTGACGGAAGTAGAGGCGCCCCTCGATCGCCGGGCCGCTCACGAGAAGAGCTCCGGGGTGTCGTCATCCCCGGCCTCCTCGGGTGCCGCGACCGCGGCCTCGAGGCGCGGGACCAACTCTTCCACCTGGGTCCGAGTCCGCCGAAGCCGACGGTCCAGCTCGTCGACGATCGCGTTGGCCCGCTCGAGTCGGCCAACCAGCTGGTCGACATCAAGGTCGCCCTGCTCGAAAACGGCCACGATCTCGTCCAGCTCCCTGCTTGCCTCGGCGTAGCTCAGCTCTTCGACCGGTGCCGGTGTCTGCTCCGCGCTCACGCGCCACCTCGCTCCGTCACCACCGAGCGGGCGGTCGCATCGGCGAACCGGGTGATGAGCACGTCCCCGGAGACGAGCCCGGCCGACGAGCGGAGGATCCGGCCGCCGTCGTCGGTCGTCAAGGTGTAGCCCCGCTCGAGTTGGCGCTCTACGTCGAAGGCCCCGAGCAACCGCCGCCAACCGCTCACCTTCGACTCGGCCTCGGTCAACCAACGGCGGGCTGCCGGCCCGAGGCGTGCCGAGCGGCGAGTGAGTGAGGCCGCGGCCCCGTCGACGGGGGCATGGGCCGAGCGGACGAGGGATCGGGTCTGGTGCTCGAGCCGCTGGCGATGCCAGCGCACCTGCTGACGAGCCGTCCCCGAGAGTCGCCCCCTGGCGGTGCCCAGATGGCGGTCGGCCGCCTCGAGCACGCGCTGCGCCTGACGGCCGATGGCCACCGCCGGCTCAGCCACGGCCCGCTGCCAGAAGGTCTCGATTCGGGCCACCAGCTCGTGGCCGCACTCGGTCGGGGTGACGAGGGACCGGTTCGCCACCAGGTCGGCGACCGACTCGTCCCCGGTGTGGCCGATCCCGGTCCACACCGGCACCGGGCAACGTGCGATGGCCCGGGCCACCGGCGGGCTGTCGAAGGCCACCAGGTCGGCCTTGGAGCCCCCGCCCCGCACCACGACCACCAGGTCCGGGGCCAGCGCGCCGGCCCGGCGGATCGCCCGGGCGATCGAACCTGGCGCCTCGGGTCCCTGCACCGAGGCCCGCGCGAGCGCAACGGTAAAGGCGTAGCCCGAGGTGCTTAGCTGCTTGAGGAAGTCCCGGCATCCCTCGGTGTCCGGGCTGGCGACCAGTCCGACGTTGAGCGCGACGGGGGGGACCGGGAGCGCCCGGTTGATCTCGAGCAACCCCTCACGCCGCAGGGCTTCGACGAGCGCGGCACGCTCGGCCGCCACTCGACCCAAGAGCGCGGTCACGTCGAGGTCGGCCATCACGAAGCTCACCTCGGCCCGGGCTCGGTAGAAGTCGATCTTCCCGAGCAGGTGCACCACCATGCCCGGCACGAGTTCGAGCCCGGAACGGTTCAGCTTGGCCTTCAGGGGACCCCAGATCTGGCGCCAGCACCGCACCTTGAGCACCGGGGCCTGGCGGTCGCCAGCCGAGTCCGGGTCGACCAGGTCGATGTAGCAGTGGCCGGTCCGGTCCGAGATGGTCTGGACCTCGCCGCGCACCCACAACGGCTGACGGGGCGGAAACTCTTGGAGGAGCGCCCGGTCGACCCTCGCGTAGAGCTGGGCGATCGTGAGGACGTCGTCGGGCTCGGTGAACAGCGACGCGGCGCCTCGCGGTGACCGGGGGCTCGCGCCGCTCATCGGGTGCCGCCCCTGGCGGTGGCGTTGCGCTCCGTCGACGTCACCCCCAAAATCTAGGGCAACCCGCCGGGTCCAAGAACCACCGCCGGACCCCCAGGGCACGACGGGAAAGGGCTCCGCACTACATTTCGACATTTCGACATTTCGACGGTCTCGGGCAGCGCAGCGCCCGGGGGAGGTCGGCGGGACGTGCCCACGACGGTGCTGGTGACCGACTACGCGTGGCCCAGCCTCGACGTCGAGCGACGCATCCTCGCCGGCGTGGGCGCCGAGGTGGTGGTGGCGACGACGGGCGACGAGCGCGAGCTCGTCTCGCTGGCCCCGGAAGCCGACGCCATCCTCACCAACTGGAAGCTGGTCACGGCTCGGGTGCTCGACGCTGCCCGCCGATGCCGCACGGTCGCCCGCTACGGCGTCGGAGTCGACAACATCGACGTCCCCCGGGCCACCGAGCTGGGCATCGTCGTGAGCAACGTCCCGGACTACTGCGTCGACGAGGTCTCCGACCATGCCCTCGCGCTCATGCTGGCCCTGGCCCGCCGGATCGTCGACTTCGCCGCCCAGACGCGCGCCGGCTCGTGGGACAACCAGGCCTTCGGCCCGCTGCACCGGCTGCGTGGCCTGACGCTCGGGCTGATCGGCTTCGGTCGGATCGCCCGACTGGTCGCCCCCAAGGCTCGGGCGTTCGGGCTGCGCGTCCTTGCCTACGCACCGAGCCTGTCGCCGGGCGCCCACGACGGCGTCGAGGCGATCGGCTCGCTCGACGAGCTCTTGGCACAATCCGACCTCGTCTCCCTCCACGCCCCGCTCACCGCGGCGACCCACCACCTGCTCGGGGCGAACGAGCTCGCCCGGATGCGGCCGGGCGCCCTCCTCATCAACACGGCGCGAGGCGGCCTCCTCGACCTCGAGGCGGTCCGGGCCGCCCTCTCGGCCGGGCACCTCGGTGGAGTCGGGCTCGACGTCCTCGACGAGGAACCGCCACGGACCGACGACCCGATCCGGCGCACGCCGGGGGTGGTGCTGACGCCGCACGCCGCCTTCTACTCGGTCGAGTCCGTCGTCGAGCTCCAGGAGAAGGCGAGCGCCAACGTCCTCTCGGCCCTCACCGGCACCGCGCCGGAGACCATCGTCAACCCCGACGTGCTCGTGTCGCCGTCGCTCCGCCTCGCCCGGGCCACGTAGGCTCGGGCCGAGGAGACCGAGCCGATGACCGACAGACACGCGCAACCCCAACAACGAGCCAGCTTCCGGTCCATGGCCGAGGGCACGGCGGAGGACTGGCGGATCATCTGTTCGGTCGGCGCCGATACCCCACTGGCCGACGGCGTCCTCGAACAGCTGCAGCGACTCGGCGAGGCGCCCACGGGATTCGCGGTCGACCGCCTCACTCACAGCCTCCAGACCGCCACCCGGGCCGAGCGAGCGGGACGGCCCGACCACTATCTCCTGGCCGCCCTGCTCCACGACATCGGGGACAACCTGGCGCCCGAGAACCACTCGGAGCTGGCGGCGGCGGTCCTCAGGCCCCATCTCCCCGACGACCTGCACTGGACGGTCAAGCATCACGGCGAGTTCCAGCGGTACTACTTCGGCCACTTCCTCGGGGAGGACCGCGACGTGCGGGAGCGTCACCGGGGCCACCAGTGGTTCCATCTGACCGAGGAGTTCTGCGAGGAGTTCGACCAGCGCTCGTTCGACTCGGACTACCCCACGCTCCCACTCGAGCACTACGAGCCCCTGGTCCGCGCCCTGATCACCTGAAGCGAACTGGCCGGGGCCGGGGTCCGACCGAGGCGCCGGGTCGCCGGAGGAAACGGTCCGCCGGGCTGGCAGACTAGGAGCGACGGTGAGCCGGCCGGGTGGCCGCGGCTCGGCCCGCATGGGACCGGGTCGAGGAAGGTCGGGGCTCCGCAGGGCAGGGTGCTGGCTAGCGGCCAGTCGGGGTGACCCGCAGGAAAGTGCCACAGAGAACAGACCGCCGATGACGGGTCCGTCCCGAACAGGCAAGGGTGAAACGGTGCGGTAAGAGCGCACCAGCGACCGGGGTGACCCGGCCGGCTCGGCAAACCCCACCCGGAGCAAGGCCAAACGTGGGACATGGGTGGCCCGCCCGCCTCGAGAGGGGCAGTCCCCAGGTGGGCCGCTTAGATGGATGGCCACCGCTCCCGAGAGGGAGGCACAGAACCCCGCCTACAGGCCGGCTCACCGTCACACCGTCCTGGTCCGCTGGCTAATATGGGGCCCTTGAGCTGGTTAACCCAGCCTCTTCACGGCGCCATTTGAGCTGATCGCCGCGCGTCCGCGGAATTGCCCTCCGAGTAGGGGAAACTGTTGTTGCTGAGTCAGCAGGATCCCGAACCAGGAGGGCATCTCCAAAGTGAACGCTAACAGCACCCGTCGCGTCATGGTGGAACCCGGAGCTCCCGAGTGGCACCCGGCTCATCGTCCGCCGTGAGCCACTGCACCCTGGCGCCCAGCGCAGCCTCTTCCCCTCCCTCGACTATCGCTACTGGGGCTTCTACACCGATCAGGACGGGGACCCCCGCGACCTCGACGTCACCATGCGTGCCCATGCGCACGTCGAACAGCACATCTGTCGCCTGAAGGACTCGGGGCTCTGCCGGTTCCCCTTCACGAGCTTCGAGGACAACGCCACCTGGCTCATGGTCGTCGCCCTGGCCGCAGACCTCGTGCGGTGGTTCCAGCTCCTCTGCTTGCAAGGGGCCTGGCGAGATGCGAAACCCAAGGCACTTCGGTGGGGCATCTTCCACGCTCCCGGCCGTCTCGTGCACTCCGCGCGACGCCGCATCGTGCGCATCATCGAGAACTGGCCGACCACCGACGTGCTCCTCGGCGCCTACCGCCGCGTCGATCTCATCACCTGAACGATCTCAGACCCCGTCGGTCGGCACCAGCTTGGCCACACGCGTCCCAACGCAGGCGTCTGGTCACTTTTGACCCCGACAACTGCCTCCATCGCCGGCGCCGTCCGCTCCGCAAGCCGACATCAGCCCCACACAGGGACGCGGGCACCGTTCAATGGCTCCCGACCGTGTCCACAATGCCAGCGTGAAGAGGCTGGGTTAAGGGGGCCCCATACCGAGTCGGTCGATGATCAAGTGCCGGCTATGACGGACATGCGTTTGTAGAAGCTGGCGAGATCAGCCTCATCGTTGCTGGCCCACTGTGCCAGTCGCCGCATCCGCGTTCGCTCGCCCTCGGTCATGTTTCGATCCTCCAACCGGTGCTCCACGGCCAGTGGGATGAGCGCGCGTGCGGCATCGGCGTCCAGCGCCCCGAGGAAGAATCGTAGGAACTCCGTCCGGCCTGCAGCGAGCGACTGGATTTGTGTGTCGTCGAGCGGGGGGTCGGCGGTGGCGAAGAGGATCCAGGTGTCGGCCACGTCATAAGCCGGGTCACCGCGTGCGGCGTTGGTCCAGTCGATCACCACCGGACCGATGTCGCTCAAGATCACGTTGAGCGGGTGGAGATCTCGGTGCAGGATGCGGTCACCGTCTGCGCCGGCCACCGTAGCTATCCAGTCGGGGGCGGGGATCTGGTGGAGCTGGGAGTGCAGCTGCGCCAACAGCCGTCCGTATGCGGCGATCCGCTCTGGGTGGCTCAGCGACGAGGCGAGCATCGTCTGCCCCGGCACAAGGTCCATGACCAGGTATCCCTCGCCAGCGTCGTAGACGGCGGGCGCAGGGTAGCCGCGGTCGGCAACGAAGCGCATGATGTTGGCTTCCTGGACCAGGGATCGGCCGTCGCGGGGCAGGCGCAGCACTCGGCCCGGACCGTGCGCGTAGATCTCGGTGTCTCTGCCCTCCGCCAGCTTTGGTCCGATCGGCTCCACCATTGCAGTATCGCACTCCCACGACACCTGGCGACGACTTCATCGACGGTAATCGACGGCTTGACCTTGACGTTGGGTGAAGGCACAAGCTTGTGTCCGGCAAGTGTCGAGTCGGTGAGGAGCGAGCACGTGGATGAGATGGGCATCGGAGAGTTCGCCAGCTGCTCGCGGCTGTCGGCCAGGGCGTTGCGGATCTACGACGAGCTGGGTCTGCTGCCGCCGGC
>DAHUZS010000107.1 GCA_027315045.1 Acidimicrobiaceae bacterium
CGGGATGAAGGAGTTCGCCGGCACCTTTCTGCCCATGTGGAAACGGATCGAGGACACGACCCACGCGACCAAGATCTTTGCCGGCATGTTCCCCAACGACGCCGACGGCAACGCCTTCCGGGCCGGGTTCCCCCCGTACGCCGAGGCCGCAGGATACCGGTTCGTCGACGGCGGGGCTTACACCGACGGGACGACCGACTACAGCTCGATGATCGAGAAGTTCAAGGCCAACGGCTGCGAGTTCTTCGTCAACTGCCCGATCCCCCCGGACTTCAACACGTTCTGGAAGCAGGCGGCCGCAGCGAGGTTCCGCCCGACGCTCGCCACCGTGGCCAAGGTGATGCTCTTCCCGAGCGACGCGGTGGCCCTCGGCAGCCTGTCGAACAACCTCGCCACCGACGCCTGGTGGACCCCCTACCCCAAGTACCACTCGTCGCTCACCGGGGAGGCCGCCGCAAGCCTGGCCAAGGGCTTCGAGGACGCCACCGGTAACGAGTGGGTCGACTCGTTGGGGTCGAGCTACTCGCTGTTCGAGGTGGCGATCGAGGCCCTGAAGGCTTCCAGTGACCCCCACGATCACGCGCAGGTGGCCCACCACCTCCAGCAGGTCAAGTACTCGGGCATCTCCGGACCACTCGACTTCGCCTCGGGCCCGGCCCCGGGGGTGGGGATCATCAAGCCGGTCGGCGTGCAGTGGAAGCGGGGCAAGAAGCTGTTCGGGAAGAAGTTCCCCTGGCAGGAGTTCGTGGTCGACAACTCGCTGAACAAGGACGTCCCGGTCAACGGCGACCTGGTGCCGACCTACACCTGAGACACAGGTGCCCGCCACCCTCCTCGAGCTGGTGCGCATCTCCAAGCGGTTCGGGGGGGTCGTGGTGGCCCACGATCTCTCGCTCAGCGTCGAGCCGGGCGCGGCGGTGGGCCTGGTCGGCCCGAACGGGGCCGGCAAGACCAGTTTGTTCTCGATGGTCGCCGGGGACCTCCGTCCCGACGCCGGCACCATCTCCTTCGACGGGGCAGTGGTCAACCGGCTCGGCCCGGCTGCCCGCTGCCGGCTCGGCATCGGGCGGACCTATCAGGTGCCCAAGCCCTTCGAGCGGATGACGGTGTTCGAGAACGCGCTGGTCGCGGCGCAGCAGGGTGCGGGGGCCCGAGGGCAAGACAGCCACCACCGGGCCTTCGCCAGCCTGGAGCGGTGCAACCTGATCGACAAGGTGAACCGGGAGGCCGGATCGCTCGGCCTGCTCGACCGCAAGCGCCTGGAGCTGGCCCGGGCACTGGCCAGCGGCCCCCGCCTCGTCCTGCTCGACGAGGTGGCCGGGGGACTGACCCAGCCCGAGGTGCGCGAGCTGGTCGACATCGTGCGGTCCCTGCGCGCCGAGGGCACGGCGGTGGTCTGGATCGAGCATGTGGTGCGGGCCCTGGTCGGGGCGGTGGACCGCCTGCTGTGCCTGGCGGCCGGCGTCGTCATCGCCGATGGCGACCCGGTGAGGGTCCTCGACGACCCGGCGGTGCGCGAGGTCTACCTCGGCACCGAGCTGGCCATCGAGGGGACGGTGTGACCGACGCCCTCTTGGAGGTCGCAGAGCTGACGGTCCACCACGGCCAGCTCTGCGCCGTGGACCGGGTCAGCTTCGCCCTGGAGCCCGGCGAGACCTACGCGATCATCGGGGCCAACGGGGCCGGCAAGTCGACCCTCATGCGGTCGATCGTCGGCATCCACCCCCCGACCTCGGGCCGGATCGTGCTGGCCGGCGAGGACGTGACCGCGGTGCCGACTGTCGAGCGGCTGGCCCGGGGACTAGCCCTCGTGCCCGAGGGTCGCCGGCTCTTCCCCTCCCTGAGCGTCGAAGAGAACTTGAAGGTCGGCACCCTGCGGGCCCGGCCCGGGCCCTTCGACCTCCAGCGGGTGTACGAGCTGTTCCCCTGGATGCCCGAGCGCCGGAAGCAGCGGGCGGCCCGCCTGTCGGGCGGGGAGCAGCAGGCGGTGGCGATCGGACGGGCGCTGGTGGCCAACCCGAGGGTGCTCCTGCTCGACGAGCTCTCGTTGGGGCTCGCCCCGGTGGTCGTCCAGCGCATCTACGGGATCCTCCCCGAGCTGCTGGCCAACAGCGTGACCATCCTTCTGGTCGAGCAGGACGTGAGCCAGGCCATGCGGGTGGCCGGCCGGGTCCACTGCCTGCTCGAGGGAAAGACCACGCTGGAGGGGCGGCCGGCCGAGCTCGAGCGCGCCGACATCGAAGCCGCGTACTTCGGGGTGCGCCCCGGACCAGCCGAGCCGGTGAGCCAGTGAGGCCGTCGTGACCTGGTTCAACGCCATCTTGCAGGGCATCTTGCTTGGCGGCTTCTACGCCCTGTTCGCCTGCGGGCTCTCGCTGCTGTTCGGGGTGATGGGGATCATCAACCTGGCCCACGGCGACTTCGCGGTCATCGCCGGGTACGTGGCCGTCGTGCTCGTGCCGTCGACCCACCTGCCGATGGTGCTCGGTTTCCTGGTGGTGGTCCCGATCTTCGCCCTCGGCGGCTACATCCTCCAGCGCACGCTGTTCCAGTCGGCGCTCAACCGGGGGGACCCGCTGACCATCCTGCTCGTGACCTTCGGGCTGTCGATCATCACCGAGAACTCGTTGCTCCAGGCGTTCTCGGCCAACGGCCAGTCCATCAACATCGGCAGCCTCATCGCCGACTCGATCAACCCGAACAACGTGATCTCGATCTCGGACATCTCGCTGGTGGTGCTGATCGTCGCGGTGGTCGTGCTCGGGACCCTGCAGCTGGTCCTGTCCCGAACCTCGATCGGCCGGATGATCCGGGCGGTGGCCGACGACCGGGAGGCGGCCGAGCTGGTCGGGATCAACCACCGGCACGTCTTTGGGATCGCCGCCGCCATCGCGCTGGCGACGGTGGCCCTGGCCGGCCTGGCCTCGGGGATGATCACCGAGTTCGCCCCGTCCACCGGGACCTCCAACCTCCTGTTCGCCTTCGAGGCGGTGGTGATCGGGGGGATCGGCTCGTTGTGGGGGACCCTGGTCGGTGGGATCGTGCTCGGGGTGGCCCAGCAGATCGGCGCCCAGATCAATCCGGCCTACCAGATCCTGGCCGGGCACGTGGTGTTCCTGGCCGTCCTGGCCGTCCGCTCCCGGGGGCTGTTCGCGGTGAGGGAGGCGGCGTGAGCGCCGCCGGCGAGCTCCTCGCCCCCTCGGCCATCGACGGGACCGGCTTCACGGTGCGCCGGGCCGCGCGGAGCTCGGGGTGGTTGCTCGGGTTCGCCGCCGCGCTCGTGGTCCTGCTCGCCTTCATGCCGGCGCTGGTCTCGCACGGTGACACCTCGTTGCTCGTGAACGTGTTCGTCCTCCTCACCATCTCGACCATGTGGAACCTGCTCGCCGGGTACGCCGGGCTCGTCTCCATCGGTCAGCAGGCCTTCATCGGCCTGGGCGCCTACAGCGTGGTGGTCGCGGCCATCAACGGCATGGAGCCGTTCACGGTGATCCCGGTCGCCGCCGTGGTGTGCGGGGTGATCTCCATCCCGGTGGCGGCCCTCGTGTTCCGGACCCGGGGCGGCTACTTCGCCATCGCCACCTGGGTGGTGGCCAGCGCGGCCCAGCTGGTCATCAGCTCCATCACCTCGATCGGGGGCGGCACCGGCCACCCGGTCCCCGGGCTGAGCAGCCTCGCCCCGGGGGAGTTCGCCAACATCTCCTACTGGTCGGCCCTGGCGGTCGTGGTGGTGGCCCTGGCCGCCACCTACCTGCTCCTGCGGAGCCGTCTCGGTCTGGTCCTGGCGGCGGTGCGCGACAACGAGGACGCCGCCCGGGCCGCCGGGACCAGGGTGACGCTGGCCCGCGGGGTGGTCTTCGTGCTGGCCGCCATCGGCTGTGGAGCCGCCGGCGCGCTGCTCGCCGTGACCCAGCTGCAGGTCGAGCCGGTGGCGGCGTTCAGCGTGCAGTGGTCGGCCGAGATCATCTTCGTCACGCTCATCGGGGGCATGGGCACCATCGAGGGACCCATCCTCGGCACGGTGATCTATTTCGTGCTGCAGCAGAACCTCGCGCAGCACGGCGCCTGGTACCTGATCATCGTGGGGACGGTGGCGGTGGCGGTGGCGATCTGGTTCCCCCGGGGGCTGTGGGGGACCGTCACCCGTCGGCTGCGTTTCGAGTTCTTCCCGGTCCGCTACCAGGTGGTCGGGCCGCGCCCTCAGGACAGCGGCAGCCCCACGTAGTTCTCGGCGATGGTGCGTTGCATGGCGGCGGAGGTGGCCACGTAGCGCTGCTTGGCCCGCTGGATCTGCCGGGCGAAGGGGTCACCGGCCGGGATGACGTGCATGAGCTCGGTCATGGTGTTGGAGAAGTCCTGGACCCGCCAGACCCGTTCGAGGCACCGCCTCGAGTAGGCGTCCAGCCCGGCGCGCTCGGAGCGGTGGAACCAGTCGGCCAGGGCCGACGTCAGCACGGTGACGTCCGCGATGGCCAGGTTCATCCCCTTGGCCCCGGTCGGCGGGACGATGTGGGCGGCGTCGCCGGCCAGGAACAGGTTGCCGTGCTGCATCGGCTCGCAGACGTAGCTACGCATGGCGGTGACGGCCTTCTCGAGGACCGGACCCTCCTCGAGTGTCCAGCCCGGCGAGGCCAGCCGGAGCTGGAGCTCGGACCAGATGCGCTCGTCGGACCAGTTCTCGATGTCGTCGTGCGGGTCCACCTGGACGTAGAGGCGGGACAGCTCGGGTGAGCGGAGGCTGTGGAGGGCGAAGCCACGCGGGTGGTAGGCGTAGATGAGCTCCTCGGTCGATGGGGCGACGGCGGCCAGGATGCCCAGCCACCCGAAGGGGTAGTCCCGCTCGTACTCGGTGAGGACCTCGTGGGGGATGATCCCCCGGCACACCCCGTGGAAGCCGTCGCAGCCGGCCACCACCGCGCAGGACAGCTCGCGGTCGCGTCCGTCGTGGCGGAAGGTGACCGATGGGTTGGGCCCGGTGACGTCGGTCGGCGCGGCGTCCTCCACCTCGAAGAGCACCGTTCCCCCGTCCGCCAGCTCCGAAGCGATCAGGTCCTTCACCACCTCCTGCTGGCCGTAGACGGTGATGTGCCGTCTAGTCAGTGCGGCGAAGTCGATCCGGTGGCGCTCCCCGTCGAACTGCAGGTTGACGCCGTGGTGCACGGCACCCTCCTCCATCAGGCGGTCACCCACCCCGGTCTCGATCAGCAGGTCGGTCGAGCCCTGCTCGAGGACCCCGGCCCGTATCCGGGTCTCGACGTAGGCCCGCGAACGTTGCTCGAGGAGCACGCTGTCGATGCCCTGGAGCCGGAGCAGGCGGGAGAGGACGAGCCCGGCCGGCCCGGCTCCGATGATGCCGACCTGGGTCTCGAGGTCGGCGGCCATCAGCGGACCCGGACCCGTCCGCCGGCCGCGCCCACCGTCTTCAGGTCGGCGTTGATCCGCTCGGCCGCCGTCGTTAGGTGGGAGAGGTACTTGGTGCGCAGCTCCTCGAGCGAGACCCGGCTGGAGTGGGCCGAGACGTTGGCGGCCGCGATGGTGGCCCCCCGAGCGTCGACGATCGGCACCGCGACCGAACGCAGGCCGTCCTCCAGTTCCTGGTCGACCAGGCAGTACCCCCGGGATCGGGTCTCCTCGAGGATGGTGGCCAGCCGGGACACCTCGGTGACCGTCTTCGGGGTGAGCGGCTCCAGATCGACCCGTGCCAGATAGGCCTCGAGGTCCCTCGGATCGAGGCCGGCCAGGAGGATCCGGCCCATCGAGGTGCAGTAGGCGGGGAAGCGGGTGCCGAGCGTGATCGACACGGTCATGATCCGCTTGGTCGGGACCCGGACCACGTAGACGATGTCGTCGCCGTCGAGCACGGCGATGGAAGAGGACTCCTTGACCTCGGCCACCAGCTCCTCGAGGTGGGGGGTGGCGACCTCGGTCAGCCCCAGTCCCGACAGGTAGCCGTAGCCGAGCTCAAGGACGCGGGGGCTGAGAGAGAAGCGCCGCTGGTCGCTGGTGACATAGCCCAGCTCGACCAGGGTGAGCAGGAACCGCCGGGTCGCGGCGCGGGTGAGCCCGGTGATCCGGGCGACGTCGCTCAGGGTGAGCCCGGAGTGGCCGGGGCCGAAGGCCCGCAGCACGGCCAGGCCGCGTTCGAGGGAGCGGACGTAGTCGGAGTGATGGCGGCCGTCGGCGGCCCGCCCCGTGGTCTCCTCGGGCTGGTCGTCAGGCATCGTCGTCTCCGAGCACCCGGCGGGCGAGGGTGAACGCGCTGTTGGCGGCGGGGAACCCGCAGTAGACGGCGCTCTGGAGCAGCACCTCGACCAGCTCGTCGCGGGTGACACCGTTGCGCCGAGCCCCGTTGAGGTGGAGCTCGAGCTCGTCGAAGCGGCCCAGGGCGACCAGCATGGCCACCGTGATGCAGCTCCGGGTGCGGGTGTCGAGTCCCGGCCGGGTCCAGATCTCCCCCCAGGCCATCCGGGTCACCAGGTCCACGAATCCGGTCGTGGTCGCGTCCTCCGCCGCCCGAGACCGGTCGACGTGGTCGTCACCGAGCACGCGGCGCCGGACCCGGTCGCCGCGCTCGGCCGCCGGGCCGCACAGGTGGCCGAGCAGCGCCTCGGCCAGCCGGACCGGTTGTTCCACCGGGGCCAAGTGCGCGGTCTCGGCCAGCACGAGGAGCGTCGATCCCGAGATGGCGGTGGCCAGCTCGAGGGCGCAGGCCGTCGGGACCGCCGGGTCGAGTGCTCCGGCGACGACCAGGGTGGGGGCGGTGATCCGCGCCAGCTCCCCGGTCAGGTCCATGGTCGTCAGCGCCTCGCAGCACCCGGCGTAGCCCTCGGCGTCGACCGTCTCGAGCATCCCCTCGACGCGCCGGCGGGCGCTGTCGAGGCCGGCGAACCCGGGGCTGAACCAGCGTTGCACGAGCGTGTCGAGGAGGGCCGTCGGGCCGTGTTTGCGGACGAACCGGGCCCGCTCGGTCCAGTCACCGGGCGAGCCGAACCGCGCGGCGGCGCAGCACACCACGAGGCCCTCGACCCGCGCCGGGTGGTGGGCGGCGACCCACATGGCCACCGCCCCGCCGATCGAAAGCCCGCAGAGCGAGGCGGCCTCGACGCCCAGTCGATCCAGCACGGCCAGGGCGTCCTCGCCGAGCAGCTCGATGTCGTAGGGGCCGGGCGTGGCCCCGGAGCCGCCGTGTCCCCGATGGTCGTAGCGGACGACCCTGAACCGCTGGGAGAGAGCCGGCACGAGGTGGTCCCACACCGCCATGGTCGTCCCGAGCGAATTGGCCATCAGCAGCACTGGGGCACCGCTCGGCCCGTCGATTTGGTAGGCGATGGTCGCGCCGCGACGCTTGAAGATGTCCATGTCAGCTCCCGTGGTAGGCGGCCAGCGCCCGCTCGACGAACACCGAGGCCGAACCCAGGTAGCCGGCCGGATCAAGCAGCGCCGCCAGCTCGGCCTCGGTCAGCTCGGCGCCGATCAACGGGTCCTCGGCCAACTCGCGGGCGAACGGCCGGCCCGATGCGCCCGTCCGTGCCACGGCTTCTTCGACGGCGCCCCTGGCTCGCTCGCGCCCGAGGGTCGGCGCCAACGCCCCGACGACCCGCTCGGCGAGCAGGGCCCCGCCGGTCCGCTCGAGGTTGCGGGCCATCGCCGTCGTGTCCACCTCGAGGGAGCCCACGGTCTCGGACACCGTGGCCACGATCCCCCCGGTCAGCCGCAAGAGGGTGGTGAGCGTCTCCCACTCGGCCTGCCAGCCGCCGAGCGCGCGCTCGTGCTCGTTGGCCATGGAGGCGAAGAGCACCGAGACCAGCGCGCTGGCCTGGCGGTGGGCGGAGGACACTGCCGCCGCGCCGACCGGGTTCCTCTTGTGGGGCAGGGTCGAGGATCCGCCGCGGCCCGGCGCCGCCGGCTCGAACGCCTCGCCCACCTCGGTCTGCATCAGGAGGGCCACGTCCCAGGCGATCTTGGCCCCGACCCCGGACACGAGGCCGAGCGCGGCACCGAGCTCGACCACGACGGTCCGGTTGGTGTGCCACGGGAGCGTGGTGGCGGCAAGGCCGAGCGCCTCGGCCATGGCCCCGGCCACCTCGGCCCCCCGGTCGCCCAGCGCGGCCAACGTCCCGGCCGCACCCCCCAACTGAACCGGGAGGCGAGTCCGCACCCGGCCGAGCGCAGCCCGCCCCTCGAGGGCCGCCATGAGCCACCCGGCGGCCTTGAGGCCGAGGGTGATCGGGAGCGCGTGCTGGAGAAGGGTCCGCCCGACCATCACCGTGGACCGGTGCCGATCGCACAGGGCGGCGCAGCCGGCGCAGAGGGAGGCGAGCTGTTGGTCGATCAGCTCGGTGGCCCGTGCGGCGACCAGCATGGCCGCCGTGTCGAGGATGTCCTGGCTGGTCGCGCCGTGGTGGACCCAGTCGGCGCTGCCGGGCCCGACCTCCTGTCGGAGGGCCGCGACCAGCGGGATGACCGGGTTCCCGCCGAGCCGGGAGCCCCGGGCCAGCTCGGTCGGTGGGAACCGCCGGGCGTCGCTCACCGCCTTGAGCGCGCGTGCGGTGCCGGGCGGGATCGCCGAAAGGGCCTCCTGGGCCCAAGCCAGCGCCACCTCGGCATCGAGCATGGCCTGGACCCACGCCTCGTCCGAGGTGCGCGCGTACAACGCATCGGTGGTGAGCATCGAGCCGAACAGTCCGGCCCTGCCGGCTTCACCAGGCAAAGAACGCCGTCTCCTCGTCCCCCTGCAGTCGGACGTCGAAGCGGTAGACACCGTCGTTGAGCGGTGCGACGAGCGTCGCCGCGGCGTCGTGGCCGATCTCGTCGAGCAGTCGGTCACCGGCGTTGGCCTCCTCCTCGTCCCCGAAGTAGCACCGGGTGACTAGGCGTTGGAGCAGGCCCCGGGCGAAGACCGAGACGTCGAGATGTGGGGCCGAGTCCGGGGCGACGACGCCGGGTTTGACGGTCACGAAGCGGAACCGGCCGACCTCGTCGGCCTGGCACCGGCCGAAGCCGGTCCAATTCTCGTCGGTGTCGGGCGGGAACCGGCCCGCGCCGTCGGCCTGGAAGACCTCGACGACGGCATCGGGGACCGGTTCGCCCCTGCCGTCGAGGACCTGCCCCTCGATCGTGATCGAGCCCGGCCGGCCTCGCTCCACCAGCTCGGGGCGGTGCAGCCAGCGGAACCCGATATCGAAGAACGGTCCGACCGTCTGGGCGGGGGTGGGGCGGGCCCCGTCCATCTCAATCGGTCCTCGGGGTGGCCAGATGACCGTTCACCACCACGTCGAAGGTGTAGCCGAGGGCCCACTCCTCGACCGTCGTGTCGAGGTCGAACGCGCTCACGAGGCGGCCCCGGGCCCGCTCGCTCACCGAGCTGAAGATGGGGTCGAAGGCGAAGAGCGGGTCGCCGGGGAAGTACATCTGGGTCACCAGCCGCTCGGTGAAGGCCCGGCCGAAGACCGAGAAGTGGATGTGGGCCGGGCGCCAGGCGTTGGGATGGTTCCGCCACGGGTAGGCGCCGGGCTTGATGGTGACGAACCGGTAGGTGCCGTCGGGGTCGGTCAGGGCGCGGCCGGCCCCGGTGAAGTTTGGGTCGAGGGGAGCCGGGTGTTGGTCGTCGCGGTGCGCGTACCGGCCGGCCGCGTTGGCCTGCCACACCTCGACCAGCTGACCGCCGATGGGCCGTCCGGAGCCGTCGAGCAGTCGGCCGGTGACGATGATCCGCTCCCCCAAGGGTTCGCCGGCGTGCTGGGTCGTGAGGTCGGCGTCGCCAGGCTGGGCCCCCGAGCCCCCGAACAGCGGGCCGTGGAGCTCGGTCGGTCCCTCGGGCAGCACCAGCAACGGACGCTGTGGATGGCGCAGCTCGGTTGAGCGGTAGTCGGGCCAGTCGTAAGGGGGGTCGAGCGCAAGGCCCTGGGGAACCGGTCTGGCCATGGTCACTTCCGTTCCTGGGTAGCGAGGAGCGATCGGAGGTTGGCGAGCTCGGTCGCGCTCGGTGGATCGGTCCGGCCCAGATCGGGAGCGACCCTGAGTTTCCACGGAGTGGCGTCCAACGCGTCCTGCAGCTCCACGCCCGGGTGCAGGGCGGTCATGGTGAGCTCGCAGGTCTGCTCGTCGGGGCGCAGGAGGCCGAGGTCGGTGATGACGAGGGTCGGGCCGGCCCCCCGGAGGCCGAAGCGCTCGCGGTCCCCGGACCCGTCGCCGAAGCCGACGGTGGTCCGGAAGTCGAGGTGCTCGACGAAGGTCCGGTGGCTCTGGCGGATGAGGACGATCACCTCGCGGCACGAGCCGGCGATCTCGGGGGCCCCACCGGCCCCGGGCAGCCGGACCGTCGGGTGGTCGTAGCCACCGATGACGGTGGAGTTCAGGTTCCCGTACCGGTCCATCTGTGCCGCGCTCAGGAACCCGACCTCGACCCGCCCGCCCTGGAGCCAGTAGTTGAAGATCTCGGGGACCGAGACGACGGCGTCAGCGGTCAGCGCCAGTTCGCCATCACCGATCGAGAGCGGCAGTCGGGACGGCTTCGCACCGATCGTGCCCGACTCGTAGATGAGGACGAGGTCCGGGGTGTGGGTCGCCCGGGCCAGGTTGGCCGCCGTGGAGGGTAGGCCGATGCCGACGAAGCAAACCTTGTGCCCGAGCAGGGCGCGCGAGGCGGCAACGATCATCATGTCGTCGCGGTCGTAGTCGGAGGTTCCGTCATGCTCCCGGCCGGTGGCGGACACCGTCGTCACGACGGCTGCTCCGAGGACGGGCTCAAGACGTGCTCGTCGATCCAGGTGAGGAAGGTGTCGCGCTCCCGGCTGATCGCATCCCAGCGGACATAGGCGTCGTTGTCACGGTCCGAGTAGCCAGCGGTGTACGAGGGGAAGGTGCCCCGGGGCGCGACAACGACGTAGTCTACGACCCAATTCGGGAGGACGACGCCGCCGGGAACAAGGGTGAGCTCGTCGACGATCTCTTCGACCGTGACGAGGACCCGGGATGCCGCGAGCGCCGCCTCCTTGTTGACCCCGGTGATTCCCCACATGAGCACGTTGCCGTGCCGATCCGCCTGCTGGGCATGGATGATCGTGACGTCGGGATGGAGGGCCGGGACCGCGGCCAATGTTTCACCGGTGAACGGGCAGTTCAGCGGTTTGATCGATTCGTTACGACCCATGAGGCTCGTCCCGAAGTAGCCCCGCAGGACGCCGAAGGGGAGCCCGGACGCCGCCGCGACGAACCGGTTGGTCAGGCCGGCGTGGCTGTGCTCCTCAAGCTCGATCGGGTTCGGCCAGCCGTTCTCCACGGCGTCACGGAACCGGTGGAGCGATCCCACCCCCGGGTTGCCCCCCCACCCGAAGACGAGCTTGCGGGCGCAGCCCATGCCGATCATCTGGTCAAAAATGATGTCGGGCGTGAGCCGGACGAGCGTGAGACCCTTGCGACCCTGCCTGATGATCTCGTGACCCGCAGCCACCGGAATCAGGTGGGTGAAGCCCTCGATGGCCACGCAGTCGCCTTCATGAACCACCGCGGCGACGGCGTTCGCCAGGCTCGCGATCTCGGCCACGTCTCCTCAAGTCCGCTGAACGCACACTTATGCGTTGTCCGAACATAGGAGCCCTTTGGGCTGGGTGTCAACGTCAAGGGCCCAGGCGCCGGGCCCAGGCTGCGGCCCAGCAAGCGGGTACCGTGGGGGCGAAGGGGCCCGGTTGGCTCCGGGGCGCTCGTAGCTCAACGGATAGAGCATCTGACTACGGATCAGAAGGTTGGGGGTTCGAATCCCTCCGAGCGCGCTGAGAAAGACCAGGTCATAGGGGCTCTTCGGATTCTGGCGGGGAGCTGACGCTCACCGGACCACGATCGAGCCCAGCACCCGCCAGTTCGGCCGGCCGGC
>DAHUZS010000111.1 GCA_027315045.1 Acidimicrobiaceae bacterium
AACACTTCGGGTTCGAGTGCGCGCATGATAATGAGATCCTCCACTTGGTCGTCGGGTGTTGGGTCGCACTCGGGATCAAACCCGAGCCAACACGACGACCGGTGGATGGTCACCTATCCGCGCGGCCCCTTAGCGGCGTTCGACGACCAGGGCGGTGTGCCCACAGGGACAGGTGCCACGGTCCATGATCTCGAGGAGCTCCTTCACGTCGTGGAGACGGAGTCCGACGTGCTGGGCGCCCTCGATGAACCGGAGTCTCCCGGTCAGCTCTTCGTCATGGAGGCGGTAGCCATTCGGGGCACGAGGCACCGCCGAGAGCAACCCGCGGCGTTCGTAATAGCCGAGCGTGTCAGCCGTGACGCCGGCACGACGGGCGAGCTCAGAAATCGTGACGACCATGGTGTCTCCACGGTAAACCCTGAACCCCGGGCCAAGGTCAAGGCCGGGCGTCGGGCAGCCGTTGTCACGTCGATCTGGCTTGCGCTTTCCTCAGGGTTGAACGGCTGACGCCGGTGCGGCCGACGACTGGCCGTGGAGCGTCCTTCGGAGCGTGCTGCCGACCCACCCACCCTGGCGACCAGTCATGGACGCCAGGTGTTGGCCGGGTAGCCGCAGTCGCGCTCGCCCGGCCGGTGGACTCGTCGCCAGTCCGATTCGACTCGGCTTGACCGTCTCGGAGGCTAGTGGCGCCGACGACGGCCGAGGGCCCAGAGCACGCCGCCGACCACGCCAACGATGACCGCCACTTTCACCAGCTCCCAGACGAGCCCCACGACGAAGTGCAGCGCGGCGAAAGCGATGACGACGCCGACCACGCCGGCAACCACCACGAGTGCCCCGTCGACGACGCTGAGCCCTGAACCCTTGGCCTTGACTGGCTTGTTGGACATCCCTGCTCCCTACTAGACGCTGCTACGTTCCGGCCGTGGCCGAGGTTTCGCTGAGGGAACGACGCCAGCGCCTCATTGAACGATCCGATCTGGGTGGTGTGGCTTTCTGCCAAGCTTACGCGGCTGGGGCCGATCAGTGGTTGGCGGCACTCGCCGATCGTGCGGTTGACGGCAACCCCCGCACGCTGGCCCTGCTCGCGGTGGGTGGCTACGGCCGGCAGGAGCTTTGTCCCTTCAGCGACCTCGATGTGGTCCTAGTGCACCACGGACACCGTGACGTGCGGAAAGTGGCCGACGCCATCTGGTACCCGGTCTGGGACGAGGGTGTCCACTTAGACCACAGCGTTCGCCGTCCGGCCGAGGTCCTGGCCGCCGCAGAGGGGGACCTCCGGGTAGCGCTCGGCCTGCTCGATGCCCGATTGGTGTGGGGGGACCCCAAGGTGGCCGAACCCCTGCTCGACGAGGCGGTCGAGCTGTGGCGCTCGAAGCTCGGTGCAAAGTGGCTGCCCGATCTGGCGAAGCAGATGCGCGAACGCCACCAGACCCAAGGAGAGCTCGCCTTTCTGCTCGAGCCGGACCTGAAGGAAGCCCACGGCGGGCTCCGGGACGCCGGCGTCTTGCGAGCGCTCGCCACCTACGCCCCGAGACTCGGCGACTACGTCAACTTCGACTCGGTCGGACTCGCTGTCGAGGTGCTGACGGCGATCCGCGTGGAACTGCACCGACGAGCTGGGCGCTCGCTCGACAAGCTCGTGCTTCAAGAGCAGGACCAGATCGCCGCGGTCCTCTCCTACCGCGACGCCGACGACCTCATGGCCGCGGTGGCGAGAGCCGGCCGCACCGTCGCCTGGGCGGCCGACGACGCCTGGCGACGGCAGGCCTCCTGGGAGCCGGCCCGGGAGCGCCGAGGGTTGCGACGGAGCCGCCCGTCGGCCCCCACCGGGGTGGTCGAGGTTGAGCCGGGGGTGGTGACCGTCGGCAACGAGGTCGCTCTTGCCGACGGCGCCGACATCGCCCATGACTCGTCGCTCGCGCTGCGGCTGGCCGCAGTCGCCGCCGAGCGTGACGCGCCCATCGCCAAGTCGGCGTTACGGCGTCTAGCCGACCGAATGCCCCCGGGGCCCGACCCCTGGCCGCTCGAGACCCGCGAGGCGCTCGTCCGGGTCCTCCTCGTTGGGCAACCGGCCGTTGCTGCCCTCGAGTCCCTCGACCAGGAGGACCTGCTGTCGAGACTGTTGCCCGAGTGGGCCCCGGTGCGGTCCCGGCCCCAGCGCAACGCCTATCACCGCTTCACCGTCGACCGTCACCTCCTCGAGGCCGCGGTCCAGGCCGCGGCGCTCACCGACCGGGTCGATCGCCCCGACCTCCTCGTCGTGGGGGCGCTCCTGCACGACATCGGCAAGGGGTACCCCGGTGACCACACCGAAGTCGGCGTGGAGCTGGTCGAGCGGATCGCTCCCCGCCTCGGGTTCCCCCCCAAGGACGCGGCCATCCTCGTCGCCATGGTTCGGCACCACCTGCTCCTGCCGGACATGGCCACGAGAAGGGACCTCGACGACCCGGTCACCATCGAGAAGGTCGCCGAGAGCGTGGGAGACGGCCGGACCCTGGCGCTCCTCGGCGCCCTGGCCGAGGCGGACGGGCTGGCGACCGGCTCGTCGGCCTGGGGTCCGTGGAAGGCCGGGTTGGTCGCCGAGCTGGTGAGCCGGACCTCCGCCTTCTTGGAGGGTCGGCCACTCCCCCGGGTGCCCGGTTGGGTGAACGAGGACCAGCAGCGCCTCAGGGAGGAAGTGCGCGACGGGGGGCGGGCATCGGTGGTCCTCGACCCCCCGCGGGTCACGGTTGCCGCACTCGACCGCCCGGGGTTGCTCGCGTCGGTCGCCGGGGTGCTGGCGGTCCATGGCCTCGACGTGCGCAGCGCGGATGCCCGGATCGACGACGGCGTTGCTGTCGAGGTCTTCACTGTCGAGGTTCCCCGGGGATCATGGCCCGACTCGGCGAAGGTCCGCGAGGACCTCGAGGCCGTGCTGGGCGACCGCTTGGAGCTCGGCGCCAAGCTCGAGGCGCGCGCCGCGGCCTACGCCGGCGAGCGCCGGATGCGCTCAGCTTGGACCGCCGAGCCCCATGTCGTCGTCGACAACGACGCCTCGGTGTCCTCGACCGTGCTCGAGCTTCGGGCTGCGGACCAGGTCGGACTCCTGCACCGGGTCACCCAGGCGCTCTTCGACCTCGGTCTCGACGTCGTCTCGGCCCGGGTGTCGACCATCGGCCACGAAGTGGTGGACGCCTTCTACGTGCAAGGCGGATCGGGAGGGAAGGTGACCGACCAAAGCCAGCTCGACGTCGTCGAGGCGGCGGTCCGGGCGGCGGCGGCCTGACCTCTCCAACCTGGACCTCAGGAGGTGGGCACCTCGAGGCTCCCCCGTCACACCCGGAGGGTGAGTCCAAAAATTGAGGGTTGACGGCTAGGCTGGCAAAGTGCAGCGCCAACCAGCACACCGGAAACCGACGGCCCGCCGCTGGCCGGTCGCGCTCGCCGTGTCGGCGGCCCTGCTTGTGGTCGGCGGGGGCACCGCTGGGGCGATCTGGATCGCCCGTTCCGGCTCGCCGGCGACGCCGAGTGCCACCAATCAGAAGCCGAAGACCCTGCCCTTCGCCGTCCTCACCACCACCCCGACAGCGAGTGATGGTGTCGTTTCGCCGGCCACCACCATCACCGTCTCGTTCTCGTCGGCCATCTCGCCGTCGAGTCCGATGCCGACCCTCTCACCCCCGCTCTCTGGGACGTGGTCGTTCGTCTCGCCGACCGAGGTGGAGTTCGTCGCTTCGGCGCCAATGGTCCCGGGGGCGACCGAGGCGGTGACCGTGCCCGGGGGCACGACGGGCATGGTGAGCGCCCAGGGCGTGTACCTGGCCTCGTCGACGAGCGTGCCCTTCAGCGTGGCCCCGGGGTCGACGCTTCGCCTCCAGCAGCTCCTGGCCGAGCTGGGCTACCTCCCCCTCACCTTCACACCGACCACGCCCATGACCTCGCTCACCCAAGAGGCCGATGTCCAGCAGGGCACCTTCGGCTGGCGGTGGCCCAACCAGCCGGCGTCGCTCACCTCGCTGTGGGCCCCCGGTCAGATGAACGTCCTCACCAAGGGCGCCATCATGGAGTTCGAGGACGTGCACGGGTTGACCACCGACGGCATCGCCGGACCCCAGGTGTGGACGGACCTCCTGGCCGACGCCTCCACCGGGCATGCCGACCCCAACCCGTGGGACTACGTCTACGTGTCGGAGACCCAGCCCGAGACGGTGACCGTGTACTCGAACGGCTCGCCCGTTTACCACACCCTGGCCAACACGGGCATCCCCCAGGCACCGACGGCCCAGGGAACCTTCACCGTCTACCTGCGTTACGTCTCGACGACCATGTCGGGGACCAACCCCGACGGCAGCCACTATTCCGACCCCGGTGTCCCCTGGGTCAGCTATTTCAACGGTGGTGACGCCCTGCACGGCTTCATCCGCCCCGGGTACGGCTACCCCCAGAGCCTCGGCTGCGTGGAGATGCCGCCGGCGAACGCCGCCGTCGTCTACCCGCTCACCCCCATCGGGACTCTGGTCACCGTCGGGAACTGAGCCCCCGGCCCCGGCTCGGGCGGAATCGGCGCCCCAAGGGCACCCTGGAACCGACAGCTCGTCGCGGTGAGCCCCCGGATCTTCTCGCCCCTCGGTTAGCTGTAACCCCCAGGCAGGTTGGTAACGCGAAGTAGATGGCCCGCTGGGCCAGTGTGGAGCTGTCGAAACCACACACGAACCCAGAGCGGCCTGTAGCACCGTAACCCTGTAGCACCGTAACGCTGCACTCAGTCCGAGGGGCAGGTACCTGCTCTGCCAGCGCATCGAGGATGGCTGGTCGATCACCGCC
>DAHUZS010000126.1 GCA_027315045.1 Acidimicrobiaceae bacterium
GGCGGGGGACGAGGTAGCAGGCCCGCCCCCGGACGAGGCCCCGGACGGTGCGTCCGAGGAGCCGCTCGTGCCCGCGCAACCGCAGGACGTGACCCTTCACCGGCCGAAGCGCGGGGAGGGTGCCCTGGGGCACCCCGGCGAGTGTGGAGGTCCGCCAGCCCATGGCCGCCACGACCATGGGGGTCCTCGTGACCTCACCGTCGTCGGTGCGCAGCCCGCGCAGCACGCCGGTGGCGTCGGTCTCGATCCCGACGGCCCGGCGACGGACCAGCTCGACACCGGCGAACACGCAGGCATCCAGGAGCGCCCCAACCAGGGCCCGGTTGTCCACCTGGTGGTCGCCGGGGACCTCGGCCCCGCCGCTCAGGGCCGGGGAGAGTGCCGGCTCGAGATGCCGGCACTCGGAAGCCCCGAGCCGGCGCGACTCGAGGCCGATCGACCGGCGGAACGCCAGGAGCTGGTCGAGGGCGGCTCGGTCCGAGCGATCGGCGGCAACCACGACGGTGTTCGACGGCTCGTAGTCGATGGTGCGCCCCGCGACCTCCTCGAGCGCAACGGCGAACTGGGGCCAGCGGGCAGCCCCGGCCACGAGGAGCCGCGTGAGGTCCTCCTCGCCGAAGTGCGCCTCGTTGGCCGGTGCCAGCATCCCGGCCGCGACCCACGCGGCGCCCCGACCGGGCTCGGGGTCGACCAGCTGCACCCGGCGCCCGGTCCGGGCCAGCATCCAGGCGCCGGCCAGGCCGATCACCCCACCCCCGGCGACCACGACGTCCGGCGCCGCGGCAGCCCTCGACCCGCTCGACTCGGTCCCGGCCATGTCCCGATGTTACGGTGCGCCCGGGCGCGGGCCCTGGTCCGGCCGGGGGTCACGGGGGCACCGGGGGCGCGGTATATCCTGGGTCCACTGCTCCAGGGCCAGCGTCGTCCCGGGCGGCAGGACCAGAAACCCCGCCGGAATCGACCGCGTCGTCACCGTGATGACGACTTGAGCCCAGAAGGACAGCGATGGCCCGTCCGGACCGTGGTGGTGCAACGCCCCGCCAGACCCTCTACGACCCCGCCTTCGAGCACGACGCGTGCGGCGTCGGCCTGGTCGCCGACCTTCAGGGACGCCCCAGCCACGCCCTGGTCCGTCAGGGCCTGTCGGTGCTCGAGCGCCTCGCCCACCGTGGGGCGTCGGGGGCCGAGGTGGCCACGGGGGACGGAGCGGGGATCCTGACCCAGGTCCCGCACCGCTTCCTGTCCGCCGTCGCCGACGAAGCCGACGTGGCCCTGCCCGAACCGGGTCACTACGCGGTGGGGGCGGTCTTCCTCCCCACCGACCAGACCGACGCCGAGAAGGCCCGGGCGCAGTTCGAGGCAGTGGCGGCCGAGGAGGCGCTGGAGGTCCTCGGCTGGCGGGAGGTGCCCTTCGACGATGCCACCCTCGGGGACACCGCCCGGCGGGCCCAGCCCCGGATCGAGCAGGTGTTCGTGGCCCCGATCGACCCCGCTCGGTGCTCGACGCCCCTCGAGCTCGACCGGATGGCCTTCGTCCTGCGCAAACGGGCCGAGCACCGCATCGACGACTTCTACGTCGTTTCCCTGTCGGCCCGCACCATCGTCTATAAGGGCATGCTGACCGGCCACCAGCTCGACGAGTACTACCCGGACCTCTCCGATGAGCGGTTCGAGTCCGGCCTAGCCCTGGTCCACTCCCGCTTCAGCACCAACACCTTCCCGAGCTGGCCGTTGGCCCACCCCTACCGCTACCTGGCCCACAACGGGGAGATCAACACCGTGGCCGGGAACCGCAACTGGATGCGGGCAAGAGAGGCGATCCTCGCGACCGAGCTGATCGACGGCGACCTGTCCCGGGTCTTCCCCATCTGCACCCCGGGGGCGAGCGACGCGGCCTCCTTCGACGAGGTGCTCGAGCTGCTCCACCTGGGCGGGCGCTCCCTGCCCCACGCCGTCCTCATGATGATCCCCGAGGCCTGGGAGAACCACCAGGCCATGGACGGGGCCCGGCGCGCCTTCTACCGCTTCCACGCCGCGCTGATGGAACCCTGGGACGGACCGGCCGCGATCGCCTTCACCGACGGGACCCTCGTCGGGGCGGTCCTCGACCGCAACGGGCTCCGCCCGGCCCGCTACTGGGTGACTGACGACGGGCTGGTCGTGCTGGCCAGCGAGGTCGGGGTCCTCGACCTTGACCCGGCGACGGTCATCCGCAAGGGGCGGCTCCAGCCGGGGCGGATGTTCCTCGTCGATACGGCGGAGGGCCGGATCGTCGACGACGACGAGATCAAGGCCGAGCTGGCGGCCGCCCACCCCTACGCCAGCTGGCTGGAGGCCAACCAGCTCACCCTGGACGACCTGCCGCCCCGCAACATGCTCACCCCCCAGCACGCGAGCGTCGTCACCCACCAGCGCCTCTTCGGCTACACCACCGAGGAGCTGAAGATCCTCGTCGGCCCGATGGCCCGGACCGGGGCCGAGCCGATCGGCTCGATGGGATCGGACACCGCCATTGCCGTGCTCTCGGACCGGGCCCGCAATCTCTACGACTACTTCACCCAGCTGTTCGCTCAGGTGACCAACCCACCGCTCGACGCCATCAGAGAGGAGCTCGTCACCTCGCTCGCGGCCACGGTCGGCCCGGCCGACAACCTGCTCGTGGCCAAGCAGGGGTCCTGTCGCCAGGTGCTCATGCCCTATCCGGTCATCGACCTCGACGACTTGGCCAAGCTCATGTACATCAACGAGCACGGGGAAAACCCGGGCTTCAAGGCCTTCGCTATCGACGGGCTGTTCCCGGTGGCCGAGGCCGGTGACGTCGGGCGCCCGACCGAGGCCGGCGGCCGGGCCCTCGCCGAGGCGATCGAGGGGGTGCGCCGGCGGGTCTCGGCGGCCATCGAGGACGGGGCCAACGTGATCATCCTCTCGGACCGCAACTCGACGACCGAACTCGCGCCCATCCCCTCGCTCCTGCTCGTCGCGGCGGTCCACCACCACCTGGTCCGGGAGCGGACGAGGACCCGGGTGGGCCTGGTGGTCGAGTCCGGCGACGCCCGCGAAGTGCACCACATGGCCCTGCTCATCGGCTACGGCGCCGCGGCAGTCAACCCGTACCTGGCGCTCGAGTCGATCGACGACATGATCGCCAACGGCCAGCTCGACGGGGTGACCCCACGCCAGGCCCGGGAGCGCTACATCAAGGCGGCCTGCAAGGGCGTGCTCAAGATCATGTCGAAAATGGGCATCTCGACCGTCGCCTCCTACACCGGCGCCCAGGTGTTCGAGGCGGTCGGGCTCGACGCGGCGGTCATCGACGAGTACTTCACCGGTACCACCAGCCGCATCGGCGGGGTCGGCCTGGACGTGCTGGCCGCCGAGGTCGCCGCCCGCCACCACCGGGCCCACTACGAACGGCCGAGCGAGCTCGCCCACCGGGAGCTCGAGGTGGGCGGCGAGTACCAGTGGCGCCGCGAGGGCGAGCTGCACCTGTTCAACCCGAAGACGGTGTTCAAGCTCCAGCACGCCACCCGGACCAAGCGCTTCGACGTCTTCTCCGAGTACACCCGGGCCGTCGATGACCAAGCCGAGCGGCTGGCCACGCTGCGGGGCCTCATGGTGCTGCGCCCGGCCGAGGGCGGGCCGGTCCCGATCGAGGAGGTGGAGCCGGCGTCGGCGATCATGACCCGGTTCTCGACTGGGGCCATGTCCTACGGGTCCATCTCGGCCGAGGCTCACGAAACGCTGGCCATCGCCATGAACCGCATCGGCGGGCGCTCCAACACCGGCGAGGGAGGAGAGGACCCCGATCGGTTCACCCCCGATGCCAACGGGGACCTGCGACGCAGCGCGATCAAGCAGGTCGCCTCGGGGCGCTTCGGGGTGACGAGCGAGTACTTGGTGAACGCGGACGACCTGCAGATCAAGATCTCCCAGGGGGCCAAGCCGGGGGAGGGGGGCCAGCTGCCCGGGGCCAAGATCTACCCTTGGATCGCCAAGACCCGGTTCGTGACCCCGGGGGTGGGCCTCATCTCCCCGCCTCCCCACCACGACATCTACT
>DAHUZS010000001.1 GCA_027315045.1 Acidimicrobiaceae bacterium
TCCCGCTGGGGGGCTGGGCCTTCCTCACGGTCGGCTTACCGGCTGCTGTCACCAGCGGCCGGACCCCATCGGGGTTCCACGTTCCACACGCACGAGACACGACCGGGTTGGGTGCCCTCTCGACCCCGGGGACGGCGGTGCCCTCACGACCGACGCAGAATCTCCGGTCGCCGCCTGCCGCATCTCAGCGGCATGTCCCTGCACCCCTGCTTCTGCATCCCATCGCCTGGGGCTCAACGTAACGAGGCAACATCGAGGGTTCACTTGCGTTCACCCGTCCGGTCTTCCCCTCGCCTGTAGCCCCCGGATGGAACAGGGACCCTTGGGCTTCTCCCCGGGGCTTCGCACCCCGCCGTCACCAGCGACGCACGCCCGGGCGGGGACAGGCCATGAGCACTAGCCCGGGACTACGTAACCGACATCAGTCGGCCCTCCTTTCTGCGAGTCCACTCGTATCGTGCGACCTCGTGTCGCACCTCTGCCGCGTTGTTGTCGAGCGGCAGCTCGGGGAACTCGGCATGTCGTTTGAGGCCGTCCCACTCGTGGTCCAAGGTGGCGAGCACCTCGTAGCACTTCCAGTGCAGGCCCTGGTCCAACATCTCGCGCTTTCGGGTGGTGTCGATGCGGGCCAGGGCCGACTCGAAGGCGTCCTTGGCCCTGGCGTGCTCGTCGGACCCGGGCACAAGTCCCGCCAGTGCCTGGTGGGTGGCGTAGAGCGCCCCGATCAGCTCCAGCCACTTGGCCGTCCAGGACTCCAGGTTCTTGAAGGCGGCGGCCGCCCGGAGGAAGTAGCGCCGGATGTGGGCCCAGCAGTAGAGGGGGTCCACCCCCTCGACGGTGGCGATGGACTGGTAGGCGGCGTAGAAGTCCGAGCTCACGAGGAGGCGCCGGTCGCCCTCGAGCGCCTCGGCTTCGACGTCGATGCCGAGGTGGCGGCGGAGCACCTCGGTCGAGCGGGTCATTTCGATCGAGAACACCGTGGTGTCGGCGCCCACGAACGCCCAGAGCCAGAACCTGTGGTTGGCCTTGTCCCCGACGGCGGCAAAGACGCTCCAGGAGGTCTCGTCGATGTGGAGGTGCCCGGCCAAGCCGTTGCGCTCCCGGATCGCCGCGTCCAACGGGGCGATGAGCGCCGAGCACCGGTCGATGACCCCGACCAGGGTGCCTTTGGACACCTCCAGCCCGTCGTGGCCGAGCGCGCCGACGATGCGCTCCAGGGGCCGGCCGAGCACGTACTTCTCGGTCAGCAGGCGAGCGCAGAACATGGCGGTGAACAGGCCCTTTGGGACCACCTTGGGCGGCGGGGGTGCGACCAGGACCCCACGGACCCGGCACTGGCACATGCGCCGGTAGGTAGGACGGCGATGGACGATGCGCACGAGGACCACCCGCCAGTCGACCTGGTCGGAGGTCTCCTCCCCGAAGGGTGCGTAGGCCGCCTGGCAGTTGGGGCAGACCCTCTTGGCCTCGGGCACGTCGTGGACCTGCTCTTCGGTCACGAGATGGGAGTAGTCGCGCCGCCCGTGGCCCTTGGAACCGGGCCGCTGGCCGCGACGGCCCTGGACCTCGGTCACCTTCGGGCTCCCAGGGTCGGCACCCTCGGGCGGGCCGGGCTCGGTCACTGCTGCCGTCGACGCCTGGCACTTCTCCGAGGACCGCCCGAAGACGAGCTTGGTGACGGTGGCGAGCCTCTCGGTCAACGCCGCCACCTGAGCCCGAAGCTCGGACAGCTCGGCTGCCTGCTCCTCGGCCACCTCCCGCCAGCGCTCGGCCTCTGCCTTCCAGCGCTCGGCCTCGCTCAACCCCGGACTCGCCACTCACAAAGCACACACGAAAACGTCAGCTGTGTTCAGCACCCTCGCCGACTTCCTCCTGCCCGCCAGGAGGCGACGGCTCTACGGGTTCACCGATTACTTACCCATCAACGGACCCCGGGTAGGGGGGCCGTTTCGGCAACCGACTCCGGCCGGCGATGCGGCCCGGCAGGTGGTTGTGCGTGCCGAGAATGTCGTCCGACACGTTGAGCAGGATGTTCCGTCGTCGGATGCCGCGCCACAACCATGACATCCATGAACTGTGACGGACTCGGGCGGCGCTGGGACGACCGGTCCTGCTCACACCCTTTTGGTTCCTACCGCTCGTGGTGTCGTTCGCCAGGGTCGGCCGAGAGGCGCAGTTGTACCAGTTGACCGGGTGTTCGGCACCCATACCAGTGCCGTAGCCTCCCACAGTGGGATCTGTGCGGGGAGCTGGCCGTACTCGGACTCGTCCAATCAAGGCCAGTCGCTATCGCAACTCCGAGAGGCCAGTCGCTACCGCAACTCCGAGAGGCCAGTCCCTACCGCAATCCTGCTCGGTGACGCCCAACGAGAGTGGACAGCGACGCCACGACTGTCATCTGAGT
>DAHUZS010000140.1 GCA_027315045.1 Acidimicrobiaceae bacterium
GGCGGGAGGATCGAGGGTCTCGGTCATACTCGGACGATGGTCGACGATCCTCCCATGGACGAGCCCGACCGCGAGGCCGCGGTCCGGGACCGCCGGCGCCGGGTGGTGGCCGCCGGCCACCGGGGCGACCTCGAGGTCATCGAGGCGGCTCGCGACGACCTCGATCCCTCGGTCCGGGCCGCCGCCCTGGGCGCGCTGGAACGATCGGGGGGGCTCGGCGCGGCCGACGTGGTCCGGGCGCTCGACGACCCGGACCCGGTCGTCCGCCACCGGGCCGCCGTCCTGGCCGCCCGGGTCGGGGGGCCGGGCAGCCGCTCGCTCCTCCCCCGGGCTCTCGTCGTCGGGCTCGAGGACCCCGATGCCCTGGTCGCCGAAGCCGCCGCGTGGGCGCTGGGGGAGCGGTCGGTCACGGCCGCGGTGCCCGAGCTCGCAGCCGTGGCCACCGGCCATCCCGAGCCCCGTTGCCGGGAGTCGGCCGTCGCCGCCCTGGGCGCCATCGGCGACCCCGGCGGCCTGGGGGCGGTGCTCGGCGCGCTCGGGGACCGCCCGACGGTGCGGCGCCGGGCGGTCATCGCGCTGGTCGGGTTCGACGACCCCGAGGTGGAGCCGGCGTTGGAGCGCTGCCTCGAGGACCCGGACTGGCAGGTTCGCCAGGCCGCTGAGGTGCTGTTGGAACGGTGAGCGGCGCCGGTCAGTCGCCCGAGTCGGCGAACACCGGGCGCAACTCGTCGAGCGCCTCGAGACAACGCCCGGCGCCGAGCGCCACGCACTCGAGCGGCAGGTCGACCAGGTGCACCGGCACCGACGTCCCGTTGGCCAGCCGCTGGGCCATGCCCCGCAAGAGCGCGCCACCCCCGGTCAGGTGCACGCCCTCGAACATGATGTCCTGGGCCAGTTCGGGTGGCGCATCGGCCAGGCAGTCGGCGGCGGTGGTGATCACCTGCTCGACCAGGTCGTCGAGCGCCTGGCGCACCTCCAAAGGGCTGAGCCCGACCGTCTTGGGCATCCCGGTCGAGACCTCCCGCCCCCGGACCTGGGCCTCCTGCTCACCCTCGTAGGGGTATGCCGAACCGATGGCGAACTTCACCGCCTCGGCGGTCCGTTCGCCGATCGCCACACCGTGTCGGTGCCGCACGTAGGACTGGATGGCGGCATCGAAGTCGAAGCCCCCGCAACGGATGGCCCGCTGGGAGACCATGCCCCCGAGGGAGATGACCGCCATCTCCGCGGTGCCGCCGCCGACGTCGACCACCATCGAACCCACCGGCTCGTGGATGGCCAACCCGGCGCCGATGGCCGCGGCCATGGGCTGTTCGATCAGGTAGGTGGCCGAGGCGCCGGCATGGCGGGCCGCCTCCTTCACGGCCCGCCGCTCGACCCGGGTGATCGCCGAGGGGACGCAGATGAGCACCCTCGGCCGGTTCATCCGCGAGACCCCGCAGCGGTGCAAGAGGACCCGGAGCATCCGCTCGGTGATGTCGAAGTCGGTGATCGCCCCCTGACGCAGGGGCCGGACGGCCACGATGTAGCCGGGGGTGCGGCCGATCATCTGCCACGCCTCGGCCCCGATGGCCAGCACTTCGCGGGTGCGGGTGTTGTAGGCGATGACCGTGGGCTCGTTGAGCACGATGCCCCTCCCCTTCGCGTAGACGAGGGTGTTGGCCGTACCCAGGTCGATCGCGAGGTCGCGGGGCATCCGGCCCATCGTAGGAGGGACCGGGCGACCGCACCGGAACCGAGGGCGTCGGTAACCTGGTCCGTTGTGGCTTCATCGGATGGCGACTCCTTCGGCTGGGAGTCCGGTGAACCCGAAGAGGGGGCGCGCGAGCGCGAGGATCCGAGGACCCCGGGTGGCTGGGTCCCGCCCGAGGCGCGCGCCTGGCGGCACCCCTCGGAGACCGGGAACTGGGCCGGCTCGCACCCCGGACTGCGCCCGGCCGTCCGGACCGCGACGAGCGGCCGGCGTGCCCTGTGGACCACTGCGCTGGCGGGTGCCGGGGCAGTAGTCGCCCTGGTCGGCGGGGGCCTCATGCTGGCCAACCGGAACCAGGGTCCCGAGCTCGCCGCCCCGACCCAGCTGATCTCGCCCCCGACCTCCTCCACCCGCTCGATCGTCCGGCTGACGGTAGAGCAGCGGACCGGTGCCAGCCACTACGGCTGCGGCGTGGTCGTCGCCGGCGAGCTGATCGCCACCAACGCCTCCCTGCTGACCGGTGCCAGCGGGATCGTGGCGACCACTTCCACCGGACGCCGGACGGCCGGCAAGGTGGTGGCGGTCGACCCGACCTCCGACGTCGGCCTGATCCGGGTAAGGACTCGCCTCCCGGTCGGGAGGTTCGTCGACTGGAGCGACGTCCAACCCGGCACCGGAGCCATCGAGTTGGCCGTCGCGACCACGACGGGGGGCGGTGGATGGTCGAGCTGGTTGGACGGGACCATCGCCTCGATCGGCAAACCGGTGAGCTCGGGCCCGGGTTCGGGCATGGTCAGCGTGGTGGCCACCACCCCCAAGGGGACCACACCCGACGGGGCGGTCCTCATGGAGCGCGACGGGGCCATCGTCGGGCTGCTCGACAAGTCGGGGGTCTCACCCCAAGGCGGCGGGGCCGTCTTCTTGCCGGGCGAGTTCGTCTTCGAGGTCGCCCACGAACTGGCGGCCAACGGCGGCCAGATCGCCCACGGATGGCTGGGGATCGAGGGATCGGACTCGGCTACCGGTGCCCAGGGGGCGGTGGTCACGGCGGTGTCCTCCGGTGGCCCCTCGAGCGGCCACCTCGAGGTCGGCGACCTCATCACCTCGATCGACGGGCACCGGGTGCGCACCATGGCCGACCTCCGGTCCCGCCTCTACCTGTTGTCCCCGGGGACCGCCGTGACCCTGATCGTCCGCAGGGACGGGACAACCAAGGCCGTCGCGGTCGACCTCGGCTCCTCCCCCTAGCAAGGAGCCCGAACGCCGGGGGCCGACGGAATCTCGGCCGAGACGCCCGTAGGCTGTGACGGCGTGGCGATGAACCCCGAGGACCCCGACAACCCCATCCCAGGGCTCCTCGGTGACCTACTCAAGGTCATCGGGGGGGCCGCCCAGGGCGGCGGCACCCCGTGGTTGGACGCGGCGCGGGCCCTGGCGCTCGGGGTGGCGACCGACGGCGGCGCCGAGTCCAACGTCGACCCGCTGCAACGGATCAGGCTCGAGGAGCTGGCCCGGGTGGTCGAGTTGCACGTCGAGGAGGCAACCGGGCTGAGCGTCGAGCACTCCTACGCCTTCGTGCCGGTCGGCCGGGGTGCCTGGGCCAACCACGCCCTCGAGGGCTGGCGACCGCTCTTGGCCCGGATGGTCGCGAAGATGGGCGAGGCGCCGCCGCCGGCCCCGCCCGAGCTGGGTGACGAGTTCGGCGAGGGGCTCGGGGTCCTCCTGGGCCAGTTCGCATCGACCATGGGCCCGATCATGCTCGGCATGCAGTTCGGTTCGGCCGCCGGTCACCTGGCCCGCCAAGCGCTCGGCCAGTACGCCCTATTCGTCCCGTGGCCCCCCTCGACCGAGCTCTTGGTGGTGCCCGAAAACGTCGCCGCCTTCGCCTCGGACTGGAGCCTGGCCGAGGACACCGCCTTGCTGTGGGTGTGCGCCCACGAGCTCACGGTACAGCTCGTCTTGGACCGCCCGCAGGTGACCGAGCGGCTTCGCGAGCTGCTCGAGGCGGCGATGGCCGAGTCCATGGCGGCCCAGCAGGGCCTGGCCGAGCGGCTGGGCGGGACGGGTCCCGACGCGCTCCAACAGCTGACGTCGGACCCCGAGGCGCTGCTCTCGGACCTCTTGACCCCGGGAAGCCGGGCCACCTCGGAGCGGCTGAACGCCCTCGTGGCCGCGTTGACCGGCTACGTCGACCACGCGACCGGCCGGATCGCCGAGGCGGTCACCGGCTCGGCCGGGCCCCTGTCGGAGGCCTGGTACCGCTACCGGATCGCCGACTCGCGGGGGCGCCAGGCGGCGGCGGCGCTGTTCGGCTTCGACGTGAGTCGGTCCCAGGTCGACCGGGGCGCGGCGTTCGTGCGGGGGGTGCTCGAGCGGGCCGGCGAGGAGGGCCTCGCTCGCCTGCTCATCGGGGGCCAGGCCCTGCCGACGCCGGCCGAGGTGGACGCGCCGGGGCTCTGGCTCGAGCGGCTCGATCTCCCCGAGGACCCGGCGCAAGCGAACCCCGAACCTCGCTCGGAGGGCTAGGGCTCCTCGGGGTAGCCGAGGTCCCAGTCGAGAGCCAGGTTCTCCCGTTCGGCGTCTCGGACCACCCGCTCCCGGTTGCGCCGGAACTGCGGGTCGTGCGGGGGCAAGAGGACCAGGCGAGCGAGCACCCGCTCCCGGAAGGCCTCGACCACGGTCGGGTCGCCGTAGTCGGACTGGACCTCCCAGTGGGGCGCCACCGGGCCCAGGTACACCACCCGGACGTGCCCGACGGGCGGGATCGGCTCGCCCTGTTCGTCGGTGGCGATGTCTTCGGGCTCGGGCGACACGGGACCTCCGGGTGGGTCGACGACGACGAGCAGCGTACCCGGGCCGTCCGTCGCCGGGGACGGGGCCCCCTCAGCTCCCGAACACCGTGCCCCCGGCGCGCAGCCGGCCGAGCAACGGTTTGATGGTATCGATCGCGATGGCGAAGCCGATGTTCTGGGCCGGCGCGTTGCCCTGAGTGCTCTCGGCCACAGCGGTGTTCATCCCGATGACCTGGCCGTCGGAGTTGACCAACGGACCACCCGAGTTCCCCGAGTTGATCGCGGCGTCGGTCTGGATGAGCCCGCTCAGGTTCTCGACCTTCCCGGTGAGGTCGCTCGTCGCACTGAGCGACCGGTCCGTCGACGACACGATGCCCTCGGTGACAGTGGGGCCGCCCGAAAGCGCCAGGGCGTTGCCGATGGCGAGCACGTTGTCGCCCACCAGGGCCCGGTTCGAGTCGCCGAGCTCGACCGTGGGCAACCCGTGCTGACCCTCGATCTGGATGAGGGCGAGATCCTGGGACGGGTCGGTACCGATGACCTTGGCCGGGAGCGGATCGCTCTGGCCGAAGAGCGTCACCGTGAGCGAGCTGGCACCGGCGATCACGTGATTGTTGGTCAGCACCTGACCGTCGGCGGTGAGGATCATCCCGGTCCCGGCGCCCACCACGATGCCGCCATGACGCGACCCGGTGCTCTCGATGGACACCACGGCCGGCTCCACCTTGGCCAGGACGGCCTGGATGTCCGCCGGTTTGGCGAATGCCGGCGTGTTCGGGGAGAACCGCTCGACGATGGTCCGCTGCGAGTCGCGCGCTGCGAGGTACCCGACCGTCCCGCCCACCGTCGCGGCGAGCACCGTGCTCAGAGCCAGGAGCAGCACCCAGGTGCGGACGGTCGGCACCCGCCCGGCTCGGGTCGGGCCCGATGGGCCCGGCCCCCCGGCCACGTACCCCGGCGGCGGGCTCGGGGGCGGCCACTCAACGAGCGGGCGGGCCGGCGGGCCCGGTGGCCTGGCCGGCCCCCACCCCGGGGTCTGGGCGGGTGTCCCCCCTGGCCAGGGGACCGGGGTCGTCGTCCAGCCCGGAGGCGGGGGGGTCCGGGGGACCTCGTCGGGATGCGGGGCCCGCCTCAACGGCCCCGGGGTCCAATCCGGCCGCCCCCCCGGCACCGTAGAAGAGGAGACGAGTCGGTTGACCAAGCACCGCTATGCTCGGCCGAGAGAAATGGAACCGGTAATGGACACCCAGTGGATGGCCGAGGGCAAGTGCCGCGACGTGCCGCCCTCGGTCTTCTTCCCGAGCGACGGCCTCGGGGTCCAGGCGGCCCAGCGGATCTGCGCCGACTGCCCGGTGGCCAATGCATGCTTAGAGTACGCCCTGACCAACCGCATCGACCATGGGGTCTGGGGTGGCTGCTCCGAGCGTGAGCGGCGCCGGATCCTGCGCTCCCGCCGGTCGGCTCGCATCGCCCTCTCTTCTCGATAGGTCGCCGCCCGCGCCGAGTCTGCGTTCCCCGTGGTGATCCGGTCGCGTCTCGCGTGCGCGCTCAACGTGAGCGAGGGCCGGGACGCCGCGGTCCTCGAACGCCTGGCCGACGCCTGTGGCGAGGTCCTCCTGGACGTCCATCGGGATGCCGACCACCACCGCAGCGTGCTCAGCCTCGGCGGAGCCGGCCGGGAGGTGGTGGCGGCGGTGCGGGCGATGGTCGAGTTGGCGGTGGAGGTCCTCGACCTCACCGTTCACGGCGGTGCCCACCCACGGTTCGGGGTGGTCGACGTCGTGCCGTTCTCCCCCGTCGACTCGGGCGACCTGCTCGACGCCGTCGAGGCCCGGGATACCGTCGCCATCTGGGCCGGGGCGACCCTGGACATCCCCTGCTTCCTCTACGGCCCGATGCCCGACGGCGGCGAACGCTCGCTGCCCGAGGTCCGGCGGGGAGCCTTCGTCACCCTCCTCCCCGACACCGGGCCCGACCGGGCGCACCCGCGGGCGGGGGCCATGGCGGTCGGAGCCCGTGGTCCGCTCGTGGCCTACAACCTGTGGGTGAGCGGGGTTTCGGGCCCCGAGCTGCGGGCCGTGGCCGCCCGGGTGCGGAACCGCTCGATCCGAACCCTGGGGTTCTCCTTGGCGAGCGGGGCCCAAATCTCGTGCAACCTGGTCCAGCCGGAGGCGGTGGGCCCGGTGGAGGCCTACGAGCGGGTGGCGGCGGCGTTGCCGAGCGGTGGGCGGATCAGCCGGGCGGAGCTGGTGGGGCTGGTGCCCCAGTCGGTGCTCGACCGGATCCCGTCCGGTCGGCTCGCCCAACTGGGCCTCGAGGGCGCGGTCAGCCTGCAGGCGCGGCTGGCCGATCGGTCGCTCAGGACGCGTCGTTCATAGCGGCGGCCCGCCGCTGGAGCGCCCGGGCCCGCCGGAGCCGGCGACGCTCGCGCTCGCTCATCCCCCCCCAGATGCCGAACTTCTCGCCGTTGGCCAACGCGTACTCGAGGCAGTCCTCTTGGACCACGCAGCCCCGGCACACCTCCTTGGCCTCGCGGGTCGAGGCGCCGCGTTCGGGGAAGAACAGGTCGGGGTCCACGCCCATGCAGTTGGCCTGTGCCTGCCAACTGCGGTCTTCACGCCCATAGAGCACTACGGCCAAGTCCATCGGTCGGCCTCCCCTCACTGTAAGTGGCACCGATGTAACTACAACCATGTCATATTCCCCTATCGGGCCTGGGAACGCAAGGGGGGGATTTCTCACATCTCGCGTTCGCAATAGCCAGCCTGGGCCCGGTTTGACCACGCATAGTGGTAGCAGGTCTCGGACGCCCCCGGGCCCCGCCGGGGTCGCCGGCCGGCCCCCGCCCGTTCAGCTCGCGGGCCGCAGGTAGCGACGGTGCCGGAGGAAGTCGACCAGCACGTAGCCGCCGAGCGCGTCGTGGGTGGTGTAGAAGGTCCGCCCGCCGTTCACCCGGGCGATCTGCTCGACGAACGGGTAGTGGGTGCGCTCGAGGTCGAGGGCGAAGACGTTGATCGTGATGCCGGCCTTGGTCGTCCGGATCACCTCGGCCATGGTTCGCCTGAGGGTCTCTTGCACCGGCGGGTAGTTGAACCACACCTCGCCGGCGTCGTCGATGTGGGCGGTCGGCTCGCCATCGGTCACTACGATGATCTGCTTCGTGCCGTACTGGTGGGCGAGCATCCGGCGGGCCAGGGCCAGCGCGTGCTGCAGGTTGGTCCCGTAGACGTAGTCCCACATCGCGGTGGGCAAGTCCTCGGGCTTGATCTCCCGGGCCACCTCGGAGAACCCGACGATGCCCAGGTAGTCGCGGGGAAAGCGGGTGGAGATCAGGGTCTGGAGGGCCATGGCCATCTTCTTCGCCGGCACGAAGTTGTCCCGCATCGGCATCGACATCGACAGGTCGACCAGCAGGACCGTGGCCGAACGGGTCAGCGCCTCGGTCTCGACCACCTCGAAGTCCTCGGGCCGCAGCCGCACCGGCACCCCGGCCCCGCCCCGGCGCACCGCATTGTGCACGGTGGCCGAGAGGTGGAGGTTCATGGGGTCGCCGTACTCGTAGGGCTTGGTCGTCTCCTCGCGGTCGTGTCCGGCCCCCGAGGTGGCCGCCTGGTGGTCGCCGATGCGCTCCCGGCGCATCTGGGAGAACAGGTCCGACAGGGCCTTCTGGCCGAGGCGGCGCACCCCCTTCGGAGTGAGCTCGGTGCGGCCGCCCTGGGTCTCGATCAGACCGTTCTCCCGGAGGGTCTTGGTCAGGCGGGCCAGCCGCTCGAGCGAGCGGGCGGCGTCGTCGCCGAGGTGCCGGCGGAGCTGGTCGACGTCGATCTCGTCCAGGGCGTTGGGCGACGAGGCCGAGGAGAACACCTCCTCCATCCGGTCGAGCTCCCCCAGCTGGCTGGCGACGTCGGTGGCCTCCCCGAAGCCGAGGGGGTTCTGGCCCCGGAAGCGATAGGACTGCCCCCAGCCCGCCCCCGGCATCGCCTCGCGCAGGTTGCCGGCCAGGCGCTCCATCTGCCAGCGCAGGTCCATGTCCTCGAGGAGGGCGTTGGCCAGCGACTGGAGCTGCTGGCGCTGCTCGGGTGAGAGCGATCGCCACATCGCCTCGGCGGCTGCCATCCGCTCGGCCAGCTGCTCAAGCAACTCGTCGAGGTTCTGGGGATTCCCCGGGAACAGGTCGCCGTAGTTCTCCATGAACTGCTCGAAGCTCGGGTCGAGCTCCTCACCCCGGGCCCGCTGCTCGAGCATGGTGTTCAGCGCGTCCATGGCCGATCGCATGCGGGCCAGCTGCTCGGGGTCGGCCGAACTGAGCGCCTCGGACATGCCTTCGAAGTAGGTCTGGGCCACCTGCTGGCGAAGCTCCTCCATGAGCTCCTCGAAGCGTTCCCGGGCCTCGGAGGAGACAAAGTCGTGGTGCTGGAGGCCCTGGACCTTGCCCGCCAAATCCTCGGGCAGCAGGTCGAGGGACATCCTCCGCTCGGTGGCCACATCCGAGGTGACCTCGGCCCGGCGCTCGTCCCCGGAGTCCCTGGCCTCCTGCTCGAGCCGGTCGATGGCGCCCCGCTCCTGGCCCACCACCTCGTCGAGGGCCTTGGAGATGCGTTCCATCTCGGCGTTGGGGCTGCCCTGCTTGAGCAGCTCCTCGCGCCGGCGGCGCATCCGCTCGATCATCTCGCGCATGCCCATGACCCGCTCGCCGTCCCGGGTGCGCATCCCGGTCCGCATGAGCCGCCGGAGTGAGTCGTTGAGGTCGCCCCCCGAGAGCAGGTCGTCGGTCAGCTCGGAGAGCAGGTCGTCGGGGTCCAGCTCACCCCACTCCTGGGAGCCGTCCCAGTCGCTGTAGTCGTAGCGGGCGGTCATGACCGGGGGCTCCTCACCGGCGCCGGCGGTAGAGGGCCCGGGGGCCCGAGGCGTCCTTGTTGAGCCGCTTCGTCAGGTGCAGGCCCTCCAAGAGGAACTCCAGGGCCGCGGCCATGAGGGCCGGCGACTCGGCGGCCTCCGGCCCGGCCAAAGCCCGGGTGGGCGGCTCGAGCGCGCCCAGGTCGGCCAACACCGCCAGGTAGTCCGACGAGGGAAGGTCGTCGCCGGTGTGCACCACCGAGCCCTCGGTGAAGCAGCCCACGACGCCGGCCGGGTCCTCCAGGGTGACCCGGCGCCGGAACACCGAGAGCACCGCCGCTCCGGCCAGCTGGGCCACCACCTCGTCCTCCCGGCCCTCTTCGAGAGCCTCGACCTCGATCTTGCCCTGGGTCGAGGGGACCAGCGCCCCGAGGTCGCTCACCCGGGGGACGGCCACGTGCTCGCCGACCCGCAGGGCCCGCCGGAGGGCGTTGGCCACCAGGGTCTCGTAGTTGGCGATGGTGAGCCGGACCGACACCCCGCTGCGCTGGTTGAGATGTGGGCTGCGCCGGGCCAGCTGGCTGATCTCGGCCAGCACCTCTTCCATGTAGGGGGGGACGATGACCGGGACCGCGCCGTCGGGCAGCACCGCCTCGGCCCGCATGATCGCCACCTCGGTCCTCGTCTCCTCGGGGTAGTGGGTCCGCACCTGGGCCCCGAAACGGTCCTTCAGCGGTGTGATGATCCGGCCGCGGTTGGTGTAGTCCTCCGGGTTGGCCGTGGCCACCAGCATCACGTCCAGGGGGAGTCGCACCCGGTGCCCCCGGATCTGGACGTCCCGCTCCTCGAGCACATTGAGCAGCCCGACCTGGATCCGCTCGGCCAGATCGGGGAGCTCGTTGATGGCGAAGATGCCCCGGTTGACCCGGGGGACCAGGCCGTAGTGCAGGGTCAGCTCGTCGGACAAGTAGCGGCCCTCGGCCACCTTGATCGGGTCGACCTCGCCGATCAGGTCGGCGATCGAGGTGTCCGGGGTGGCCAGCTTCTCCCCGTAGCGGTCCGAGCGGTGCACCCAGGAGATCGGGGTCTCGTCGCCCTCGTCGGCCACCTTCAGCCGACCGAAGTGCGACGTCGGCTGGTAGGGGTCGTCGTTGATCTCGGAGCTGGCCACCACCGGCATCCACTCGTCGAGCAGATCGACGAGCGAACGGATGATCCGGGTCTTCGCCTGGCCCCGCTCCCCCAACAAGATGATGTCGTGCCCGGCCAAGATGGCGTTCTCCAGCTGGGGGATGACGGTGTCCTCAAACCCGAGCACGCCTTCGATGAGCGGCTCGCCGGCACTGATCCGACGGGCGGCGTTGCGGCGCAGCTCCTCGGAGACCGGCACCGACTCCCAGCCCGACGCTCGCAGGTCGCCGAGGGTATGGGGCAGGTCGTGGGGCGGGGCGGGAGGGTGGGTCGGAAGCGCCATGCCCCCGAGCCTATGGGCTCCGGCCGTCCCGGTCCGGATCGCCTCGTGAAGAGGATGTTTCGGTTCCCGGTTTGCGCGATCGCGTTGGTGGGATGGGAAGATGAGTCGATCGCCCCGCAGGTGTGGTCGGTCGGACCGGTCCCGCCCGGGTGCGGAACCGAAGAGAGGAACCGAAGAAAGAGGGAGGATGCGGCGTGAGCGTTGAGGGTGCGACGATCACACAGGTCCAGCTCGGCGGCACCCGCGGCGGACCGGCGGTACGGACGCTGCGACGGGACCGGTGGTGGGTGCAGCCCTCGCTCAGCGCGTTCGTGCTGAGCGCGTTCGTGGTGTACACGACCTGGGCCGTCTTTGTGAACAAGGACTACTACGTCGGCGCCAGCCACCACCGCGACCTCATCTCCCCGTTCTTCTCCCCCTGCGTAACGCGCAGCTGCGTGGCCGGGGCGCACGGGACGTTCCTCGTGATCAACTGGTGGCACGTCACGCCGGCCCTCCTCATCCTCGGCGGGCCGCTCGCCTTCCGCCTGACCTGCTACTACTACCGCCGCGCCTACTACCGGAGCTTCTGGCAGTCCCCGCCGGCATGCGCCGTGGCCGACGCCCACGGCCGCTACAGCGGTGAAACTCGCTTCCCGCTCATCCTCCAGAACCTGCACCGGTACTTCTTCTTCATCGGGCTCGGCTTCAACGTGATCCTCACCATCGACGCGGTGGTGGCCTTCCGGCTGCCCGGCGAGGGTGGCATCGGCGTGAGCCTCGGGACCCTGGTGCTCGTGGTCAACGCCGTCTTGCTCTGGGCCTACAGCATGTCCTGCCACGCCGCCAGGCACCTGTGCGGGGGCCACGTCAACGCGTTCTCCAAGCACCCGATCCGCCACCGGCTGTGGAAGCTGCTCACCCCGCTCAACGCCAGGCACATGCAGCTCGCCTGGGCCAGCCTCATCTTCGTGGCCCTGACTGACCTGTACGTCCGACTGGTCGCGTCGGGCGTGTTCAGCGACCCCAAGATCTTCTAGGAGCCCACGATGGCCGACTACGAGTCGCACGACTACGACGTGATCGTGATCGGGGCCGGGGGGGCCGGGCTGCGGGCCGCCATCGAGGCCAAGGGCCGCGGGCTGCGCACCGCGCTGATCTGCAAGTCGCTCCTCGGCAAGGCCCACACGGTGATGGCGGAGGGCGGCATCGCCGCGGCCATGGGCAACGTCCACCCCGAGGACAACTGGCAGGTTCACTTCCGCGACACCATGCGCGGCGGCAAGATGCTCAACAACTGGCGCATGGCCCAGCTGCATGCCCAGGAGGCCCCGGACCGGGTCCAGGAGCTCGAGGCCTGGGGGGCGCTGTTCGACCGGACGGACGACGGGCGGATCCTCCAGCGGGACTTCGGCGGCCACCGCTACGCCCGGCTGGCCCACGTCGGCGACCGTACCGGCCTCGAGATGATCCGCACCCTCCAGCAGCGCGCGGTGGCCCTCGACATCGACGTGTTCATGGAGTGCAAGATCCTGCGCCTGCTCTCCGACGCCGACGGCGTCGTCTCCGGCGCCATGGGCTACTGGCGGGCCAGCGGCGAGATCGTCGTCTTCTCGGCCAAGGCCGTGGTGATCGCGACCGGCGGGGTCGGCAAGTCGTGGAAGTACACCTCCAACAGCTGGGAGTGCACCGGTGACGGCCACGCCATGGCCCTGTGGGCCGGGGCCGACCTGATCGACATGGAGTGCGTGCAGTTCCACCCGACCGGAATGGTGTGGCCCCTGTCGGTTCGCGGCCTCCTCGTGACCGAGGGGGTGCGGGGGGACGGCGGCGTCCTGCGCAACTCGGAGCAGCGGCGGTTCATGTTCGACTACGTGGCCGAGATGTTCCGGGCCGAGACCGCCGACTCCGAGGACGAGGCCGACCGGTGGTACAAGGACCACTCGGCGGGCCGCCGTCCACCCGAGCTGCTCCCGAGAGATGAGGTGGCCAGGGCGATCAACACCGAGGTGAAGGCCGACCGCGGGAGCCCGCACGGGGGGGTGTTCCTCGACATCGCCAGCCGGCGCAGCGCCGAGTACATCCGTCGTCGCCTGCCCTCCATGTACCACCAGTTCATGGAGCTGGCCGGCGTCGACATCACCGCCGAGGCGATGGAGGTAGGACCGACCTGCCACTACATGATGGGCGGGGTCCGAGTCGACGCCGACACCGCGGCGGCCACGGTGCCCGGCCTCTTCGTCTGCGGTGAAGCCGCCGGGGGGATGCACGGGTCCAACCGTCTGGGGGGCAACTCCCTCTCCGACCTGCTCGTCTTCGGGCACCGGGCCGGGGGCGGGGCATCGGACTACGCGGAGGGCCGCGGCGGGACGCCGGTCCCCAACCGGGCCGAGATCGAACACTCGGTCGCCGAGGCCATGGCCCCCTTCGAGCGCGACGAGGGTGAGAACCCCTACGAGCTCCACCAGCAGCTCCAGGACACCATGCAGACCCTGGTCGGCATCATCCGCACCGGTGACGAGCTGGAGCAGGCCCTGGAACGCGTCGAGGAGCTCACCTTCCGCTCCTCCCGCGTCGCCGTCGCCGGCGGACGGGCCTACAACCCGGCGTGGAACCTGGCCACCGACCTGCCGGCCATGCTGACCGTCTCCAAGTGCGTGACCCTCGGGGCCCGGGACCGCAAGGAGAGCCGGGGGGGCCACACCCGGGAGGACTACCCGAGCGCCGACCCCGAGTTCGGCAAGGTCAACCTGGTCCAGCGCCAGCCGTCGGGGGGCGGCGTGGGCGAGGAGGTCAAGATCGGCTCAGAGCCGATCCCCGAGATGCCCCCCGAGCTCGCGACCCTGTTCGAGGAGAACCACTGATGGCCGACGTGATCATGCGGGTGTGGCGGGGGGACCGCTCGGGCGGGAGCTTCGCCGAGTTCCGGCTCGCCGCCCAGGAGGGTGAGGTCGTCCTCGACGTCGTCCACCGCATCCAGGCCACCCAGGCCGGCGACCTCGCCTGCCGCTGGAACTGCAAGGCCGGCAAGTGCGGCTCCTGCTCGGCCGAGATCAACGGCAAGCCCCGACTCATGTGCATGACCCGGATGGACCAGCTCCCTGAGGGCCCGGTCACGGTGGCGCCGATGCACGGCTTCCCGATCATCCGGGACCTGGTCACCGACGTGAAGTTCAACTTCGAGGTGGCCAAGCAGGTCCCGGCCTTCGCCCCCCCGCCCCGCCCCGAGGGCGGCCACCGGATGGCCCAGGCCGACATCGAACGGGGCCAGGAGTTCCGCAAGTGCATCGAGTGCTTCTTGTGCCAGGACGTCTGCCACGTGATCCGCGACCACGAGGAGAACAAGGCCCACTACGCCGGACCCCGCTTCTTCGTCCGCTTCGCCGAGCTCGAGATGCACCCCCTCGACACCAACGACCGCCGGGAGCTTTTGCGCCAGCGGGAGGGGCTCGGCATGTGCAACATCACCAAGTGCTGCACCGAGGTCTGCCCCGAGCACATCAAGATCACCGACAACGCAATCATCCCGCTCAAAGAGCGCGTCGTCGACGCTTCGTACGACCCGGTGGCCTGGCTCGGTCGCAAGATCCTCCGCCGGCGCAGGGCCTCGCCGAGCGAGGCTGCCACCCACGGCCGCTAAGGTGGCCCGCTTCCTCTCGGAGGAGTGGATCGGCGCCTTCAACGCGGCGTTGGCGGGGGTCGACCTCAAGGGGCTCGGGGCCGGATCGGTGCGGGCCAGCTCCGGCCACTTCCGCGTCGAGGAGGTGGTGCACGGGGTGCCCGGTCGGCCCGAGGACGCCGGGCCGCTGCGGGTCCTGCTCGCCGTCGAGGACACCTCGGCCGTCCTCGCCCTCGCCGGGCCGGACACGCCACCGGCCGATGTGGTCATCTCGCTCCCCTACGACGACGCCGCGGCCCTGTCACGCGGCGAGCTCGACCCGACCGAGGCCCTGGCGGCGGGCCGGGTCCGGGTCCGGGGCGACCTGTCGGTCCTGGTCACGGGCCAGGCGATCCTGGCCGCGGCGGCCGGTCGGATGTCGGCCCTTCAGGCCGAGACCACCTTCTGAGGCCCCGACGGCGCCTCCCGCCCCCTCGCTTGTCGGGGTTGGAAGAGGTGCCGCCACCCGTCCGCCCGACCCTGCGACCCTGGTCGGCGCCGAGGCGGTGGCGTAGTCTCGCTGGTGAGGCAGCTCGCACCGAGCGGGTCGAGTGGACCGGGAGGACCTGCGTGTCACAGCCGATGGAGGATCAATTCTTCTTGAAGTACCGCGAGTTGCTCGATGCCGAGGACGCGGCGTTCGACGAGCTCGAGCACGCCTTCGAGGAGGGCGACCGCTCGCACTTCGACGAGGAGATGGCCCTGTGGCGTGACGCGTTGGAGAAGAAGCTGTCGTTCCTCCGCAATGCCGGCTTCGACCCGGTCGCGGTGAGCTCCTGAGGACGGCGAGCACCGGTGCCCCGCCCGATCGTGGCGCCGGGCACCTGAGTGTCCGGGAGATGGCGCCGGCGGAGGTCAGCCTGCGGATCGACTACTTCCACGACGCCACCGACGAGCACCTGGCCATGATGGGCGTGGTGCGGGCACTCCTCCCCGCCAAAGAAGCGTGGCGCCGCGCGTACGAGGAGGAGGTCGCGCGACCCCTCGGCGAGCGGTCCATGTACGCCGTGATCTGGGAGCTCGACGGTGATGCGGTCGGCTTCAGCACCCTCGACCGCCTGGTCCTCGGGGAGGCGGCGTTCATGCACCTCCACGTGCTCGAGGCGTCCCACCGCCGACGGGGTCTCGGGACCGAGTTCGTGGCCGGCAGCGTCGACCACTACTTCGAGGCGCTCGGCCTCCGGCGTATCTTCTGCGAGCCCAACGCCTTCAACCGGGCGCCCAACCGGACCCTGCAGCGCGTCGGGTTCCGGTACCTGTTCTCCCACCAGACCACGCCGGGTCCGATCAACGCCCTCCAGACCACCACCCGCTGGGTGCTCGAGCGGGAGTCCTGGCCGGCGCGCCGCTAGCCCACGAGCCCGAGCCGACGGACGTCGGCCCGCTCGCCCTCCAGCTCCTCGGTGGTCAGGCGGATCCGCTCGGCCGCGAAATCGTCGTGGGTGAGGCCCTCGACCACCCGGAAGCCGCCGGAGCCGTCGGCGACCACCGGGAACCCGAACTGCAGACCCTCGGGGGTGCCGTACTCGCCCCGGCTCGCCACCGCGACCGAGAACCAGTCGCCTCCCGGGGTGGGGGTGGTGAGCGACCGGACGGTGTCGACGACGGCGTTGGCGGCCGAGGCGGCCGACGACAGCCCTCGAGCCTCGATGATGGCCGCACCCCGCTTCTGGACCGTCGTCAGGAACTCGCCCCGCAGCCAGTCGTGCTCCGCGATGACCTCAGGGGCCGGAGCCCCGCTGATGCGGGCGTGGGCGAAGTCGGGGAACTGCGTGGCCGAGTGGTTCCCCCAGATCGCCATGTTGGTGACGTCGGCCACCGGGACCCCGGCCCGCTTGGCCAGCTGAGACTTGGCCCGGTTCTCGTCCAGCCGGGTCATGGCGAACCACCGGTCGGCCGGCACGTCGGGGGCGGCGGACCGGGCGATCAGGCAGTTGGTGTTGCAGGGGTTGCCGACCACGAGGACCGACACGTCGGCGGCGGCGTTGCCGGCGATGGCCTCGCCCTGGGGTTTGAAGATCCCCCCGTTCACGTTCAACAGGTCGCCGCGCTCCATGCCCGCCTTGCGGGGGATCGACCCGACGAGCAGGACCCAGTTGGCCCCGTCGAACGCCTCTTTCAGGCTGTCGGTCGCCACGATGCCGGCCAGCAGCGGGAAGGCGCAGTCGTCGAGCTCCATGACCACGCCCTCGAGCGCCTTCATGGCCGGCTCGATCTCGAGCAGGCGAAGCACGACCGGTTGGTCCGGGCCGAACAGCTGCCCCGACGCGATCCGGAAGAGCAACGAGTAGCCGATCTGGCCCGCCGCTCCTGTGACGGTGACCTGCAGAGGTGCGCTGCCTTGTGCCATTTGGGGCCTCCTGTGTTGACGTGCTCGGCTACAGCCTGTCCACGATCGCCGAGGCGAATTCCGAGCACTTCACCTCGGTGGCCCCCTCCATGAGACGCGCGAAGTCGTAGGTCACGATCTTGTCGGCGATCGTCGCCTCGAGTGCCTTCACGATGTCGGCGGCGGCGGTGGTCCAGCCCAGGTGCTCGAACATGAGCACCCCCGAGAGCAGGACCGAGCCCGGGTTCACCTTGTCCTGGCCGGCGTATTTGGGCGCGGTGCCGTGGGTGGCCTCGAACACCCCGTGCCCGGTGACGTAGTTGATGTTCGCCCCCGGGGCGATGCCGATGCCGCCGACCTGGGCGGCCAGGGCGTCGGAGAGGTAGTCGCCGTTCAGGTTGGTGGTGGCGATGACGTCGAAGTCGGCCGGCCTGGTCAGCACCTGCTGGAGGGTGATGTCGGCGATGGTGTCCTTCACAAGGAGCCGGTCGCCGGGCTCGCCGTCGCAGTCCTCCCAGCCGACGGCACGGTCGGCGAACTCCTCCTTCACCAGCTCATAGCCCCAGCTCCGGAAGGCGCCCTCGGTGAACTTCTGGATGTTGCCCTTGTGCACCAGGGTCACCGAACGCCGGTCGTGGTCGAGCGCGTAGTTGATGGCCGCCCGGATGAGCCGCTTGGACCCCATCTGCGAGATCGGCTTGATGCCGATGCCCGAGCCCTCCCGGATCGGCCAGCCCATCTGGTCCCGGAGGTACTCGGCGAGCTGCTCGGCCTCGGGCGTACCCGCCTCGACCTCGTAGCCGGCGTAGACGTCCTCGGTGTTCTCTCGGAAGATGACCATGTCGACGAGCTCGGGACGACGGACCGGTGAGGGCACCCCGGCGAACCAGCGCACCGGCCGCAGGCACACGTAGAGGTCGAGGAGCTGGCGCAGCGCGACGTTGAGCGAGCGGATGCCCCCGCCGATCGGGGTGGTGAGCGGGCCCTTGATCCCGATCAGGTGGTCCCTGAAAGCCTCGACCGTCTCGTCGGGGAGCCAGCTGCCGGTCTCCCGGAACGCCTTCTCACCGGCGAGCACCTCCTTCCAGGAGATGGTGGCGCCCTGCTTGGCCGCCGCCGCGTCGAGGACCAGCCGGGCGGCCGGCCAGATGTCGACCCCGGTGCCGTCCCCCTCGATGAAGGGGATGATCGGCTCGGGCGGGACGGACAGGACGCCGTCAGCGCCCATTTTGATCTTCTCTGCCATGGTTCTGCTCCTAGGTCACATCGCGCCGACGCGCAAGTCGGCGGTCCGCCACGTCGCTCACCCCGTCCCGGCGCGGCTCAAGTCGGGGGCGAGCCCCAGGGACAGGTAGATGTCGCGGGTCGCGCGGCTCTGGTTGAGCGTGTAGAAGTGCAGGCCCGGAGCCCCGGCGGCGAGCAACGCCCGGCACAGCTCGGTGGCCAGCTCCACGCCGCGTCGGCGCACGGCGTCGGAGCCGCCCGCCGCGTCGGCCTCGGCCAGCGCGCTGGTCATCCACTCGGGCACCGCCGCCCCCATCTCGGCCATACGGGGAATCGAGCGCATCGAGGTGACCGGCATGATGCCCGGGAGGACCGGCTTGTCGATCCCCCGCCCGGCCATGTCGGCCACGAGCCCCAGGTACTCGTCCAGTTCGAAGAAGAACTGGGTGATGGCAAAGTCGGCCCGCGTCAGCTTCTCGGCCAGGTGGTCTCGGTCCGACACCAGGTCGGGCGAGGCCGGGTGGCCCGCCGGGTGGGCGGCCACCCCGATGGCGAAGCCCCCGATGGCCCGGGCCAACTCGACCAGCTCGACGGCGTGGGCGAGCTCCCGAGGTGCCCTGGCGTCGTCGGTCGGGTCACCCCCGAGGGCGAGCACGTTCTCGATCCCGGCCTTGCGCAGCGAAACCAGGATCTCGGCCAGCTCGAGACGGGTGTGGGCCACACACACCAGGTGGGCCATCGGCGCCAGGGCGGAGGTGTGGAGCATCCCGGTGACGAGGTCCTGGGTCCGTTGGCGGGACTCGGCCCCGCCGCGGTAGGTGACCGAGACGAAGGAGGGGCCGAGCGGCTGGAGCTCGAGCAGGGTCCGGGAGAGCACCAGGAGCTCCCGGTCGCTCTTGGGCGGGAAGAACTCGAACGAGTAGGTCGGGCCCGCCGCCAGCAGGTCCGAGATCCTGGTCACGGCCCCCAGCGTAGGCCGGGCCGAGCCCCTGGCCGCCCGGGGGGAACCGGCATCGCGACTCAGGCCTCCTCGGCCGCCCGGAGGGCGTTGCGCAGCAGCATGGCCCGGGTCATCGGCCCGACGCCCCCGAGGCGGGGGGTGATCCACCCGGCCACCTCGGCCACGTCCTCGGCCACGTCCGAGAGGACCTTGCGGCCCGCCCAGCTGGTCCCAGCGCCGACCACCGCGGCACCCGGCCTCACCATGTCCTTGGTGACCAAGCCGGCCGACCCGGCCGCCGCCACCACGATGTCGGCCCGTCGCACGTGCTCGGCCAAGTCGGGGACCCCGGTGTGGACCACGGTGACCGCCGCGTTGCAGCCCGGCCGCTTGAGCGCGAGCAGGAGGGCCAGCGGGCGCCCGATGGTGAGACCCCGGCCGATGATCACGACGTGGCGGCCCTCGACCGGAACGTCGTAGGCGTGGAGCAGCTCAAGGATGCCGGCGGGGGTGCAGGGCAGCGGCCCCGGGGCCCCCATCACCAGGCGTCCCAGGTTCACCGGTTGGAGGCCGTCGACGTCCTTGTCCGGCTCGACACCGAGGAGGACGCGCTCCTCGTCGAGGTGGGCCGGCAGCGGCACCTGGACCAAGAAGGCGTCCACCGCCGGGTCCGAGTTGAACCGCTCGACCGCCTCCTCCACCTCGCGCTGGGTCGCCGTCGCCTCGAGGTGCTGGTGGAAGGAGGCCATGCCGACCTCGGTCGAATCCTGGTGCTTCATCGCCACGTAGCGGGCGCTCGGCACGTCGTCGCCAACCAGGATGGTCCCGAGCCCGACCCGCCGCCCCACGGCCGCCAACTCGGCCGTGCGCGCCGCCACCTCGGCCCGGACCCGGGCCGCGACCGCTTCGCCGTCGAGGACGATCGCGCTCACCGACTCGTCCCGCCGGTCCGCCGGCGCCCGACGCCTGGGCGTCGCGGGGTCAATGGCGGAAGTGGCGCTCGCCCGTCGCCACCAGAGCCACCCCGGCGCGGTCGGCGGCCTCGATCACCGCCGGATCGCCCACCGAGCCACCGGGGTGCACGACGGCGCCGACGCCGGCCGCCGCCAGGACCTCAAGCCCGTCGGGGAAGGGGAAGAAGGCGTCGCTCGCCCCCGCCCCGCCCTTGGCCCGCTCCTGGGCTCTGCCCACCGCGAGCTCGGCCGCGCCGACCCGCGACGGCTGGCCGGCACCCACGCCGACCAGCTGGCCGCCCGCCACCACCACCACCGCGTTCGAGGTGCTGCGGGCGCAGACCCGCCAGGCCAGCACCAGGTCCCGCCACTGCTCCTCGGTGGGGGTCGCCCGAGACACCACCTTCCACTCCGCCGGGGGCACCACGATACGGTCAGCCTCCTGGACCAGCACCGACGCGCCGATGCTGCGGACCTGGGGGCCAGGAACCTCGGGGGGCGGCGCGGCCAGGAGGCGGGTGGCCTTGCGCCTGGCCACCAGGCGCGCCCGAGCGTCGTCGTCGAAGGAACGGGCCACGATGACGTCGGCCTGCGGCCCCGCGGTAACGACCTCGGCCACCGCCAGGTCGACCGGGCCCGACAGAGCCACCACGCCGCCGAACGCCGACACCGGGTCGCCCTCGAGCGCCCGCCGGTAGGCGTCGACGAGGTCACTTGCCACCGCCGCGCCACACGGGTTGGCGTGCTTGATGATGGCGACGGCCGGTCTCCCGGCGTCGTCGGCCAGCTCGTGCACCAGCCGCCAGGCGGCGTCGGCGTCGAACAGGTTGAGGTAGCTGAGCGGGCTGCCGGCCAGCTTGGTCGCCCCGTCCCACCAGCTCGGCCTCCCGACCACCCGGTAGCGGGCACCGTGTTGGTGGGGGTTCTCCCCGTAGCGGGTGATCTCGGCCCGCTCCAGGGTGAGCGCCAGGGTCTCGGGCAACAGCTCGCCGTGGTCCAGCCAGCTCACGATGGCGGCGTCGTAGGCGGCGGTGTGGGCGAAGGCCTTGCGGGCCAGCCGCCGCCTCGTCTCTTCGCCGAGCGCGCCGGAGCCCGTGAGCTCGGCCAGGACGGCCGGGTAGTCGGCCGGGGAGACCACCACACCGACGTGGGCGAAGTTCTTGGCCGCGGCCCGGACCATGGTCGGGCCCCCCACGTCGATCAGCTCGACCGAGGGGTCGGAGGAGAACGGGTACAGGTTGCACACCACGAGGTCGATGGGCTCGATGCCCTGGCGCTTGAGATCGGCGAGGTGCTCGGGCACCGACCGGTCAGCCAGGATGCCGCCGTGGATCGCCGGGTGCAGGGTCTTCACCCGCCCCCCCAGGATCTCGGGGGCCCCGGTCACCTCGGCCACCGGGCGATGCGGGATCCCCGCCTCGGCCAGCGCGGCCGCGGTGTTGCCACTGGCCAGGAGCTCGAACCCGAGGTCGGCCAGGCCCGAAGCCAGCTCCACCAGGCCGGCCTTGTCGTAGACCGACAGCAGTGCCCTCATGCTCCTCCTTCGGCCGGCCCCCCGGCGGTGGCCAGCCGGCCGAGCACGTCGAGCACGGTGTCGGGATAGAGCCGACGCTCGACCGCCTTGATCCGCTCGTGCAGGGTCCCAACCGTGTCGTCCTCGAGGACCGGCACCGCCTCCTGGGCCAGGATCGGGCCGGCGTCGGTCTCGAGGGTGGCCAGGTGCACCGTGCACCCGGTTACCCGGACCCCGGCCTCGAGGGCCGCCTCCACCGCGTGCCAACCGGGGAACGCCGGGAGCAGCGCCGGGTGGGTGTTGAGGATCCGACCGCCGAAGGCGTCGTGGACCGGCTGGTCGAGGACGGTCCCGAACCCGGCCATGGCGACCAGGTCGACCTCAGCCGCCGAGAGGGCCTCGGTCACCGCCACCGTGTACGACCGGCGGTCGAAGTGGGGCCCGAACCCGCCGAAGTCCCGGCGCTCGACAAGGCGAGCCGGCACCCCGGCGTCCGCCGCCACCTCGAGCGCGCGGCAGGGGCGGTCCGAGAGGACGAGGGCGACCGGGACGCCCCGGTCGATCATCGCGTCGAGGATCGTCCCGGAGCCCGAAACGAGCACAGCGACGCGCACGGGCTCACCGTAGTGGTCAAGACCACCCCCCGGGGCCGGGGGTCAGGCCATCCGGGCCGGTTCGGCCGCCCGGCGCAGGCTGATGTCGCCGCTCAGCGTCGCCACCGTCACCGCCAGCGACGGCCGGGCGGTGGGCGGTTCCTCCTCGGCGATCGGGATCTCCGAGGACACCCGGCCCGAGACCGAATCGGCGTCGACGCGCAGCGCAACCCCCGGGGGCACCCCGACACTCACCGAACCGGAGACCGACTCCACCCGGATCGACCCCGAGGCGCAGTGGGCCATCTCGACCCGCCCCGAGACGGTGGAGACCCCTGCGTCGCCGACCAGGCGACGCAGGACCACGTCGACCGCAGGTCGGCCCGGGCCGCCGAGCCGACCTCGATGCCACCCGAAGCCGACTGGGCTCAGATCTCCCCCGACACCGCCCCGAGGGTGATGTCCCCCCTGGCCGTCGCAACCCGGAGGTCCGCCCCCGCCTCGACCAGCGCGATGGAGCCGCTCGTGGCGTGGAGCGTCGCCCGGCAGGTCCAGTCCCGCACCGAGCAGTGCGGTGATCGCCACCCCCACGTTGCCGATGGAGCGCCGGCCCAAACGGCGCCGGGGCACCTGGACCCGGACCAGTCGGCCGTCGGGAGTACAGCTGACCGAATTCGTCTCGGCCAGCTCGGCCGCCTGGCCCTCGCCCTCCACCCGGACTTGCGTCTCCCCTGCAGCGACGCACTCGACGCTGACCAGCCCGCACTCGTTCTCCACCACGACCCGGACCGGACCGGGGGTCTCGAACCGCTCGTGCATCGCTCCCTCGCGCTCAGCTCGTGTCGAACCCGTGCAGCCGGGACCGCCCGGACGACCTTGACGGTGGCCGGGACTGGCGCTCCAGCTGGCGCAGGACCCACGTGTTCACCGAGAGCCCCTCGGCCGCCGCTCGCGCCTCGATCCGCTGCTTCAGGTCCTCGCTCAGCCGTAGCGTGATCCGGGCGCTCGGCTCGCCGTCGGCGCCGGTGGCAGGCGAGGGCTCGGCCACGTACGCGAACGACAGGTCGTCGCCGGCCAGCCGGAGCTCGACGTCACCGTCGGGGAGCTCAGCCGAGACCTGGGTCGTCGCCTCCGACAGCACGGCCAGCACCAACGAGGTGGTCGCCCGCACGAGCATCGGGGCGAGCCGTCCCGCCGCGTCGGCCACCGGCCCGCCGAGGTCGGCGACCTCGTCGAGCTCTGCCCTGAGGGCGTCGGCCAGCGACGACAGCTTCATGATGTCATCATGACATCATGAAGCTGTCGCCCACAAAAGGTTAGGGCAGGTTCCGGACGATCTCGACCATCTTCTCCCCCGCCTCGGTGGGGTTCGCCGCCACCACGGCGCCGGCGGTCTCCAGGGCCTCCATCTTCGCCTGGGCCGTCCCCTGGGAACCCGAGATGATGGCCCCGGCGTGGCCCATCTTGCGGCCCGGCGGAGCGGTGACCCCGGCGATGTAGGCCACCACCGGCTTGGTCATCCTCGACCCGATGAACTCGGCCGCACGCTCCTCCTCGGAGCCCCCGATCTCCCCGATCATCATCACCGCCCTGGTCTCGGGGTCGGCCTCGAAGGCCTCGAGGCAGTCGATGAAGTTGGTCCCGGGCACCGGGTCACCCCCGATTCCCACGCAGGTGGTCTGCCCGATCCCCTGCTGGGACAGCTCGTGGAGGGCCTGGTAGGTGAGGGTGCCCGAGCGGCTGACGATGCCGACCGGCCCGCCGGCCAAAGCGATGTCCCCCGAGGTGATCCCGATGTTGGTCTTGCCCGGCGAGATGATCCCCGGGCAGTTCGGACCGAGCAGCCTGGTGGCCGGGAACTCCCGGACCAGGCGGTTGTAGGCCAGGGCCTCGTCCTGGGCCGGGATCCCCTCGGTGATGCAGACGATGAAGGTGATCCCGGCCTTCGCCGCCTCCAAGATGGCGTCGCAGGCGAAGCGGGGCGGCACGACCACGAAGGAGGCGGTGGCCCCCGTGGCCCCCACCGCCTCGGCCACGGTGTCGTAGATTGGGACGCCCTCCACGTCGGTGCCGCCCTTCCCCGGCGTCACCCCGGCCAGGACCTTGGTGCCGTAGTCCCGGTTGCGGAGTCCGTGGAAGCGACCCTGCCCGCCGGTCAGGCCCTGCACGAGCACGGTCGTGGTCTCGTCGACGAAGATGCTCATCTCGGTCTCCTCGCTATCGGGTCAGCTCGACGGCCCGCCGGGCGGCCGAAAGCATGGTCGGCTCGGCCAGCACCCGTTCGGAGAGATGGGGAGCGAGCAGGGCCCGGCCGGCCTCGGCGTTGGTCCCGTCGAGGCGCAGCACGATCGGTGAGCGGATCTCCACCCGGGAGAGCGCTTCGATCACCCCGTTGGCCACGTCGTCGACCCGGGTGATCCCGCCGAAGATGTTGACCAGGATCGACCGCACCTTGGCGTCGGAGTTGATCACCTCCAGGGCGGCCGACATGACCGCGGCGTTGGCCCCCCCGCCGATGTCGAGAAAGTTGGCCGCCGAGCCGCCCACCTGGTTGACGACGTCGAGGGTGCTCATGGCCAGGCCGGCGCCGTTGGCGATGATGCCGACCGAGCCGTCGAGGCCGATGTAGTTGAGGCCCTTCTCCTTGGCCATCTGCTCCCTCGGGTCCTCGGCCTCCCCCCCGGCCAGCTCCTCCCACTCGGGGTGCCGGAAGGTAGCGTTCTCGTCCAGCGTGACCTTGGCGTCGAGGGCGTGCACGGCCCCTTCGGTGGTGAGGATGAGCGGGTTGATCTCGGCCAGGTCGCAGTCGCCCTCCACGAAACAACGGTAGAGACGCACGAGGAGACGGGCGGCCTCGTCCCGGGCCGGCTCGTCAAGTTGGGCCTCGTCCACCCAGCGCCGGGCGGTCGCCTCGTCGAGCCCGTCGACGGGGTTGACGTGGAGGCGGGCGATGGCCTCGGGGTTGGTCGCCGCGACCTCCTCGATCTCGACCCCGCCCGAGGCCGACAGCATCCCGAGATGCAGCTTGGCCGGGCGGTCGAGCGTGAAGCTCGCGTAGTACTCCTTGGCGATGTCCGAGGCGTGCTCGATCCAGAGCCGCCGGACCACGTGGCCCTTGATGTCCATGCCGAGGATCGCCTCGGCCGCCTGCGCGGCCTTTGCCGCGTCACCGGCCAGCTTGATCCCGCCGGCCTTCCCTCGGCCGCCCACCTTCACCTGCGCCTTCACCACCACCGGGTAGCCGGCCAGCTCGGCCTGCTCGACGGCCTGCGCGACGGTGTCGGCGACGCCGCCGGGGGAGGTGGGGATGCCGAAGCGGGCGAAGTACTGCTTGCCCTGGTACTCGAAGAGATCCACGGTGTCCTCGGCCTGCTTTCTCTTTGGTTCGACGCCTTGGGGCCGCCGGACACCACTCCCGGTGTCCGGCGGCCTCAGTCTCCCCTTTGGCCCCGGGGCACGGAAAATCCGACCGCCCGACGCACTCGCGCCGCTTCCGGGGCCGGCCCCGGCGCCCTCAGACCCCGAGCGCCTCCTCGCGGCGGTCGAGCGCCTCGGCCAGCCAGGCCCCGATCGAGGGGAGCGGCGCCCCGGGTGTGAACACCGCAGCCACGCCGAGCTCGGTGAGCCTCGCGATGTCGGCATCGGGGATGATGCCCCCGACGAGGACCAGGACGTCCCCGCGCCCGGCGGCCGACAGGGCGTCCAACACCTTGGGGACCAGCGCCAGGTGGGCCCCCGAGAGCATCGACAGGCCTACGGCGTCGGCATCCTCCTGCACGACCGCCGCGACCACCTGCTCGGGGGTCTGGTGGAGCCCGGTGTAGACCACCTCGAACCCGCTGTCACGCAGCGCCCGGGCGATGACCTTCGCCCCCCGGTCGTGCCCGTCGAGACCGGGCTTGGCCACGACCACGCGATAGGGACGTCGCATCAGGCTCGATGATACGCGGGTGCCCCGGCCGGGCCAGTCTCACCCCCGGCGTAGCGGGGCCGCCGAGAGCAGGAGCTTCTTGGTCCCGACCGAGGCGAAGACCACCTCGGCCTGCGCCCCATCGCCCTCCCCCTTCGTCCACACCACGGTGCCCTCACCCCAACGGTCGTGGACCACCCGGTCCCCCGCCGCCAGGCCCAGCGTCTCGGCCCCGCTCGACTGGCGCCGCCCCGGCGCAGGGGGCAGGCCGAGGCCCGAGGTGCTCGAGCCCACCACCCCCACGTCCTCCACCAGCTCGGCCGGCACCTCGGACAAGAACCGCGACGGGATGTTGTGCGAGGTCGACCCCCACAGCGTCCGGCGCCAAGCGTGGGAAAGGTAGAGCCGCTCCTTGGCCCGGGTGACCCCGACGTAGCACAGCCGGCGCTCCTCCTCGAGCTCCATCGGGTCGGCCAGGGTGCGCAGGTGGGGGAAGATCCCCTCCTCGAGGCCCGAGAGGAACACCGCCGAGAACTCGAGGCCCTTGGCCGTGTGCAGGGTCATCAGGGTCACCCGGGAGGAGTCGCCGTCGACCTCGTCGCTGTCGGCGACCAGGCTGACCTCCTCCAGGAACTGCTCCAGGGTCTCGGCCTGGCGGGCCGCGCCTATGAGCTCCTCGATGTTCTCGATCCGCCCCGCGGCCTCCAGCGAGTTCTCGGCGATCAGTTCGTCGGTGTAGCCGGTCCGCTCGGCGATCTGCTCGAGCAGCCGGGCCGGGCCGGCGTCCTCACCGCCGGCGGCGACGCTCTCGCGCAGGCCGGACAGGATCTCCTCCAGCCGCCGCAGACCGTTCGCCGCCTTGCCGGTGACTCCGGCCGCCTCCGCCTCGGCGACGGCTGCGGCGAAGGAGACGCCCCGGGACCGGGCCCACCGGTCGATGCGGTCGACGCTGGTGTCGCCCACGCCCCGCTTGG
>DAHUZS010000012.1 GCA_027315045.1 Acidimicrobiaceae bacterium
GTTCCATCGAGGCCGAGCTCCAGGAGCGGCTGGCCGAGCTCGAAGGAGAGGGCAAGCTTCTCGAGGCCCAGCGCCTGCGGGTCCGGACCCAGCACGACCTCGAGATGTTGGCCGAGACCGGTGTCTGCTCGGGGATCGAGAACTACAGCCGGCACCTGGACGGCCGGGCGCCCGGGCAGACCCCATACACGCTGCTCGACTTCTTCCCCGAGGACTTCCTCACGGTGATCGACGAGAGCCACGTCGCCGTCCCCCAGCTCCACGGCCAGTACGCCGGCGACCGCTCCCGAAAGGACGTCCTTGTCGAGCACGGGTTCCGGCTGCCCTCGGCCGTCGACAACCGGCCGCTGCGCTTCGACGAGTTCGTGGCCAGGACGAACCAGACCATCTTCGTCTCGGCGACGCCCGGCCCCTACGAGCGGGCCGAGTCGGCCCAGGTGGTCGAGCAGGTGATCCGGCCCACCGGCCTGGTTGACCCCGAGGTGGTCCTCGTACCGACCAAGGGCCAGATCGACGACCTCATGGGCCGGATCGAAGACGCCGTGGGCCGCGGCGGCCGGGTGCTCGTCACCACCCTCACCAAGAAGATGGCCGAGGACCTGGCCGACTACCTCGCCGATGCCGGGATCCGGGTCCAGTACCTCCACTCGGACATCGACACCATCACGAGGATCGAGATCCTGCGGAGCCTCCGGCTGGGCGAGGTCGACGTCCTGGTCGGGATCAACCTCCTGCGCGAGGGCCTGGACCTGCCCGAGGTGTCGCTGGTGGCCATTCTCGACGCCGACAAGGAGGGGTTCTTACGCTCGACGTCATCGCTGATCCAGACGATGGGCCGGGCCGCCCGCAACGTCGAGGGGAGCGTGGTCCTCTACGCCGACACCATCACCGACTCCATGCGCGAGGCGGTGTCGGTGACCCAGCGGCGCCGGGTCCGCCAGATCGCCTACAACGCCGAGCACGGCATCGATCCCCAGTCCATCCGCAAGGCGGTGACCGACATCTTGGAGCGCCTGCGCGGGTCAGGGGACGCTGGCGCGTCTCGGGCCAAGCGCAGCCGAGCCGAGGTGCGTGCCCGCCAGGGCACCCGGGCCCTGCGGGTGCGGGCCGGCCTGGAGGGCCCGAAGGGTGCCGACACGCTCACGGCGTCGCCCGAGCTGCGCAAGATCATCCACCAGCTGGAGGCCGAGATGCGCCGGGCCGCCGCCGAGCTGCGGTTCGAGGAGGCGGCGCTCCTGCGAGACGAGCTGGCCGAGCTGCGCTCCAGCGCTGGCGTGGCCTGACCGGGCGGGCCGGTCAGAGCCCTCCGGTATCCTCCGATCGTGTCTGACCGTTTGGTCATCCGCGGGGCACGCGAGCACAACCTCCAGGACGTCTCGCTCGAGCTGCCCCGGGACCGATTGATCGTCTTCACCGGCCTTTCGGGGTCGGGGAAGTCCTCTCTCGCCTTCGACACGATCTACGCCGAGGGCCAACGGCGCTACGTCGAGTCCCTCTCGGCGTACGCCCGGCAGTTCCTGGGCCAGATGGACAAGCCCGACGTGGACTTCATCGAGGGACTCTCGCCGGCGATCTCGATCGACCAGAAGTCGGCGTCGCGCAACCCCCGCTCGACCGTCGGCACGATCACCGAGGTGTACGACTACCTGCGCCTCCTCTACGCCCGGATAGGGCGGCCCCACTGCCCCAACTGCGGCCGCCCGGTGGCCCGACAGACCCCCCAGCAGATCGTCGATCGGGTGCTCGAACTGCCCGAGGGCACGCGGTTCTCGGTCCTCGCCCCGGTCGTGCGGGGTCGCAAGGGCGAGTACAGCTCGCTGCTCGAGGACCTGGCCCGCCAGGGGTTTGCCCGGGTCCGGGTCGACGGCGTGCCGGTCGAGCTCGCCGACCGAGCCGATGTGTCGCTCGCCCGCTACGAGCAGCACACGATCGAGGTGGTGGTGGACCGGCTCGTCCGTCGAGACGGCATCCGCGAGCGCCTGACCGAGTCGATCGAGACCGCCCTCGAGCTCACCGGCGGGACCGCCGAGGTGCTGATGCGCCCGGCCGGGGATGAGTCGCCTGCGGGGGCCGAGGCCGGGGGGGAGGCCCCGAGCGAAGAGGGAATCACCTTCAGCCAGCACCTGGCCTGTACCCAGTGCGGGCTGAGCTTCGACGAGCCGGCACCGAGGAACTTCTCTTTCAACTCGCCCTACGGCGCCTGCCCGACCTGTGCGGGCCTGGGGACCCGCTTCGAGGTCGACCCGGAGCTGGTGGTGCCGGACCCGGGGCTGTCGATCGAGAGCGGTGCCATCGCCCCGTGGGCCGCTGCCCGCAGCGAGTACTTCTCGGGCCTGTTGAGTGGCTTGGCCGAGGTGGGCGGGTTTTCGGTCGCCATCCCCTGGAAGCGATTGCGGGCCAAGGACAAAAAGCTGGTCCTCTACGGCTCGGGGGGAAAGGCGGTGCACATCCAGTACAAGAACCGCTTCGGCCGTCGACGCTCGTACACGACTCGCTTCGAAGGGGTGGTCCCCTGGCTCACCCGTCGACACGGCGACGCCGAATCCGACTGGTCGCGCGAGCAGATCGAGCAGTACATGCGGGAGGTCGACTGCCCGGACTGCGGCGGGGCCCGCCTCAAGCCTGAATCGCTCGCCGTCAGCGTCGGTGGCATGAACATCCACGAGCTCTGCTCACTGTCGATCTCGCGCTCGCTCCAGGCCGTGGCCGACCTCGAGCTCTCCGAACGCGACCACCTGATCGCCGACCGGGTCTTGAAGGAGGTCCGGGAGCGGATGCAGTTCCTGCTCGACGTGGGGCTCGAATACCTGTCGCTCGCCCGATCGGCCGGGACCCTCTCGGGGGGCGAGGCCCAGCGGATCCGGCTGGCCAGCCAGATCGGCAGCGGCCTGGTCGGGGTGCTCTACGTCCTCGACGAGCCCTCCATCGGACTGCACCAGCGCGACAACCAGCGACTGATCGGGACGTTGCTCCGCCTGCGGGATCTCGGCAACACCGTGATCGTCGTCGAGCACGACGAGGAGACCATCAGGACCAGCGACTTCGTCGTCGACATCGGCCCCGGGGCCGGTGAGCACGGCGGCCGGATCGTCCACGCCGGACCGGTCACCGGGGCCAAGGGTCTGGTCGCCAACAAGACCTCCATCACCGGCCAGTACCTCTCGGGTCGGCGGTCGATCCCGGTCCCCGAGCGCCGCCGCCCCGGCACTGGCGAGACCGTGGTGGTCCGGGGCGCGCGCGAGCACAACCTGGCCGACATCGATGTCGCCTTCCCCCTCGGATGTCTGATCGCGGTGACCGGCGTCTCGGGATCGGGCAAGTCGACGCTCGTGAACGACATCCTGCTCCGCTCCCTCGCCCACCGCCTGCACCGGGCCAAGGCCCTCCCCGGCCGCCACCAGGAGGTGACCGGCATCGAGCACCTCGACAAGGTGGTGGACGTCGACCAGGCCCCGATCGGCCGTACCCCCCGCTCCAACCCCGCCACCTACACCGGGGTGTTCGACCACGTCCGCCGGCTGTTCAGCCAGACCCCCGAAGCCAAGGTCCGGGGCTACCTGCCCGGTCGGTTCTCCTTCAACGTGCGCGGTGGGCGCTGTGAGGCCTGCAGCGGCGACGGGACCATCAAGATCGAGATGCATTTCCTGCCCGACGTCTACGTCCCCTGTGAGATCTGCCAGGGCTCGCGCTACAACCGCGACACCCTCGAGGTCACCTTCCGCAACAAGAGCATCGCCGACGTTCTCGACATGTCCTGCGAGGAAGCGCTGGGCTTCTTCGCCAACCAGCCGCCCATCGCCCGGCACATGCAGACCCTGGTGGACGTCGGGCTGGGCTACGTGCGGCTCGGCCAGCCGGCGCCCACCCTCTCAGGAGGTGAGGCCCAGCGGGTCAAGCTGTCAAGCGAGCTGTCGCGCCGGCCGACTGGCCACACCCTCTACGTGCTCGACGAGCCCACCACCGGGCTGCACTTCGAGGACACCCGACGGCTGCTCCACGTGCTCGAGCGGTTGGTCGACCAGGGCAACACGGTGGTGGTGATCGAGCACAACCTCGACGTGGTCAAGACGGCCGACTGGATCATCGATCTTGGACCAGAGGGGGGCGACCTCGGCGGGAACGTCGTCGCCGAGGGGACGCCGGAGCAGGTGGCCAAGACGCCCGGGAGCCATACCGGCAAGGTGCTGCGCCCGCTGTTGAAGGCCTGAGCGGGGCCTTCCCGCCCGCGGCGCTCAGCCGCCGGCGACCGTCTTGCCGAGGTCCCCGGCCGCCAGCACGATCAGCTCGGTGCAGACCTCGATCGGGATCCTGACTGAGTCGACGACCAGGTCGTAGAGGGCGGGGTCGCCCGGGCGAACGCGGTAGAAGAGCCGCAGGTAATGGTCCCGGGCCTCGTCGGTCTCCCGCTGCATTCGGCGGGCGGACTCGAGGTCGAGGCCTTCGCGCACGGCCACCCGGGCCGCCCGGGCCTCGGCCTCACCCTGGAGCCGGACCCGCAACACGTCGGGGCGTCCCCCGAGCACGACCGCCGCGCCGCGTCCCAAGACGACGCCGCCGGTCGTGGCGGCGATCTGGCGGAGGATCCCCTCGGTCTGCTCTTTGAACCGGTCCGGGTCTTCCCCCGGGTCGAGGTTCTGGGGCGCCATGGGGACCGCCATGTTGGCGAAGGCGCGGGCGAGCCGGGCCCAGGTGGAGGGCGCCTTCTCGTCCTGGGCGGCCGCATCCTCGATCGGCACGGCCAGGCGGGCTGCGACTGCGGCCGGGATGGCCCGGTCGAAGAACGGCAGCCCCAGGCGCTCGGCGACGTCGGGTCCGAGCACATTGCCCCCGGCACCGAAGGAAGCGGAGATAGCCACGGTCAGCGGCACCGACGCCATTTCACCACGCCCGTCGCCCCCCGGGCCCGGACGCGCGCCGGGGTGGCCGGCGGCTACCCTGGCGCGCCGGTGGCAGCCAGGGAGGGCCGGGGGGACGGCTCACGCCGTCGCTACGCCATCGGCGCCGCCGTCGGGATCGTCGTGGCCACGGTCTGTTTCACCTGGCTGCTCACCGGGGGGACGTTCCAGCTCCTCCAGCGGAACCTCTACGCCAACTTCTACAGCGTCCAGGCCCGGGCACTCCTCCACGGGCACTGGGACATGCCGGCGGGCACGCTCACCGTCGAGGGCATCCGGGAGGGTTCCCGCACCTACATGTACTACGGGCCGGTCCCGGCGCTCCTGCGCATGCCGGTGCTGCTCTTCACCCACCGTTTCGACGGCCGCCTCACTGTCTGCTCGATGCTGCTCGGGTTCGTGGTGGCGATGGTGTTCCTGGCCGCCCTTGGGTGGAGGATCCGGGCCCTGATCACCGACGCCGTCGTCACGACCCGTGAGGCCGTGGTCACCGGGGCGGTCCTCTTGGTGGCGGGGACAGGGTCGGTCCTCTTCTTCTTGGGCTCCGACGCGCTCATCTACCACGAGGCCGAGCTGTGGGGGGCCGCGCTGTCCATTGGGGCCTTCGACTTCACGCTCGGGTGGCTCCGGGCCCCCTCGGGCCGTTCGCTCGCGGCGGCCGGGCTGTTCGCGACCCTCGCCATCCTGACTCGGGGGTCGGTGGGCGCCGGACCGGTGGCGTGTCTCGGGCTGCTCGGGGTGGCCTACGGGGCGGGCGCGTTCGCGGGGCGCCGGGGGACGCGGGTCTCGGCCGAAGCGAGCGGTGGGCCCGGGTCGCCGCCGACCCTCCGCTGGTTGGGCCTGCCCGAGGTGCAGGGGCCGGGCCGCTGGGCGCTCTGGCTGCTGGCAGCGGCGGCGATCCCGGTCGCCCTGTACGTGACGATCAACGAGATCAAGTTCGGGACCCTGGTGAGCCTCCCGCTCGACAAGCAGGTCTTCACGTCGGTCAACCTGAACCGCCGCATCACCCTGGCCGACAACGGCGGCAGCCTGTTCGGGCTCAAGTTCGTCCCGACCGCGATCGTCCAGTACCTGCGCCCCGACGCCCTCCGCTTCAGCCGGCTCTTCCCGTTCCTGGCCTTCCCCCCGAAGGCCGCCGTCTTGGGGGGGGTCCACTACGACACCTTGGACTTCGCCTCGAGCGTCACCTCGTCGATGCCGGTCGCCGTGCCCCTGGGGGTGGCCGGGGTGGTGGGGATCCTGCGCCGCCGGCGGCCGGGGGGCGACGAGCTGGCCCGGCTCCGGGCCCCGCTGGCCGGCGCCGCGCTCGGGTGCGTCGGGGTGCTCGTCATCGCGTACGTGGCCAACCGCTACCTCGCCGATCTACTGCCGCTCCTGGCCCTGGCGGTCCTGGCCGGCCTGTCCCTCGCCCGGTCCCGGTGGGCCGGCTGGGCACCGTGGCGCCGCCGGCTCGCCGTGGGGGTCCTCACAGCGCTCGCCCTGTTCGGGGTGTGGGTGAACGTCGGTCTGGCTCTCCTCTACCAGCGCCAGCTCCGCCCCTCGGTGCCCACCGCCATGCGCCAGGGGTTCGTGGCCTTCCAGCAGCGCGTCGACGCCGACCTGTTCGGGGGGGAACGGCCCGAGGTCACCAAGGTGGCCACCCTCGGCCGGCCCGGGCCGCCGGGGTCGCTCGCCATCGTGGGCGACTGTTTCGCCCTCTACCAGTCGAACGGTTCGAGATGGGCGGGAGTCGAGCGCTCCGAGCCCGCCGGCCACTTCCGGCTGCGGGCGGTCTTCCCTTCCCGGGGTCCGGGCGCGTTCTGGCCGGTGCTCGTGAACGGCACCCGGGGGCACGGCGACTACCTGGCGGTCGACCCGCTGGCGCCGGGACGGATCCGGTTCGCCTACCTCTTCGAGGGCTTCGGCCAGCGATGGATCTACGGTCCGGTGATCTCGGTTGTCCCCGGACGTCCCTACGTGCTGGACGTGGTGTTCGACGCCAGGTTGCCGGCGGTCGACGTCCACCTCGACGGGGCGGCGGTCCTCGGCACCAGGCTGGTGCGGCCCACGGCCACCTTCGACGTCGGCACCGACCCGCTCGGGGGCCCGACGCTGGCCAGGTTCCCCGGCGAGCTGCGCCGGCTCCCGGTCACCACCCCGATCTGCCGGGGCCTGCTCGACCGCCTCGAGCGGATCCGGGGCTAGCGGTCCTCGGCCGCCACCGGGGTCAGCTCGAACAGGTACTGGTAGGCGAAGAGGTTGGGCCACAGGACCCCGAGGCCCCGGTCCAGGGTCGTCGCCCACCGGGCGAACCGGCGAGCCCGCCCGACCCGAGCGCCGTGCCGGGTCACCTCGAGGGGGACCCCGACGCTTGTGCGCCGCACGACCCGGTAGCCGTGGCGCCGGGCCAGGCGCTCGAAGCTGGCCCCGGTGAAGAAGCGGAGGTGGCCGGCGTCGAGGATGCCCCGGCGGTCGTAGTCGAACCTGCCGGCGGCGACGCGCAGCCGCGGGTACCAGTGGGCGAAGTTGGGCACGCTGACCAGCACCCGCCCGCCCGGCGCCAGTCGCCCGGCCAGGGCCTCGAGGAGCGGCCCGGGCCGGGACAGGTGCTCGAGGACGTCGGCCGCCACCACCACGTCGAAGGGCCCGACGACCGCCTCGGGCAGGCCGGCCTCGAGGTCGGCGGCGACGCACTCCTCGACGTGCTCGGCCGCCGCCGCGGCGACCTCGGGGGCGTCCACCCCGGTCACCCGGTGGCCGAGCTTGGCGAGTCGCTTGGCCAGCTCACCGGCGGCACAGCCGAGGTCGAGCACCCGGGCCGGCGGGGTCTCGGCCAGCCACCGCTCGAGGACCCCGTGGGAGGTGAAGGGGTCCTCCTTCCACTCGTAGGCGCCGCTGGCGAAGGCCAGCTCGCCCGAGCCCAGCCCCATCTTGTGGGCCCGGTAACGGAGGGCGTCGAGTGAGACGTCCCGGGCGTAGCGCAGGCCGTTCACGTAGCAGATCTCGTCGCCGTAGTAGGTGGGGATGGGCACCTCGCACACCCGCCGCCCCGACTCGACCAGTTGGATGAGGATCTCAGTGTCGAAGTCGAACCCGTCGGAGTTCCCCTCGAAGGGGATCTCGGCCAACGAGGGCACCCGGTAGGCGCGGAACCCCGAGTGCCACTCGGAGAACGACGTTCCGACCAGGGCGTTCTCCAACCGGGTGAGGATGCGGTTGCCGAGGTACTTGTACCGGGGCATCCCGCCGCGCCGGGCCGCCCCCGGCTCGAGCATCCGCGACCCGAGCACGGCGTCGCACTCGTCCCGCTCGAGTGGGCCGATCAGGTCCTCCAGGCGCTCCGGCGCGTACTGGCCGTCGCCGTGGAGCAGGACCACGATGTCGAGGCCGTGCTCGATCGCCCAGCGGTAGCCGGCTTTCTGGTTCCCGCCGTAGCCGAGGTTGTGCTCGTGGCGGACCACGGTCAAGGGGAGGTCGGGGACCAGGGACTTGTAGCCCAGGCCGACGAGGTAGGTCGTGTCCTGGCTGTGGTCGTCGAACACCAGCACCTCGGCGACCCGCCGCCGGACGCTCTCGGGGATGCGGTCGAGGACCTGGGCGAGCGTGGACGCGGCGTTGTACGCCACCACCAGGATGCCGATGCGCGCCTGGTCCATCAGGTCTCCGGAGGGTCGTCGGTGCGGCAACCCCGCACAGCTTGGTCGCCCCGGACGCAGGTGTCCATCCGGAGCGGGCGCCTGGGTCTCAGGTGATGGCCAGCATCCGCTCCAGCGCGACCTGGGCCCCGGCGGCCGTCTCCTGGTCGACGGTGATCCGGTTGCGGACCTCCCCGGCCACCAGGCCCTCGAGCACCCAGGCCAGGTGGGGGGCGTCGATGCGGAACATCGTCGAGCACGGGCACACCAGCGGGTCGAGGCAGACGACCTGCTTGTCGGGGTGCTCGTCGGCAAGCCGCTTGACCAGGTGGATCTCGGTGGCAATGCCGACGGTGGCCCCCGAGGGGGCGGCGGCCACCGCCCGGATGATGGCGTCGGTCGATCCGACCTCGTCGGCCAGCTCGACGACCTCGTGGGCGCACTCGGGATGGACGAGCACGATGCCCCCGGGGTGCTCGGCTCGAAACGCCGCCACGTGCTCGGGGGCGAAGCGCTGGTGTACCGAGCAGTGCCCCTTCCACAACAGCAGCGTGGCCGCCTTGACCCTGGCCTCGTCGAGCCCGCCCATGGCGAGCCTCGGGTTCCACACCGCCATGTCGTCGGCGCCGTAGCCGAGGTCGTAGCCGGTGTTCCGACCGAGGTGCTGGTCCGGGAAGAACAGGACCTGGTCCCCGCCGGCCCCGCCGTCATCGGCCGGGCCGAGCGCCCAGGCGAGCACGGCCCGGGCGTTGGAGGAGGTGCACACCGCACCACCGTGGGTGCCGACGAAAGCCTTGAGCGCCGCCGAGGAGTTCATGTAGGTGATCGGGATCAGCCGCTCGAGGTCGGTGACCGCGCCGAGCTGGCTCCAGGCCTCCTCGACCTCGTCGAGGTCGGCCATGTCGGCCATCGAGCACCCGGCGTTGAGATCGGGGAGGAGGACCTGTTGGTGGTCGGCGGTCAGGATGTCGGCCGACTCGGCCATGAAGTGGACCCCGCAGAACACGATGAACTCGGCGTCGCGGGTGTCGGCGGCGGTCCGGGACAGCCCGAAGGAGTCGCCGCGGGCGTCGGCCCAGGCCATCACCTCGTCACGCTGGTAGTGGTGGCCCAGCACGAGCACCCGGCGGCCGAGGGCCGCCTTGGCCGCGCCGATCCACCCGGCCAGCTCACCCGCCGGCGCCTTCGTGTAACGCTCGGGGAGCGGACCCTGGAGTCGAAGCATGGATAACCCCCTCGTGGGGAGGCCCTGATCTGACCGGCGGGGACAGCCTGGTCGCCCATCCGCGGGGGTGTCGGTCTCAGAGCTCGGTGTGTGGCCGGGGTACCAGGCCGGCTTGCAACCATTCTAGGTCGAGACGCCCCAACACTCCCCGGCACCAACCCCGGACCGCCGGGGCGACCGCCGCCGGCCCAAGGCCGAGCGGTCGGAGAAGCGATCCGGCCCGGGTTCCAGGGCGCGAGAGTGGGACGGTGAACGTCCGACCGCCGACGGGCACCATCCCCGACGCCCCCGGCTCCTACCAGTTCTTGGACCGAGACGGCCGGGTCCTCTACGTGGGCAAAGCCAAGTCGCTGCGCCACCGGCTGGCCAACTACTGGGCCGACCCCGGCGCCTTACCCCCCCGCGCGGCCCAGATGGTGGCCCAGGCCGACCGGGTGGAGTGGGTGGTCGTGGACACCGAGGTCGACGCCCTCATCCTGGAGCACGCCCTCATCCAGGCCCACAAGCCCCGGTTCAACGTGAGGTTGAAGGACGACAAGAGCTATCCGTGGCTGGCCGTGACGGTGAGCGACGAGTGGCCCCGCCCGGTCGTGTTCCGGGGGCGCAAGCGCAAGGGGGTGCGCTACTTCGGCCCCTACGGCCACGTCGGCGCGCTGCGCGAAACCCTGGACCTGTTGCTCCGGAGCTTCCCGTTGCGCACCTGCTCGGAGGCGAAGTTCAGTCGGCACGCTCGGCTGGGCCGCCCGTGCCTCCTCTACGACATCGAACGGTGCTCGGGTCCGTGCGTCGGGGCGGTCGAGCCCGGGCGCTACGCCGAGATGGTCGAGGACCTTATGCGGTTCCTCTCCGGTGACACCGCCCCGGTCGTGGAGCGGCTCAAGCGCGAGATGCAGGGGGCGTCCGACGCGCTCGAGTTCGAGCGGGCGGCGCGCCTACGGGACCGCCTGGTCGCCGTGCGCAAGGCGGCCGAGACCCAGCAGATGGTCTCGGGACGCGCCGAGGACCTGGACCTGATCGGCGTGGCCGAGGACGACCTCGAGGCGGCCATCCAGGTGTTCCACGTGCGCCGGGGCCGGGTCGTGGGGCGCAGCGGCTCGGTGGCCGACAAGGTCGAGGACCTGAGCGGCGGGCAGTTCGTCGAGCGGGTCCTCCAGGACCTCTACGGGGCCCCGGGGGCCGAGGTGCCCCGACTGGTGCTCGTCCCGGTGCTCCCGGACTCGGCCGAGGTCCTCGGGGCCTGGCTGTCGAGCCTGCGCGGCGGCCCGGTGACCCTGCGGGTGGCCCAGCGGGGCGAGAAGCGGGCATTGCACCAGACGGTCACCCGGAACGCCGCCGAGGACCTGGCTCGGCACCGGCTCCGGCGATCGGTGGACCACAACGCCCGGTCCAAGGCCCTGACCGAGCTTCGGAGCGCCCTCGGGCTCCACCAGGCACCGCTTCGGATCGAGTGCTTCGACATGAGCCACCTGCAGGGGAGCGACTATGTCGGCTCTATGGTGGTCTTCGAGGACGCCCTGGCCAAGAAGTCCGACTACCGGCGCTTCGCGGTGCGCAACGTGGCCGGCAACGACGACTACGCCGCGATGGAGGAGGTCCTCACTCGGCGGCTGACCGATCTGGTCGCCGAGCGGGCGGAGGCGGCCCGGCGCCGGGCGGCAGGGGCCGACGAGGATCCGGTCGGGCGGCGGGCGACGGCCCGCAAGCGCTTCGCCTACCCGCCCCAGCTCCTGCTGCTCGACGGGGGCAAGGGCCAGCTCGGGGTGGGGGTCCGGGTGCTCGAGCGGCTGGGCTTGACCGGGGAGATCGAGCTGGCCGCGCTGGCCAAGCAGTTCGAGGAGGTCTTCGTGCCCGGCCTTGACGAGGCGGTCCGGATCCCCCGGGGTTCCGAGGCCCTCTACCTGCTCCAGCGGGTCCGAGACGAGGCCCACCGCTTCGCCATCACCTTCCACCGGGAGCGCCGGGGCCGACGGATGACCCGCAGCGTGCTCGACGGGATCCCCGGGCTCGGCCCGGTCCGCAAGAAACGCCTGGTGGCGGTCTTCGGCGGGGTCCGGGCGGTGCAGGCGGCCACCCCCGAGGAGCTGGCCGGGTTGAGCTGGCTGCCCGACCAGGTGGCCGCGGCCGTCGTCGAGCGCCTCTCGGGCGCCGACCGGCGCCGGGCGGGCTGAGGAGCGCGGAATCCGCCCTGGGGCCGCCGATCGACAAGACTGGGCCCCCCATGGGCGAGTTCCTCGTCGTGACCGGGATGTCCGGAGCGGGTCGCTCCACTGTCGGGGCGGCCCTCGAGGACCTCGGCTGGTTCGTCATCGACAACCTGCCCCCGGCGCTCATCACCCGGGTGGCCGACCTGGCCGGGCGCCCGGGGGTGGAGGGGGACCGGGTCGCGCTCGTGATCGGTCGGGCCGGGGCCGAACCCTACGAGGACCTCCCCCCGATCCTCGACTCCCTGCGCCGGTCCCGCCATCGGGTCCGGGTGTTGTTCCTCGACGCCCCCGACGAGGTCCTGGTGCGCCGGTTCGAGGGCACCAGGCGGCGCCACCCGCTGGCGGCGAGGGGCGTGGAGGAGTCGATCGCCGACGAGCGACGGCGCCTCGAGCCCCTGCGGGCCGAGGCCGACGTCGTCATCGAGACCGGCGACCTCAACGTGAACCAGCTGCGGGTCCGGATCCTCGAGCTCTTCGGGGGCGAGCCCGGCATCCAAGCCATGCAGACCTCGATCGTGTCATTCGGCTACAAGCACGGGGTCCCCCTCGACGTCGACGTCATGTTCGACTGCCGGTTCCTCCCCAACCCCTACTGGGTCGAGAGCCTTCGGGCCCTGAGCGGGGTGGACGGGCCGGTCCGGGAGTTCGTGCTGGCCCAACCCGAGACCCAGGGGTTCTTGGACAAGGTGGTCGACCTCCTGCTCTCGCTCGAGCCGGCCTTCGTGCGGGAGGGGAGGTCCTACCTCACCATCGCCATCGGCTGCACCGGGGGCCGGCACCGCTCGGTGGTGCTGGCCGACGAGCTCTCGTCCCGGTTGGCCGACGGCGGCGTGGCCGCCACCGTCTTCCATCGGGACATCGACCGGTGAGGCTGAGCGGGCGATGAGCGGACCCAAGGTGGTGGCGATCGGGGGCGGGCACGGCACCGCGGTGACGCTGCGGGCGGCCAGCCGCTACACCGAGCGGATCACCGCCATCGTGTCGGTGGCCGACGACGGCGGGTCGAGCGGCCGGCTGCGCGAGCTGCTCGACGTGGTCGCGCTGGGGGACATGCGCAAGTGCCTGGTGGCGTTGACCGACGAGCAGAGCCCGTTCGCGGTGGCCTTCGCCCGCCGCTTCGAGGAGGGGGAGCTAGCCGGGCACGCCCTCGGGAACCTGATCCTGGCCGGGTTGGTGGGGGCGACCGGCGACCTCGTGCTGGCGATCGACGAGGCCGCCCGTCTGCTCGGGGCGGTGGGCCGGGTGCTGCCGGCCACGACCGAGCCGGTCGTACTGAAGGCCGACGCCTCCGACGGGCAGATCGAGGGTCAGGTGGCGGTGTCCCGGGCCGGCCGGATCCGCTCGATCTCCCTCGTCCCCGGGGACGCCGGGCCGCCCACGTGCGCGACCGAGGCGGTCCTCGAGGCCGACCAGGTCGTCATCGGCCCGGGCTCCCTCTACACCAGCGTGATCGCCGCCGCCTGCGTGCCCGAGTTGGCCCGGGCCATCGCCGTCAGCGAGGCCCAGCGGGTTTTCGTGTGCAACCTGCGGCCCCAGATCCCCGAGACCCAGGGCTATGACGTGGGCCAACATCTGTCGGCGCTCGAGGCCCACGGGATCCGGGTAGACCAGGTGCTGTGTGACACCTCGGTGGGGATGGCCCTCGGAGAGGTCGGGCTCCCGGTGAGCGACACCAGGCTCACCGATCCCGCGGGCCGGGTCCACGACCCTGGCAGACTGGCGGAGGCGCTCGCCGGTCTGCTCGGATGAGCGCCCGTGCAACCGAGTCGGATGGTCGCAAGGGTCGACGCGACGATGAGGGCGTCTCTCGGGGGTAGGCGGCGATGAGCGTTCGGGTAGGGGTGAACGGCTTCGGGCGCATTGGGCGCAACTTCCTGCGCGCCGCGATGCACACCGGTGCCGACATCGAGCTCGTGGCGGTGAACGACCTCACCTCGGCAGAGATCCACGCCCAGCTGCTGCGCTATGACTCGACCCACGGACCCCTCGGCGTGCCGGTGGCGGTCGACGGGTCGACCCTTTTGGTGGGGGACCGGAGCATCGCTGTGCTCTCCGAGCGCGACCCGGCCAATCTGCCCTGGGACGACCTCGGGGTGGCGGTGGTGATCGAGGCGACCGGGGTGTTCCGGTCCCGAGCCCAGGCGAGCGTTCACCTGAAGAGCGGCGCCTCCAAGGTGGTGATCACCGCCCCGTCCGGGGACGCCGATGCCACCATCGTCATGGGGGTGAACGACGCCTCCTTCGACCCGGACCTGCACCAGGTGGTGTCGAACGCCTCGTGCACCACCAACTGTTTCGTCCCGATGGTGAAGGTCATGGAGGACGCCTTCGGCGTGGTGGGCGGCCTCATGACCACGGTGCACGCCTACACCAACGACCAGAACCTGCTCGATCTGCCTCACAAGGATCCGCGGCGGGCCCGGGCGGCGGCGGTCAACATCGTCCCCAACGCCACCGGGGCGGCCCAGGCCACCCGCCTGGCCCTGCCCGAGATGGCCGGTCGGCTGAGCGGGTCGGCGTTTCGGGTCCCGGTCGCGTGCGGTTCGATCACCGACTTCACTGTGCTCGTGGGGCGGGCGGTCACGGTGGACGAGGTGAACGCGGCGTTCGAGGCGGCCGCCGCCTCGGGGCCCCTTAGCCCGGTGATGGAGTACACCGAGGACCCGATCGTCTCCTCCGACATCGTCGGGAACCCGGCGTCGTGCATCTTCGACGCCACCTTGACCCTCGTGCAGCCGGTCGGCGACCAGACCCTGGTGAAGGTGAACGGCTGGTACGACAACGAGTGGGGCTACTCCAACCGGCTCGTCGACCTGGTCCTACTGGTGGGTGGGGCTTGATGGGCTCGAGTGCCGGCCGGGCGAAGGTGGCGGCGTGAGCGCCTCGGGTCCGCTGGCCGGCCTACCCCAGCTCGAGGACCTCCCGCCGCTCTCGGGTGCCCGGGTGCTCGTGCGGACGGACTACAACGTGCCCCTGGAGGAGCGCGACGGCCGACGGGTGGTGGCCGACGACTTCCGGATCCGGGCCAGCCTGCCTACCCTCGAGTGGCTGCGGGCGCGCGGGGCCGAGGTGACGGCGTGTTCGCATCTCGGGCGACCCGACGGGGCCTTCGACGCCCGGTGGGCGATGGACCCGGTGGCCGAGCGGCTGGCCGAGCTGTGCCCCGGTGTCGAGCTCACCGAGAACCTGCGGTTCGACCCGGGGGAGAAGGACGACGCCGAGGCGTTCGTCGACCGACTGGTGGACGGCTTCGATGCCTACGTGAACGAGGCCTTCGGGGTCGCCCACCGGGCCCACGGGTCGGTGGTGGGTCCCCCGCGCCGGCTCCCGAGCGCCGCCGGCCGGCTGCTGGCCAAGGAGGTCGAGGTGCTGGGCGGCCTGCTCCAGAACCCGAAGCGCCCCTTCGTGGTCGTCCTGGGCGGCGTCAAGGTGGCCGACAAGATCGGCGTGGTGCGCTCATTGGCCAAGACCGCCGACGTGGTCGCGGTGGGGGGCGCGATGGCGTTCACCTTCCTGGTCGCGCTGGGCCACGAGGTCGGGTCCTCGATCGTGGACCTCGAGCACGTCAGGGAATGTCGAGAGCTCATCGTCGAGCAGAACGCTCCGATCCTCCTGCCGAGCGACGTGGTCGCCCTCGAACCGGGCGGCCGGGCCCTCGGCGGCGCCCGCGTGGGCGGGTACCAGGAGTCCTTTGACACCAAGGTGCTCGGGTCCCACATCCCCGACGGGTGGCAGGGCCTCGACATCGGCCCCGAGACCGCATCGGCCTTCGAGGAGGCGATCGCCACCGCCGGAACGGTGTTCTGGAACGGACCGGTCGGGGCGTTCGAGGACGACCGCTTCGCCGAGGGTACCCACCGGGTGGCGCGGGCCATCGCCGGGTGCCCCGGCTACACGGTGGTCGGCGGGGGGGACAGCGTGAGCGCGATCGACCATCTCGAGCTGGCGGAGCGGATCGACTTCGTCTCCACAGGCGGGGGCGCGTCGCTGGCCCTGCTCGAGCACGGTGACCTGCCGGCCCTGGTGGCGCTTCGGGGTGCCGCCAACGCGCCGGCGCCCGGCCGGGCCTGCACACTCCGGTGCCGCCAGCGGACTCCGCCGGTCCCAGTTCGCGCCCGGGCGCTCGCCGCCCCCTGGTCAGCGGCAACTGGAAGATGCACCACGACCACATCGCGGCCCTCCACACCGTGCGTGACCTGGGCCTGCGGCTCGGCGAGCCTGAAGCCGCCGTCGAAGTGTCGGTCCACCCCCCCTTCACCGACCTGCGCACGGTCCAGCTGCTCATCGAGGGCGAGCACCTCCCCCTCGCCCTCGGGGCCCAGCACTGCCACAGCGCGGAGGAGGGGGCCTTCACCGGAGAGATCGCCGCGCCGATGCTCGCCCGGCTGGCGGTGCGCTACGTCATCGTCGGGCACTCCGAGCGCCGCGTGCTGTTCGGAATGGCCGACGAGCAGGTGGCGGCGACCCTGCGGGCGGTGCGGCGCCACGGGATGATCCCGATCCTGTGTGTCGGGGAGAACGCCGAGGAGCGCGACGCCGGCACCACCGAGGGGCGGCTGCAGGCCCAGCTGGACGTGGCCCTCGGGGCCCTATCGGCCGAGGAGATGGGGTCCCTCGTGATCGCCTATGAGCCGATCTGGGC
>DAHUZS010000013.1 GCA_027315045.1 Acidimicrobiaceae bacterium
CGCAAGCGGTCCTCACGGTCGAGCTGCCGGTATCGCTGCGAGACCTCGTAGGACGCTGCCCGGTAGAGCCAGGGCAGCGGATCTGCGGGCAACTTGTCGAACCGGCGCCACGCTGCCAAAAACGTCTCCTCGACCACCTCCTCTGCCAGGTCTGGCCCAAGGCGACGACGGGCGAAGGCGAGCACCGAGGGGTAGAACGACCGGAACAGTTCCGTGAAGCGTTCGTCGTCGTGCACATGGCCTCCCTCGGTGGCGTTCACCACGTATACGACAGAACTGTGGCCTCGGTTACACCCGCACCGGGGGAAGGTGGCAGAACCTCGAAGGTCGGTGCGCTCGGCGAGCACGCTCTGGAACACGCCCAGCCCACGCTGGCACCTGGAGCCAAGGAATTCTTCGAAGACCCCTTGACTTGGCGGGCGGATCGAGGTCTCATCTCCGCCTCCTGGCGCGCTCCCGGTCGTGGGCAGACCCATGACGAACCTGCACTTCCCAAGGCCGCTCGACGGCTCGCGCCGTCACGCGGCCGAAGAAGAGCCGGTCGGCGACGCCGAGGCGGCGCTTCGGTTGCAAGCCGCCTCCCTGGTCAGGGACCTTTTCGGGCGAATTTGTTCTATTTCGGCCCTCTTCCCCTTGTTCTTATGCAGAGGCTTTCGTCCAAGGAGGTTCATGCGACACCACTGCCACGTCCCCCGCTGCCGCCAGCACACCGCCGCCCGGCGTTGTCGAGCCCACCGTCCCCCACGACCTCCCGGCACGAGAGTCGGCGACACCTCGACGAGGCGTGGGACCTCGCGGATCGCTCCAGCTCCGAACCGCGAGCCTCGCTGTCGCGAAACGGCCGGTCAGGGTACGAGTCGGGCCGTCCGTCGAGACCCCGACTGTTGGGGATGGTTGGCAGTCAAGCTTCTTCGCCTACTCGGCGGGGGGCGGCCATGAACGGGGGCCGCATGGACACGGTTGGAGCGAAGGTCGGTCGACTCTGTGGCATCGACCACGACATCCTCGGTCTGCTCCACGCCCACCGGGTGCTGACCACGCCCCAGCTCATCACGCTCACCGCTCGTCCCGAACGGACCATCGACTACCGCCTCGCTCGGCTGCGCAGCCGCTCGCTGGTGGACCGGACCCGCCCGTACGCGGCATCGGGCTCGGCACCCTTCTACTGGTGGCTCACCCGTGCCGGCGCTCGCCTGGTCGAGGGCACCTCGCCCGCACCGGGCAAGGGGACGCCGAACCCGCTGTTCCTCCGCCACACCGCCGCGATCGCCGGCCTCTACGTGGCGCTGTGCGACGTCGGCCCGAACGTCGGGTTGAGGCCCACAAACTGGCGCCGGGACGAGGACGCCTGGGAGGACTGGTCGAGCTACCGGGGCACCGGCCGTCTCCGTCCCGACGCCTACGCCGAGGTGCAACTCAGCGTCGATGGCCAACCCGGTGCGGCCGGGGCCTTCGTGGAGGTGGACTTCGCCACGATGGACCAGGCCCGCCTGCGGGCCAAGGTGGCCCGCCACCGCCAGTACTGCGCCGAGACGATCTGGTGGGACCGCCACCCGTGCTGTCCGGCGCTGTTGCTCGTGACGACCTCCGAAGCGAGGGTGAACCGCTTCCTCGCCGGCGTGGAGAAGGACCGGCCCCGCCCCTCCCCCTACGAGC
>DAHUZS010000015.1 GCA_027315045.1 Acidimicrobiaceae bacterium
CCTCGTACTCGGCCGCCACCCCGGCCAGCTCGTAGATGTTCTCGATGCGGCCGTCGGCCTCGTGGCTGCGCTCGCCCTCCAGCATGGCGAGGTACCCGCTGCGGTCGGCCACCGCCTCGACCAGGTCGCCGGGGGAGAGGAGCCCGGCCAGGCGGCCAAGGTCGGCACGCAGCTCGCCGAGGGCGACCGCCCCCCGGAGCGCCCGGCCCGAGAGCCCGGCCTCCTCGGCGCGGGCCAGGGCGCCGGGGATCGTGAGCCCGCGCTCTCGGGCGAAGCCGACCAGCCGGGACACCGAGGTGTCGCCGAGCCCCCGCTTGGGGATGTTCAGGATCCGCCGGGCCGACACCTCGTCGGCCGGGTTCCCGAGCACCCGGACGTAGGCGAGGAGGTCCTTCACCTCCCGGCGGTCGTAGAAGCGGGTGCCCCCCACCACCTTGTAGGGGACCTCCCGTCGGACCAGCTCTTCCTCGAAGACCCGGCTCTGCGCGTTGGTCCGGTAGAAGACGGCCATGTCCGAGTAGCCCAGGCCCTCGCGCTCGTGCAGCGCCACGATCTCGGCCGCGACGAACGAGGCCTCGTCATGCTGGTCCTCGGCCCGGTAGCGGGCGATCGGCGGACCCTCGGCCGACTCGCTGAACAGCCGCTTGGGCCGGCGGGCGAGGTTGTGGGAGATGATCGCGTTGGCGGCGTCGAGGACCCGCTGGGTCGAGCGGTAGTTCTGCTCGAGCAAGATGGTGGTGGCGTCGGGGAACGCCTGCTCGAAGTGCAAGATGTTCGAGATGTCGGCGCCCCGCCACCGGTAGACGGACTGGTCGGAGTCGCCGACGACGCAGACGTTCCCGTGCGCTGCCCCGAGCAGGATGATCAGCCGGTTCTGGGCCTTGTTGGTGTCCTGGTACTCGTCGACCAGGATGTGGCGGAACCGTTCCTGGTAGCCGCGGCGGACCACCTCGGAGGTCTCGAGCAGGTTCACCGCCACCATGAGCAGGTCGTCGAAGTCCATGGCGTTCGCGGCCACCAGGCGCTCTTGGTACCGGGCGTAGACGTCGGCGATGCGGTTCGCGTACACGTCGCCCCGGGCCCGCTCTCCGAACGCCCCGGGGTCGAGGAGCTCGGCCTTGGCCGACGAGATCGTGGCGGCCACCGCACGGGGGGGCAGGCGCTTGGTGTCCAGGCCCAGCTCGGCCTCGATCACCTCCACCAGCCGACGCGAGTCGAGCTCGTCGTAAACGGTGAACCCCGGTTGGTAACCGAGGATCGAGGCGTGGGACCGCAGCATGCGCAGGCAGGCCGAGTGGAAGGTGGAGACCCACATCCGCTCGGCCCGCCGCCCGACCAGCTCGACCACCCGACGGCGCATCTCGTCGGCCGCCTTGTTGGTGAAGGTGATGGCCAGGACCTCCCACGGTGCCGCCTCGTCGGTGGCCAGCACGTGGGCGATGCGGCGGGTGAGGACGCGGGTCTTGCCCGACCCGGCGCCGGCCACGACCAGAAGCGGCCCGCCCCGGTGCACCACCGCCTCGCGCTGTGGCGGGTTCAACCCCTCGAGCAGCTGCTCGGGTCGCGCCCTTTGCCGCGACCCGTCGACCTCCGGCGCAGCGACGGCGTCGGAGCCCGGGCCGGGGGGCTCCGCCGGCAGGTGCGGCGGGCGCGGTGGGGGGTCCTCGACCCCGTCGAGCGGCGCGTCGCCGCCCTGGGCGTGTGGGCCCGACGCACTGGGCCCGACGTCGAGGCGCGCCGGGTCGAACAACCCGGGGTCCCGCGGGGCCGGTCTTACTCCCACTCGATGGTGCCGGGCGGCTTCGACGTGACATCGAGCGCCACCCGGTTGACCCCGTCGACCTCCCCGATGATGCGCGAGGCGATCCGCTCGACCAGCTCGTAGGGGAGGCGGGCCCAGTCGGCGGTCATGGCGTCGTCGCTGGTCACCGCCCTGATGACGATGGGGTAGGCGTAGGTACGGTCGTCGCCCATCACCCCGACGGTGCGGGTCGCCGGGAGCACGGCGAAGCTCTGCCACAGCTCCCGGGACAGGCCGGCCTTGCGGATCTCGTCGGCCACGATGGTGTCGGCCACCCGGACGATCTCCACCCGCTCGCGGGTTACCTCACCCACGATGCGCACCGCGAGCCCGGGACCGGGGAAGGGCTGGCGCCAGACGATCTCGGCCGGCAGCCCGAGCTCCTCGCCCACGACCCGCACCTCGTCCTTGAAGAGGAGCCGGAGCGGCTCGACGAGCTCGAAGCTCAGGTCGGGGGGCAGGCCGCCGACGTTGTGGTGGGACTTGATGTTGGCCGCCTCGGCCGTCCCAGACTCGATCACGTCGGGGTACAGCGTGCCCTGCACCAAGAACCGGGGCCCCTCCCCCCCGGCGCCGAGCTCGGCCGCCACCTCCTCGAAGATGCGGATGAACAGCTCGCCGATCCGCTTGCGCTTCACCTCGGGGTCGGTGACCCCGCCCAACGCGTCGAAGAACCGATCGGCGGCCTTGGCGTGCACCAGGTCGATCCGGAACTGGCGGCGAAACGTCTCTTCGACCTGCTCACCCTCGCCGGCCCGCATGAGCCCGGTGTCGACGAAGACACAGGTCAGCTGGTCCCCGACCGCCTTGTGCACGAGCGCCGCGGCCACCGCGGAGTCGACCCCGCCGCTCAGGGCGCAGAGTACCCGGTCCGAGCCGACCTGGGCCCGCACCGCCTCGACGGCGGACTCGATGATCGACACATGGGTCCACGACGCCGGGCAGCCGCAGACCTCGTGGGTGTACCGGGCGATGAACTCGCTCCCGCGGGTGGTGTGCGCCACCTCAGGGTGGAACTGCACGCCGTAGATCCGGCGCCCCTCGTCGCCGAACGCGGCGACCGGCGAGCCGGGGGTGGTGGCCAGGACGGCGAACCCGGGCGGCGCCTCGGTCATGGCGTCGCCGTGACTCATCCACACCGCGGCGCCCGGGAGCCAGTCGGCGAACAACAAGGAGCGGTCCGCCAGGTCGAGCTCGGTCCGGCCGTACTCCCCCCGGCCGGTGCGCGCGACCGTGCCGCCCAGCTGGAGGGCAATCAGCTGGGCGCCGTAGCAGATGCCGAGGATGGGGACGCCGAGGTCGTAGATCGCCGGATCGAGCGTGGGGGCGGGCACCTCGTAGACCGATTTCGGACCGCCCGAGAGGATGATCCCCCGGAGCCGGCGGTCGGCCAGCTCGGCGGCGGTGACGGTCGACGGGACGATCTCGGAGAAAACGTGGGCCTCGCGGACCCGACGGGCGATCAGCCGGGAGTACTGCGCACCGAAGTCGACGACGATGATGGCGTCGTCGACCGGCGTCAATGGCCCATGCCGACGCCCTGGGACCGCTGGAGCTGCTTGCCCTCGGTCTGCAGGGACGGGGCCACCATGACTTCCGCCTTCTGGAACTCCTTCAGGGTCTCGTACCCACACGTGGCCATCGCCGTGCGCAGCGCGCCGAAAAGGTTCATGCGGCCGTCGTTCTCGTGGGCCGGGCCGAGCAGGATCTCCTCCAACGTCCCGCGGACCCCGGTGCGCACCCGGGCGCCGCGGGGCAGGGTCGGATGGAACGTGGCCATTCCCCAGTGGTAACCCCGTGCCGGGGCTTCGAAGGCCGAGGAGAGCGGGGACCCAAGCATCACGGCGTCGGCACCGCAGGCGACGGCCTTGGCGATGTCGCCGCCCTTGCTCATCCCGCCGTCCCCGATGACGTGCACGTAGACCCCGGTCTCGTCGAGATGGCGCATCCGGGCCCCGGCGACATCGGCGATCGCGGTCGCCTGGGGAACGCCGATCCCGAGCACCCCTCTGGTCGTACAGGCGTTGCCCGGACCGACCCCGACCAGGACACCGACCGCCCCTGTGCGCATGAGGTGGAGCCCGGCCTGGTACGAAGCGCACCCGCCGACGATCACCGGCAGGTCGAACTCCCGGATGAACCGCTTGAGGTTCAGGGGCTCGACCGCCTTGGAGACGTGCTCGGCGGAGACCACCGTCCCCTGGACGACCAGGATGTCGAGCTCGGCCGCCAGCACCGCCTGCGCCAGCTGGAGGGTCCGCTGCGGGGTGACCGAGGCCGCCGCCGTCACGCCGGCCTCCTTGATATGGCGGATCCGCTCGGTGACGAGCTCGAGTTTGATCGGCTCGCTGTACATCTGCTGCATCCGGGCCGTGGCCTTTTCGTCGTCGAGCTCCCGGATCTCGTCGAAGAGCGCGGCGGGGTCCTCGTAGCGGGTCCACAGGCCCTCGAGGTTGAGGACCCCGACCCCGCCCAGCCGACCGAGCTCGATGGCCGTCGCCGGCGAGGTCACCCCGTCCATCCCCGCTCCGAGGAGCGGCAGCCCGAAACGGTAGGCGTCGATCTCCCAGGAGATGTCGACGTCCTCGGGGTCGCGCGTCCGCCTCGAGGGAACGATGGCGATGTCGTCGAAGCCGTAGGCCTGCCGCCCCGACTTGAAGATGCCGATCTCGATCTCAGCCACCCGATTGCCCTCCGGCTCCCGTCCCGCCCGGCGTGCCGCGGCGGGGCCCCGACGGCGATCTCAGTCGAGCCGACCCTGCGGACTGCGACACCGGACCCACCATACCGTCTTGGTCCGACGCCCCCAGGGCCTTCTCGAACCACAGATCGGCATAGCGCTCGTCGTTGAACGGCGCCACCTGGCGGTAGCCGGCGCTGCGGTACAGGGCGATCGCCTCGACCAGGGCCCGGTTGGTGTCGAGCTGGACGTGCTCGGCCCCGCCGTCGCCGGCCCGACACTCGAGGTCCTCTAGCAACCGTCGTCCGACTCCGAGGCCCCGGACCGACGGGGCGACCCACATCCGCTTGATCTCGGCCGGCTGGCCCGGGTGGAACCGGAGCGCGCCACAACCCAACGCCTCGCCGCGCAGTGTGGCCACGAGCAGGACCCCGGCGGGGGGCACCAGGTCCGCCGGGGTCAGCGGGCGGGCCAGGGCCGGTTCGAAGCCCGAGGTGAGCCGCCCCGACAGTTCCTCGACGTAGCGCTCGAGGCACCCGATCGCCGACGGGTCGTCCGGTCGGCGGGGCGCGATCTCCACCATCGAGGCGGCGAGGAGTCGCTCCACCTCGGCCATGGCGCGGAGCAACCGGTCCCGTTGCGCCCCGGCGAGCGGCCCGAGGATCGAACGGGCAACGGTGTCGGAGCGCCGATCGAGCTCCTCGCGCTCGGCCAGGCCCCGCCTGGTGAGCCGCACCGTCCGCACCCGGCGGTCGGCACCGCTCGCCCCAACGCTCACCATGCCGTCGCCCTCGAGGGCGCGCAGCAGCCGGCTCAGGTACCCCGAGTCGAGGCCGAGACGGACGCGCAGCGACCGCACGTCGCAGCCCGACGGTCCGATCTCCCAGAGCAGCCGGGCCTGGCCGAGCGGCCGCGCTCGGGACAGGTAGGCGTCCTCGAGAGCCCCGATCCGCTCGGCGACCAGCCGGTTGAACCGCCGGACCTGATCCACCCCGTCGTCTGGCACATCCTGACTTTAGTCAGAGGACCTCCCCGCCTCAGAGTGCCAGTGGGCGCCGACGGTCGCCGCGATCTCCTCCCCCTGCCGGACGCCCTCGAGAGCGGCGGCCGGCGCCACCGAGGCGTCCATCAGGTTCATCCCGATCACCTTGGCGGTGCCCTCGTCCGGGGCGACCACCTCGACCCGCGCCCCGGCGTCGGTCAGCACCTTGGACTCGGCCTCCATCGTCTGGAGCAGACGGGCGATCCGCGGATCCCCCGCCGGCATGCGCGAGGCAGTCATGAGCGACACCACCAGCACGACGTCGTGACCGACGGCCAGATCGGCGCTCGTGCCCGAGCGCATCCCCCCGTCCATGTAGCGCCGGCCGCCGATCGTGATGGGTGCGAACAGCCCGGGCACCGCGCAGCTCGAGGCCACCGCCCGGTCCAGCTCGACGCCGGAGGTCGCGTCCCACACCTTGAACTCTCCGCTCTCGGCGTCCACCGCCGTGCACGAGTAGCGGACGGGCCAGGGCTCCTTGTTCAGGTAGCCGAACATGTCAATGAACCGGTCCTCCTCCAGGGCGTCGGCCTCGAGGGCGAAACGGCCGATGCGCGCCCGTCGCTCCTCGGGTTCGAGATCCACGGTCTCGATCATCAACGTCATGAACTGGGCCATGCGCTCGGCCATCGGCCCATCGGCCCCCGCATTGGCCGGGGTGTCCGAGCGCGGCTCGCTCTTCGCGTACCGCTCGACCTGTTCCTCGAGATCGCGGCCGAGGGCCAGTTGGGCCCCCACGGCGGAGCCGGCCGAGGTCCCGAGGATGAAGGCGGCCTCGGTCAGATCCACGCCGCCGCGCCGCAGCCCGGTCGCTAGGCCGATCTGCCAGGCGATCCCGACCGAGCCGCCGCCGCTCAACACCAGCGCCTTCGTCATCTTCGACCTCCCCTCTGGCGCCCGGACCGGCCTGGCCCGCCCGCCGTCACCATCGCACGTGGTGCCCCTACCCGCCCGATCCGCTCGTCACCAAGATCTTGCAGTGGTCGTCGGGGTTGGCCAGGTCCTCGAACGCCCCGGCCACCCCGTCGATGCCGACCTCACCGGTGATGAGCGGCGACACGTCGAGCGCCCCCTCGGCGATCGAGCGCAGGGTCCCGGCGAACTCCTCGAGGTCGTAGCCGAGGCAGAACTGGACCGAGAGCTCTTTGGCGATCCCGAAGAACGGGGTGATCTGGTCCCGGCCCATGCACACCCCCACCACCACCAACCGGGCCCGGGGCGGGGCCGAGCGCAGCACGGCGTCGATGACCCCGGGCACCCCCACCGCCTCGAAGACGACCGGCGTGGCCACGCCGCCCTCGGACTCCCAGACCTCGAAGACGTCCTCGGTCGACGGATCGACGACCCGGTGGGCCCCTATGCGCTCGGCCAGGGCACGCCGCATGGGCGAGAAGTCGGCGGCCACGACCGGCTCCACGCCCTTCAAGGCGAGTGAGGCGATCACCGCGGTGCCGACCGGGCCGCAGCCGATCACCACCGCACCCTCCCCGGGCGCGACGCCCGAGCGGTTGACCGCGTGCAGGCCGACCGCCATCGGCTCGGTCAGCGCCGCGTGATCGGCGCCGAGGCCCCAGGGCACCCGCTGCACGAGTGGCGCCGACAGCAGCATCCGCTCGCTGTAGCCCGCCGGCAGGTCGTTCGAGTAGGCCAGGTCCTGGATCCCCGTCGGCCCCAACATGATCGGGACCGAGGTCACGAGGGTCCCCGGTGCCGGGCCCTCGGTGTCGGGACCGAGCTCGAGCACCTCGGCGCAGAACTCGTGGCCCATGAACACGTCCCGGGCGAGGTCGACCCCCGCCCCCAGCGCCGGGGCACAACGCATCGAGGAGATCAGCTCGACGAGCGTGGCGCCGGACTTGGCGAAGTGCAGGTCCGACCCGCAGATCCCGCACGCCTTCACCTCGGCGAGCAGCTGGCCGGGCCCGGGGACCGGCTCGGGCACGTCGTCACGCACGAGCATCCGCCCGCCCGACAGCACGGCGGCCCGCATCAGGAGCGCTGCTCTTCGACGTGGCTGGCGATGGCGTTCATGATCGCCTGACCCGCCCGGCCGAACAGCTCGTCGCGTTTGGAGGCCGCCCAGTCGTGGGAAGTCCGGGGAGCGGCCAGCTTGTGCTGGAAGTGCGGGATGACCTCACGGGCGAAGAGCCGGTACGAGCGCAGGGTGGCCTCGGGCGAGGCCCAGTCGTGGCCCAGCTGGAGGAACGTGCCGAACCCGCCCGACTGCTCGAGCAGACCGTCGATGTAGGCGATGGCGTCGTCGGGGGTCCCGATCACGATGTTGCCGCCAGCGGCGTACTTCTCGACGAAGGCCCGGGGGTCGCCGGGGTCCGAGTCCACTTCGTAGCCGAGCGGAACGAAGCCGGCGGTGCCGAAGTAGCGGGAGAACGCCTCCAGGCCGTGGATGCACTCCTCCACGGCCTGGTCGCGGGTCTCGGCGATGTGCATCGCCCCGAGCACCCGCCAGTTGGCCCGCGACGGCGGCTCGTGGCCGGCCGCCCTCGCCTGCTCCTCGACCACGCCCCAGGCGTTCCCGATGGCGGCGAAGCCGCCCTCGATCACCTGCATGGACAGTGAGAGCAACGAAACGCCGTAGCGGCCGGCGAGCCGGGGCCCCGACGGCGACACCATCGCCGCCACCGCCACCTCGAAGTGCGGGTGGGTGTAGGGGCGCAGCTGGAGCCGGCCCTCCTTCATGGTGAACCAGTCGGTCGCTCGGGTGACCGGCTCCTCCGAACGAAGCAGGGCCAAGATGGCCTCGAGCGACTCCTCCATCCGACGGCGCTGGTCGACCGGGTCGATCCCCATGACGTAGGCGTCGGTGGGCAGCGCGCCCGGCCCGGTGCCGAAGAGGACCCGGCCCCGGGTCAGGTGGTCGAGGAGGACCATCCGGTCGGCCACCAGCCACGGATGGTGGTAGGGCAACGAGACCACGCCGGTACCGAGCTTGATGTGCTTGGTGCGCTCCGCCGCCGCCGCGATGAAGATCTCGGGACACCCGATGATCTCGTAGCCACCGGAATGGTGCTCGCCAAACCAGGCCTCGTTGTACCCGAGTCGATCGAGCGCCACCACCCGCTCGAGGTCGTACTCGAGGGCCAGGGTCGGGTCCTGGCCGAGAGGGTGGAACGGCGCGTAGAACACGCCGAAGCGCAGCGGGTCGGTCATGGCGTCGCCTTTCTGTCGTGCAGGTCGTCCAAGAATTCGATCAGGGCCGCGTTCACCTCGCCGGGCCGCTCCTGCTGCACCCAGTGGCCGGCCCCCTCGATCAGCCGGTTGCCCCGGTGGTCGTCGAGGTGGCCGAGCCCGATATCGGGCGGCGAGAAGGCGAGCACCGGGTCCTCGGTGCCGGCGATGAACAGCGAGGGGCACGTGACGTGAGCTCCGGCCACCCGTTCGGTCAGCGTCCAGTTGCGGTCGAGGTTGCGGTACCAGTTGAGCCCGCCGGTGAACCCGGTCCGGGTGAACTCGGTCACGTAGTGGTCGAGATCGGCCTCGGGGAGCCAGTTGGGGAGGGCCGCCGGCTCGGGGAGGCGCTCGACGAACCCAGCCTCGCTCGGGGCCGAGAGGGCGCTCGCCCGCTCGGTCGAGAGCTCGGTCGAGCGGAGGCCGGCCAGCAGGCGTCGCATGGTCCGGGCCGGGTCGGCGGCGAGCTCAGCGTCGGCCAAGCCGGGCTCCTGGAAGTAGAGGATGTAGAAGAACCGGTCGGCGAACAGCTGGCGCAAGAGGGTGATCGTCGGCGCCGGCGGGCGGGGCAGGAACGGAACGCTCATCCCGACCACCGCCCGTACCCGTTTCGGCGCGAGGAGCGCCAGCTGCCAGACCACCAGGGCCCCCCAGTCGTGGCCCACGAAGCACGCCCGCTCCTCCCCCAGGTCGTCGAGCACGGCGAGGAGGTCGCCGCTCAGCTGCTCGATGTCGTAGGCCTCGAGCGCCGGGGGTCGGTCGGAGCGGCCGTAGCCGCGCTGGTCCGGCGCGGCGACCCGGTAACCCGCCGCGACCAAGGCCGGAACCTGGTGGCGCCACGAGAAGGCCAGCTCCGGGAACCCGTGGGCCAGGACGACGGTGGGACCGGTCCCCCCGACGTCGACGGCCAGCCGGACCCCGCCCCGCTCGACGGTGCGCACCTCGGTCGGGCCCGTGCCCATGTCCCCTCCCTAGGCGGCCAGCGTCGCGAGCAGTTCGTCGCGCGACGGGCCCGTCCGCACCGGAGCCCGGTACCGCTCCGGGTCACCCATGATGGCCGCGGCCCGGGCAGCGAACACCCCGTCCGCCTCGAGCTCGCCCGGCAGGGCGAGCAGGTTCCAGAGCCGGGCCATCGCCCGGCCGACCACCGGGTCGTTTTGGCTCGCCGCCATCAGCACACCGGGCCGCTCCTTGGCGGCCCGGTCGGCCCGACCCCGAGGCCGGGGTCGGTGCCCGAGCGGTCCATCTCCACCGCATGGCCCCACCACGGGGCCACCTCGGTCCGGCACGCCTCCTCGCAGCAGAGCGCCCGTTCCGAGGGGTCGTCGGAACCGACCATCGCCTCGGCTTGCCGGACCGCCTGGCGAGGGCCAGGGAGCACCCCGGGCCCTACAGCGGGTGGGCAGGCATGGGCATCGCCGAGGGCGTGAAAGTCGACCACGCTCGGCCGACCGACGGGCCCGGTGAAGTGGCGGATGCGGTTGAGGAGGCCAGCCATCGGCCCCACCGCCCCCACCGGCTCGAGGTCCAGCCCCTCGAGCCACTCGGCGGAGTTGGGCAGGGCCCGGTCGGCCCGGTCGAATGGCTCGGGTTCGGCGAGCCGTCGCAGGACCTGGTCGCCCGCCGGAAACGCGAGGGTGGCCGAGACCATGGCCCGGTCTCCCGGTCCGACGAGGTACTTGAGGAACTCGAGGTCCCCACCGGCCTTGGGGGTTTCACCTCGACCCCGACCCGGGCCAGGGCCAGGGCGGCATCTTGGGGGTTTCACCTCGGTCCCGACCCGGGCCAGGGCCAAGGCGGCACAGAGCCCGCCGAACCCGCCGCCCACCACGACCACCCGCCCGGCCCCCACCGGAGGGGTAAGGTAACACACGTTGCCAAACCTTGACGTGGCCGGTCGCCCTCGCCGATTCACCGGCCTGCCCGCCGATGTCCGCCGGCGGCAGCGCCGGGATCTCCTCGTCGACGCAGCCTTTGACCTCATGGGGACCGAGGGGCTCGAGGCCATGACGGTGCGTGCGGTCCTCGAACGGTCCCGGCTCAACCCCCGCTACTTCTACGAGAGCTTCGCCGACCTCGACCAGCTGGCGGTGGCGGTCTACGACCGGGTGGTCGGGGAACTGGGCGAGGTGGCGACGGGCGCGTTGGCCGGTGCCGGTGACCTGCCCGCCGACCAGGCCCGCGCGGTGGTGGCGTGCATCGTCGCCTTCGTGGCCGGGGACCGGAGACGGGGCCGGGTCCTCTACGTCGCCGGGGCCGCCAACGAGGCGCTCAGCCGTCGCCGGACCGAGACCGCCGGGATGGTGGTGACCTTCGTGGAACACCTCGTGGCAGCGGGGGGCCATGGCGTGGACCACCGGCACCTCGTCGGGCGGGTGGCCACGTCGATCCTGGTCGGCGGGTTCAACCAGCTGCTGGTGGACTGGCTGGCCGGCCGGATCCCCATCTCTCCCGCCGAGCTCGTGGAGGACGCGACCGCCCTGTTCCTCGCCCTCGGCGACGGGGCCGCCACGGTGGCCGCCGGGCGGGCCACCCGCTAGCCCCGTCACCGCCGATCCGGCCTACGGTGTGCCGTGGGCCCAGCGCCGCCGATCCCCGAGACCGGAGGCGAGGTCCGACCCCGCGCGGTCGAGGTCGGGGTCGTGCGCACGCTGCGGGGCGAGGTGCTGCGGGCAGGGCGGCCCCCCGAGGCGAGCGTGCTGCCCGCCGACGAGGATCCGAGGTCCCGCCACCTGGCCGTCGAGCTCGACGGCCGGGTGGTCTCGGTGGGCAGCGTCCTCCCGCTGCCCCCGCCGTGGGCGCCGGAACGGACCGACGCCTGGCGGATCCGCGGGATGGCCACCCTTGAAGGCCAGCGCGGCCGTGGCTACGGCCGGCGGATCCTCCTCGGCCTGCTCGAGGTGGTGACCGCGGCGGGGGGGCACCTGGTGTGGTGCGAGGCCCGGGTCGGTGCGGTCCGGTTCTACGAGCGAGCCGGCTTCGTGACCCTCGGCGAGCGCTTCGTGGCCGAGGGGGTCGAGCACCTTTCCATGTGGCGGGAGATCTGAGGATTCAGGCGGCGGGCCGATCGAGGTCGCCCAAGGTCGGCCCCCTGTCCACGGAGCAGAACTCGACCATGCCGCGGTTGTGGGCGCTGGCCAGCGCGTGGGCCAGCTTGGGGCAACGGTGCAGGTCGAAAGACCGCGGCGGGCCAGGTAGGTCGTGGTGCACACCAACTGGCTGGCGAAACCGAGGAGGTCAAGGGCGTGCGGCCGGTCCTTGCGCACCATCCCGACCGCCACGTACGGGTCGGCGGCACGCGCTAGGAGACTGCTGAAGTAGTCGCCTCGAAAGGCTCGCGATCTGTGCCCGGGTCGGCAAGAATTTGTGCATGGCACTGGGGTCGGCGAAGGTCCAGCAGCGCTTCGAGAACCCGAGGGAGATCCTGGGCGACCGGTTG
>DAHUZS010000018.1 GCA_027315045.1 Acidimicrobiaceae bacterium
GATACTTTTCCGAAAGCTCTATGGCCAAGCTCTACAGCGAACGCGATAATGACAACGCGCCAGTCGGTGAGCTCGAGCCCGCTGACTGATCGCCGCCGAGAATCACCGGGTCATTTCCCACCACTCGGCGGGACGCCGCCGAGCCGGCGCCCTCGTAGGTCCTTCGCACTTCCTCGAAGAACTCGGTGCTACCCCCAACGTCGGGCAGATATCGGAAGTCGTAATTCGGGTCCCCGATCGTTGCCATCTCGAAGTCAGCGGCCAGGCGCAGTTCGAAGCTCTCGGGATCGACGACGGTGTTGGCAATGTGGAAATCACCATGGAGGACCACCCCGTCTGGTTCGACGGGTCCGGACAGTGCTTCTTCGGCCAAGTCGCAGAGCACCGTGACCGTATTGACGATCGGGGGATCGACGAACACGGGGGGTCGGGCGCGAATCGACGCCGTGCCGCCTTGGGGCTCGGGTGGTGGGCCGGCAGCAACGTCTCGCACCGAGGCGAGAAGCCGAGCATCGTGGAGGGTGGCGAGACAGCGGCCCAGGTCCTGGGCAAGACGCGTCCTCTGGTCGGATTCAAAGATCCCCGGATAGTCGGGAACCGGCCCCACCTGGGCATTTGAGTGGGGCTAGCTGGAATCGAACCAGCGACCTCAGCATTATCAGTGCTGCGCTCTAACCGACTGAGCTATAGCCCCAGGACCGGACAGGCTAGCCACCTCTGGCACTGTGCTCATCCCGTGACGCAGGGGAAGCCGAACCGAGCACCCCAAATCTGTCACTCCGTCGGTCTCACCGACATGGACTGACTCGCCGTCGCCAGGAGTCGCCCCCCCTCGGACCACAAGAAGGCCTGACCTTGTGCGTAGCCACGGGAGTTAGCAAAGGCGTGGATGTCGCAGAGCACCCACTCGGTTGGCTCGAGTGCGACCACCCGAAGGGTGTTATCGAGACTACTCCCATGCGTGGGGCGACCGACGGCCTGGGAAACGCCTCCTGCCACCAGGTCGCCGAACACCGCCAATGCGGCTGCCTCCATGCCGAGATGACCGGGGACCCGAGCCCAGATGGCGGATTTGGACGGGCCCGGCTGGATCGTGTCGGCTACCCCCATCTCCTCGAAGGTTCGGCCGAGGGCCTGGCGGGTCTCGATCTTGTCGACAATCGTCTCGGTGGTGCTAGCGAAGAGCCCACGCTGGGGGCAGTTTTCCGGACGGTCCACGACCGGGGGCTCCACCCAGACGGAGTGCAGGGCGCCCTGCGGCTCTCCAAATGCCCCGTTCACCGTGAGTATCTCGTTGCCGTTCACGGACCCGATCGTCCGAGCTTGTGTGGTTCTCCGTCCGATGGCAGCCAGCTTCACATCGAGGTGTAGGCGGGTCCCAGTCGGGGCGAAGGACAAGTACTGGGCGGTGGCCCAAACCGTCGGCCGTGCGGAGGCGACCTCCAACGCGACGATCCCGGCGGCCAGCCCGCACCCGCCGAACAAGAAGTCACCGGGAGTCGAAAGACCTGGTACAACGTCAAGTTCCCACTGGAGATGGGAGTCGTCGAGCGGGTCCATGCCGAGAAAGTCTCGAGTTTTCACCCGGCGGAGGCTACCGGCACCCCAGCAGGGGAATGGGCGTTGGGCAGCCGCGATAGGCAAGCAACTGGCCATCCCGGGAACGTGAGGGTGCAGCGGGAGTCGCTCGTCGAGCGAGGGGCAGAGAACGAGGTAGCCCGCCTTCGCTCCGCCATCAACCGCATTTCGCGACAGCTCAGACCGACAGACGTCGACAGACGTTCCACGTTCATCGATCGGTGTGGGGTCACGCTCGTTCGCGACGCGCGTACGCTGGATGATCGAGGATTCTCCATGGAGTGACAGATTTCGGTCGTTAGGGTGGGTCGCCGCCAGCTCCTCTGGGCGCTGGTTCGGGGTCACCAATTCCCGGGGACGTAGCTCAGCTGGCTAGAGCACCTGCTTTGCAAGCAGGGGGTCGTGGGTTCGAGTCCCATCGTCTCCACTCGATTTTCGCGTCACGTCGGCGGTGGTCAGGCCATCGCCGACGCTTGCTGACGGGAATCGAACTCGGCTCTATCGGGGTCACAGTCCGCTCATAGCGGCTCATCGGATTTTAGCGGGGTGTACTGCCTCTGACCGGGAGGCCGAGAGAGGTCAGCGGGGATCCACCGCGTAAGCACAGAGGCACTTCAGTCTCAATGTGTGAAAAAGAAGATCCTTCACGCCTCTGCGTACGTCGATCCTATAGAGATCGTCGCCCATCTCGTCGGCTTCAAAGACGTGCGCGTCCTGTCCTACGCGCGTCGTGGTCCGGCGGGCGAGATCACCATCGAGCGGGCCGAACCCGGGGTTGTGGTGTCCGAGCTGTGGGGGCCGAGCCTGGATCAAGGACCGTCCCGTCGTCTCCGACGTCGACCTGCCCTTCGGCGGCGTGCCCATCACGCTGCGCTGGAAGAAGCACCGCCTCGTGTATCCCGACACCATGTGCCCGAACCGCTCCTTCACGCTCGGCGACCACCGGATCGCTGCGATCGGTTGCCGGCTCAGCACGCGGTGGTTAAACAGATCGCCGGTGGGCAGACCGTCGCGCATCTCGCCCGTCAGCTCGCCTGCGGTTGGGAGGCCATCAACTCGGCGGTGCGGATCTATGGCGCCGCCTGGTTGGCAGCCGACACCAAGTGCTTGAAGGAGACCACCGCCATCGGACTCGACGAGTCCCTCTTCATACGCGCCCGGCCCCTATCCCCTCTATCGGGCGCGCAAGCTCCTGGTGATCAACGCGACGGCCGAGGACCCCGCGCTCCAATGGCGTCTCGAGGGCCGCCTCGCACTCGGCGATCCCGACGGCGAGGTGGCCTCGCCTATTCGATGAAGGAGGCCGTCACCCTCTTCTACGAAACCACCGACCCCGAGGCCGTCGGTCTGCTGCGTAACATCATCGACGCGGGTTCCAAGCGCTCGCCTCCCTTCGAGGTGCGGCGCTTGGATCGCACGCTGCGGAACTGGTTCGAATCCATCGTCGCCTGACACCGGGCCCGAGTCTCCAACGGCCCCGCCGAGGGGATGAACCACCTCTAGAAACGCGTCAAGCGTGGCGAGCGGCAACTTCTCCATGACGTAGTCGGCGAACTGGGTGGCTGACTTCTGGTTGAGCTGGGGATAGATGCGCAGGGCCCGGAGTCTGGTGCAGTCGTCGATGGCAGTGAACTGGGAGTACTTCCAACCCTCCTCAAGGCTTTCCGGCCTGGAGGCCGTAGACGAAGAAGTCCCCCAGCTGGGCGGCGACGCGTTTCGGTGAGCCCTTTGTATCCGGGCGGATCCACTGGGTGCTCGTCAGGATGGCGTCCCACATCGCCCCGACCGCGATGATCGGATCGGCTTCCTTGCGAAACACCTTTTGGCGCTGCCCCTCCCGCACCAGCTTGATCCAGACATCGCCCATCAGTTCGCGCCGGCTCTGTACGAACGCCAGTCGCGGCATGCTGGCGATAACCCGCGAATCGTTTCGCAAAATGGCAGCTTCGTTGGGAGCGGCCGCCAAGTACTCGACGGCTGCGGCGATGCACCGACGGAGTGCCTCCGAAGGGGCGAAAGTCGATTCAATGATGGTGCGGCACCGCTCCAGGAGTGGTTCTCCGGTGGAGGTCAGGATCTCCTCGATCATCTGCTCCTTCGAGTCGAAGTGGTGGTAAAGGCTGCCGGACAGGATCCCGGCCCGCTGCGCGATGTCGCGGACCGTGGCATTGACGATCCCCTTCTCCCGGAAGACCTCTGCGGCGACGGCGAGGATCTCCGCACGACGTGTCGAGGGCGTCGCCGAGGCGCCTGTTCTTCGGTTATGCAGATTGGTCACCTGTGCCCAGCGACCTCTTCCGCTTTCCGCTCCGCCCACCAGTCACCTTCGAGAGCCACGAGGCGGACACCGTCGGAATCGGTCGGCTGGTGACCGATCGGGTGAGGCGGCGCGGGCCGCTCGGCAACGGTGTTGGTCAGCCGACCGATTCGAGTGATCTCGACCTCCACCACGTCACCAGGCTGCATGGGTCGCGTATTGGCTGGTGTACCCGTGAGGACGACATCGCCGGGGAGCAACGTGACGTGTCGACACAGGTCGGCCAACTGGTAGTCGATGCCGAACGTCATGCTTGCGATGTCGACCTCCTGGACCACCTCGCCGTTCAGATAGGTCCGTAATCGTTCCTGCCGAACGTCGACCCCCGAGACGATGCCCGGGCCAACCGGGCAGAAGCCGCCTTGGCCTTTCACACGGGTCATCCCGCCCCGGCCGGTGTCGCGGAAGTCGTGCAGTCCGACGTCGTTGGCCGGTGCGAAACCGGCGTTGTTGTCCCAGATGTCGTTCGGCCCGACGTTCTTCATCGGGCGACCAACGATCGCCGCGAGTTCCCCCTCGTATTTGAGGTAGTGGCAGCCGGCCGGCCGATAGGGGACGCGACGGTGGCGTTCATCGCGGTGGTCGGCTTCTGGAAGTAGGTCGGCTCACCGAGCTCCGGCGCGCGGAACTCGATCCGACGAGACTCGTAGTTCAGATGGATGCACAGGATCTTGGCCGGGTCGCATGGCGGAAGGTAGGTCGCTGATCCCTCGTCGACTCGCCACCCGTCAGGGAGCAACAGTTCGGAGCCGTCTTCGGAGGGCGTGACCCATTGGGGGACCCCACCGTGGAGAATCCGCCGAAGCTCGCGCCTCGGGCCGTCCACCGAACCCATGTCTGCCTCCGTGGCCGCTGTCGGACGGATGGTAGGGGCAGGCCGTTGCACAAGCAAGCGTTTGGTTGTAGGTTCGCGGCGGCCGGAGTCGAGAGGGGGATCGATTGAACCCCTCGTCCGGACCAAGCATCAGTCACCTGGTGCTCACCGTGCGCGAAATCGAGGCCTCGCACGATACGTCGGTGATGGTTTCGAACAGTGCGGGGAAGTTCCACAGCGAGCTCTTCCCGTACGTCGACATGTGCTTCTGCCGCGGGGACGAGAGCCATCACCACGATCTCGCGCTAGTTCAGTCGCCGGACCCCTCGACCCAATCCAGGGCCCAGCCGTTCGACATGTTCGGGAACCGGGTGGGGGTGAACCACCTCGCCATCTCCTATCCCGACCGCGAGGCGTGGTTGGCGAAGCTGGCGGAGATCCAGGCGAAGGAGGTACGGGTCGTGTTCCGGGTGAACCACGGCATGACGCACAGCTGCTACGTCGGGGATCCCGACGGCAACGGCGTGGAGCTGCTCTACGACCTCCCCAGGAGGTCTGGGAGCGCGACGTCGACGCCGAGCTCAGCCACTTCGAGCTGGTCCCGAGCGAGCGGTTCCTCAAGGACGACACCGACTACAAGGTGTTCGAGGGAGTGAACGCCTAGATCTTCTTGGTCCTCCAGCCTCTGGGTTTTGTGACGAGGTTCCGGCGGCTGTCCCGACGCGCGCCGGCGACCTGGTCGCTGATGATGTGATCCACGCGGCCACCTGCCCGCGAAGGCTCTTGGTGAAGCCGGCGACGGCGTGGACGAGCTGACACAGTGCGCCGGCCAGGGCCATGGCGCGTTGATCCCCGACGCGAAACGCTCCGGTTCGTTAGCCCTCCCTTGCGTAGGGCTGGCCGATGCGATCAAAGAGCACAGAGCCCATGGCACAGCCCGCAACCCCTTCAGGTCGTCCGCATCGCTTCAAGCACCCACCTGCCGCCTCATTCGGGCCGCAGGCTGAGGGCGTTCCGAAGCAAGTGCTTGGTTGTTTAACCCGGGGTCGACGCGGTGGCCGGCGTCGGTCGTGCCCGACTCGCGCAGGTGACGCCGCGCTGGCCGGGGTGGTGGGACGATTGAACTGGTCATTCGGGCCAGGGTCGCCGCGACCTGTCGAGGCCGCCACCGGTCGGTAGCCTTTGCTCCGTGGGTCTCGCGACGCTGGTGGCGCTCGGCTATCCGACGTTCGGCGACGAGGGCTGGCATCACCACTGGGTCGGCATCTCCTCGCTCCTCGATCTCATGGCTCTGCCGTTGATGCTCGGGGGACTGTTGATGATCCTCTCGGCGGGTCGTCGTGTGGGCGAGCGGATGGAGGCGCGTCGGCAGAGGTCGCGTGTGGACCCCCGACCGGTCGCGGCTCGCCGGGGACCACCCGCCCAGGACCGCCGGGCACCGGCGGTTTTGGCGTCGGACGCCGAGCGCCAACGGGTGAGCGACGTGATCGCCGCCGCGATGGGCGAGGCGAGGTTGAGCCTCGAAGAGGGCGGCCAGCGGATCGAAGCCGTCTGGCAGGCTCGTCACCGCCATCAGCTCGCCGCGTTGGTCTCCGATCTGCCGCCTCTCCCGCCGACGGCTCCCCGGCGTCTGCGCGTGGGCGTCGGGGTGGCGCTGGCGCTCGTGCTGGCCTTCGTTGCGGCGGTGTTGCAGGCGATTGTCGGATTCTGGGAGCTCTGGCCGGTGGCCGTCGTCGCCTCGCTGACCCTCGCCCTGAGGTCACGTCGGTCGGCTGGCAGGTAGCCGGCACCCACCCCCCACCGCCGTCGATTGGCGGTAGGACCTTGGGGCTCAGCGATCCTCGAACCTCGGTGCTCTGCGCTCGCTGAGGGCTCGGAGGGCTTCGCGGTGGTCGGCGGTCACCGAGGTCATGATCTGGGTCCGGTTCTCCAGGTCGATGGCCGCTTGCTGTCCGGGGATCTCGAGGGCCGACCACATGACCTCCTTGGTCATGTGCACCCCCATCGGGCTGTTGGCCAGGATGAGCTCCGCCTCTTCGAGAGCCCGAGCGAGCAGGGCATCGTCCGGGACGACGTCGAGGACCAGACCGATGCGACTTGCCTCGTCGGCGCCGAAGAGCCGGCCCGTCAGCATCAGCTCGTGGGCTCGACCGGCTCCGACGATGCGGGGCAGGAGCCAGGAGGTCCCGATGTCACAGGCCGAGAGGCCGATGCGGACGAACGCCGCGTTGAAGCGGGCCCCTCTGGCGGCGATGCGAATGTCTGATCCCAGGACGAGGGCGAACCCACCGCCCGACGCCGGGCCGTTCACCGCCGCGATCACCGGTTGTCGAAGTCGGCGGAGCCGGGGGATGAGCGCGGCGATCTGCTGTTGCACCGCGAAGCCCCGTTGCACCGGGCCGAGGTCTTCGGTGCCTCCGACCGAGCCGTAGCCACCGAGGTCCAGACCGGCACAGAAGCCGCGGCCGGCCCCGGTGAGGACCACCACCCGGCAGTCCCGGTCGGTGTCGAGGTCGTCGAGCGCTCGGTGGAGTGTCTCGATCAGCTCGACGTTCATGGCGTTGAGCTTGTCGGGCCGGTTCAAGGTGATCCGCCGGACCGAGGGGGCCGGGGTGTCCACCAGAATCACCGGATTCGGGCCGTCTTGGGTGCTCACGCCAGGCAGTCTTCCACGGCGACCGGAGGGACCCGTCGGCTCGAAGCCGCCATGGACCGATGAGGGCGGGGCCCGCTACGGGACGGCCCCGGCGGGGGTGCCGGTCGATTGCCCGGCGCCCCAGAGGTACTCGACCGACGAGAAGGGCACCGAGCAGGGGGCGCCGTCGGCCACCCACATCCTGGGCGTCCCCTCTGCCGGCACCTGCACGAGCGCGGCCGAACGGGTTCCGAAGGTCTCGGTGTGGACGCAGGCGCAGGCGAGCTCCTTTCGCCATTCGGCCGACGTCGGTGCGGCCTCGAGGGCCGGGGGGACCGAGTGGTCGCCGAGGGCGGTGGTGAGGCGGCTGAGCGCCTCGCCGGGGTCGCGCTCGGCGATCCCGTCGAGGCGCGCTCGCACGTGGTCGGTCTTCGGCGAGGAACCGTGCAACGGGCCGTTGGCGAGGATGTGCACCCCCGGACCAAGCGCCTCGGCGACCGGGGCTGCCTCCTCACCGAGCTCGAGGTACCAGAGCGACTCGCGGTCGCCCACGAGGAGCCAGGCCGAGTTGTAGTCGGCGGGATCGAACCGGGTGACGAACTCGTCGACAGCGCTCGCCGCACTCCGGTGAGCGGCCAGCGCCAGCGGCAGTTCGCCTCGGGAGCGCTTCGACGGATCCCGCCCGGAGGGGGACGGCCGGTTGGTCAGCCCGGTGACCAACCCGTGCTCGTTGACGGCCAGCCAGGTCCCCCCGGCCAACAGGTCCCGGCCACCGAGGATCCTGGGGTCGTGATCGGAGAGCACGGTGGCCGAGACCGCGGGTCGGTCCAGTCGCTCGTCCCGGTTGGCACCCACCACCAGCGGGTGGTCGGGATCGGTGCGGGAGAGCACGACCATGAGACACATCGACGCGCACGATACCGGCCCGCCGGGCGTTCCCTACGGCCGTCGCTCCGAGAGCAGGGCGACCAGATCGCTGCAGGCGTCCTCGGCGAGGGCCGTGAGCGCCGACACCCGCTCGTCCAGTCGGTCGAGCTCGAGCAGGTGCTGACGGTCGAGGGGGCCGAGCGGGGCGGTGTCGCAGAGCCGCCAGAGCCGGGCCCCGGGGTCGGATTCCGCCTCGTCCCCGGACGGGGCCGACGGCCGTGGTCCGGTTGCGAGTTCGGCGGCCAAGGCGCGGGCCCGCCGGAGGTGGTTGGCCGCCTGCTCCAGCCCGTCTCCGGTGAGCTTGCCGGTCGAGGGGAGCGTCTGCACTAGTGGATCCTCGCGATAATAACACTGATGTGGTTCCATGAAGGAATGCGACTTCCTCCACTCAAACTGCATCGAGGTGACCGTGCTGAGCTCGAAGCGCGTGTGCGGTCCAACACCATCGAGGCCCGAGCAGCCAAGCGGGCACGGATGATCTTGCTCATGGCCGATGGCGAGTCCAATCGAGCCGTCGGTGCGCTGGTCGATCTGCACTACAACCAGGTCGGAATGTGGCGGGCCCGCTACGAGGAGTTCGGGCTGGCCGGCCTGGAGGATGAAGAGCGGCCGGGCCGCCCGGTGATCTATGACCATGATGATGTGCTGCTCTTGGTCAAGCTCGTCACCGAGGATCCCCCCGAGGGCACGACCCGCTGGACGATGGAGGCACTGGCGGGAGCCATGGCCGGGCGCGGGGTGCCCATCTCGGCCTCCCAGGCCTGGCGGATCTGCAAGGCCCTCGACCTCAAGCCCTGGCAGGTCGAGTCCTGGATGACCAGCCATGACCCGGACTTTTGGGCCAAGGCCTCCGACGTGTGCGGGCTCTACCTCAACCCTCCGCAAAATGCCGTGGTGTGGTCGGTCGACGAGAAGTCCGGCATGCAGGCCAAGTCACGGGTCAACCCGACCAAGCCGGCCATCCCGGGGAAGCCGACCAAACGCGAGTTCGAGTACAAGCGTCACGGCACCGCTGTGCTCTTCGCCGCCTTGAGCGTCCACGAGGGCACAATGGCAGGGTGGGTGACCGACTCGACCAAGAGCGAGAACTTCGTGACCTTCTTGGGCGACCTGGTGGCCCAGACGCCACGACACCTCGACCTGCACTGCATTGCCGACAACTTTGCCGCCCACAAGACGGCCAAGGTCACAGAGTTCCTGGAAGCCAACCCGCGGGTGCATATCCACCACACCCCCACCCATGCCAGCTGGCTCAACCAAGTCGAGTTGTTCTTCTCCATCCTCGAACGAAGGCTGCTGCGCCGCGGAGAGTTCGGCTCGGTCGGCGATCTGGCCGACAAGGTCATCGCCTTCATCAACGACTACAACCGCCGGGCTGCACCGTTCCGCTGGACCTACGACGGCAAGCCTCTACGAGTCGCGTAAGTCACAATGATTAACGCGCGAGAGCACTAGTAGCGCCCGGAGGGGGAACCCGACCGGGTCTTCGGCGCCGGCGCACGGTGCCGGTCAGCCAGTACCTTTTGCACCACCCGCTCGACCACCGAGTCCGCTCGGGCCAGGACCATCGGCCTCGACGTGGCCATGACCGAGGCGGCGGTGCTGAGCGCGTCGCTACCGAAGGCGAGGCGTGGCCGGCGGGCGAGGAGGCCGAAGAGCCGCCGGGCCACGACCTCCGGGTCGTCGTAGCGGGTCCAGAACCGGTCGGCGACGAGTCGGTCGGTCAGGCGCAGCCAGGTCTTCGCCTCGCCGGGAGCCAAAGCCGGGACGACCGACCAGCACTCGCCGAGGGCCGCTTCGAACCTCCCCGTGGCCCCGACCACCGGCGGGGTGCCGTCCAAGAGCAGCTCCCAGCCGACGTGGCCGACGGCCCGGCTCGCCCCGGGGGGAAGGCCGGCGAACAACGCCCCGGCGCGGATGGCCCTGGCACCGGCCAGGAACTCCGGGTCGGCGTGGAACACCCGGTCCGCCACCCGGTGGCAGCGCACCCCGGCGGCCACCGCTTCGGGAAGCCGGTCGAAGGCGAATCGCAGCCCGGCCATGGAGCACAGGTCGCTCAACACCGCACCGAGGTCGTAGGGGGCGCCGCCCGGCCCGGTGCGCTCGGCCACGATGCAGTGGGCGAGGAAGTTCACCGTGGCGAGGGTGCCGAGGCGGGGGTCAGCGCGGTTCGACCGGGACGATCCAGTCGGGTTCGGGGTCGGTCCCGAACCGCCGGGCCCGGATCGTGCGCTGGCCCAGCAGGTACGCCCTGGCGATCCGGTGGCCACCATCCATGAGGCCGCCGTCCGCCGACAGGATCACCGGATGGCGCAGGTCCGCGGCGTTGATCCGACCGGCGTGTTCGGCGACGGCGCGACAGGTCGGTTCCTTGGCCTGGAACCAACAGTCCATGTCGAACTCGGCGATCGAGTCGATCGGGACGTCCAGGACCGGGAGGTCGGCGGCCGCGGCCCACAGACGGTCGGTCCACCAGCGGCCGCGCTCTTTCGCCACGGGGTGCGAGTGCCGCTCGCGGTTGGTCACGGCCCGAGATCGTAGCGATCGGTCGGCCGAGCGCCGGTCCCCGACCTCGACCAGACGTGGTTACCGGGCCGAGCCGGCATCGGTCGCCGGTCGGAGGCGTCGTCCATCCCGGTTCAGGAGAAATCGCGGGACCGGGTCGGCGCGGCCAGCACCAGTGGCTCGATCCGCTGGGCCATCACGTTCACCACGCCGCCCTTCGACTCGACGATGCCGGTGATCACGAGTGCGGGGGAAGACTGTGCGACCCGGCGGTGGTGCGCCCACACCCCGACCGAACAGACCACGTTCACCAGGCCGGTCTCGTCCTCCAGGTTGACGAAGGTGATCCCCCGGGCGGTCTCGGGCCGCTGTCGGTGGGTCACCACCCCGGCCACGGTGACCCGGCGGCCGTGCCCGAGGCCGGCCAGGGCGGCGGCGGTCACCACACCCCGGCGGTCCAGCTCGGCCCGGACCAGCTCGGTCAGGGAGGAGTCGACCGACACCCCGGTGGCCCACAGGTCGGCCACGGTCTCCTCGGCCGGTGCCATCGCCGGCAGTGGCGGGGCATCGGTCCCGACCACGACGCCGGGCAAGCTGGTGCCGAGCCGGCCGAGGGGGCCGGCCGCCCACAGCGACGCCCGCCGGTCGCCGCCGTCCAGGCTGGCCGTCGCCCCCGCGCCGGCCAGCGCCTCCAGCTGGGCCACGGTCAGCTCGGCGCGGCGGGCCAGGTCCTCCAGGTCCCGGTAGGGGAAGGCCGCCGCCACCCGGGTGGCGGCGGCCTTCCCCAGGGTGCGGATCCCGCCCAGCCCGAGCCGGACCGCCGGACGCCCGGGTTCGGCGGTCGGCTCCAGCCCCGCCTCCACCCCGCTCGCGTTCACCTCCGCCCGGCGCACCTCCACCCCGTGCCGCCGGGCGTCGGCGACCAGGGTCCGGGGCGACCAGAACCCCATCGGCTGGGAATTGAGCAGCGCGGCGGTGAACGCCGCCGGGTGGTGCAGCTTCAGCCAGGCTGAGGCGTAGACCAGGTAGGCGAAGGACACCGCGTGGGACTCGGGGAACCCGAACGAGGAGAAGGCGGCCATCTTGGCGAAGATCTCGTCGGCCATCTGGCCCACGATCCCCCGCTCAGCCATCCCGGTGTAGAAGCGCCCCCGCAGTTCCTCCATGCGCTGCGCCGAGCGCTTGGATCCCATGGCCTGACGGAGCCGGTCCGACTCGGCCGGGGTGAACCCGGCCACGTCGATGGCCATCTGCATCAGCTGCTCCTGGAACACCGGGACCCCTAGGGTCTTCTCCAGGCACGGCCGGAGGAGCGGGTGGAGGAAGGTGACCTCCTCCTCGTGGTTGCGCCGGCGGAGGTAGGGGTGGACCGAGCCCCCCTGGATGGGGCCGGGCCGGATGAGCGCCACCTCGATCACGAGGTCGTAGAAGCACCGGGGCCGAAGGCGCGGGAGGGTCCCCATCTGGGCCCGGCTCTCCACCTGGAACACCCCAACCGTGTCGGCGGCGCAGAGCATGTCGTAGACCTCGGGCTCCTGGGGAAGCCCGGCCAGGTCGAGGGCGGGACCGCCGGAGGCGACCAACAGGTCGATCGTCCGGTGCAGCGCCTCGAGCATCCCCAGGCCAAGCAGGTCGAACTTCACCAGGCCGATCGCCGCGCAATCGTCCTTGTCCCACTGCAGCACGGTCCGGCCCGGGGCTCTCGCCCACTCCACCGGGCACACCTCGACGACCGGGCGGTCGCAGATGACCATCCCGCCGGAGTGGACCCCCAGGTGACGGGGGAAGCCGTCGAGCCGCCCGGCCAGCTCGAGGACCGGGGCCGGGATCTCGCCCCCGGACTCTCGGGCCGTCCGGGCGAGGGAGCTGCGGGCCTCCACCCGGCGGGACCATCCGTCGACGGTCCCCTGGGCGTGCCCGAGCGCCTTGCCGGCGTCGCGCAGCGCCGAGCGCGGCCGGTAGGTGATGACGTTGGCCACCTGGGCAGCGTGCAGCCGGCCGTGGCGCTCGTAGACGTACTGGATGACCTCCTCGCGCCGCCCGCTCTCGATGTCGACGTCGATGTCCGGCGGCCCGTCACGCTCGGGGGACAGGAACCGCTCGAAGAGCAGGCCGAGGCCCACCGCGTCGGCGTTGGTGATCCCGAGCGCGAAGCACACCGCCGAGTTGGCGGCCGAACCGCGACCCTGGCAGTAGACGTCGTGCCGCCGGCAGAACTGGACGATGTCCCAGACCACCAGGAAGTAGCCGGGGAAGCCGAGGGCCCCGATGACCTCCAGCTCGTGGTCGAGTTGGGCCCAGGCGCCCGGCACCCTTTCGGCCCCCCGGGGCCCGTAGCGCCGGCCCGCTCCCTCCTCCACCCGGGCCACCAGGTAGCGCATCTCGTCGAGGCCTCCGGGGACCGGAAACGGCGGCAGCCCCGGCGCGAGCAGCCGTAGGTCGAAGGCGAGGGACCGGCCGAGCTCACCGGCCCGCTCGACCGCGCCGGGGAAGCGGGCGAAGCGCCGGGCCTGCTCGGCCGCCGAGCGCAGGTGCGCGCCCGGGCCCCCCGGCAGCCAGCCGTCCATCTCGTCGAGCGACCGGCGGGCCCGCACCGAGGCCAGGGCGGCGGCGAGCCGGTGGCCCGAGGGACGGGCGTAGTGGGCGTTCGCCGTGGCCACCGGGTCGAGCCCCCGGAGGACGGCGAGCCTGGCCAGCGCGTCGTTGCGGGCCGAGTCGATCGGTTGGCCGTGGTCGATGAGCTCGACCGCCACGTTGTCCACCCCGAACCCCTCCACCATCCGGTCGAGGGCCCGGGCGGCGACCGCAGGCCCGCCGGCCGCCAGGGCGGTCGGGACCGTCCCCTTGCGGCACCCGGTGAGCACCAGCCACTGACCGCCGTGGGCGTCGAAGAGCGCCTCGAGGTCGAAGGTCGGGTTCCCCTTCTCCCCCCCGGCCAGCTGGGCCTCGGCGATGGCCCGGCTGAGGCGGGCGTAGCCGTCGGGGCCGCGGACCAAGACCACGAGGTGGGCCCCCTCGGGGTCGGCGACCCCGTTCTGGGGGCGCTCGAGCCCGAGGGTCAGCTCGGCGCCGAACACGGTCGGCAGGCCGAGGACGCGGGCCGCCTCGGCGAAACGGACCACGCCGTAGAGGCCGTCGTGGTCGGTCAGGGCCAACGCCCCCAGGCCTAGCCGGACCCCCTCTTGGACCAGCTCCTCGGGGTGGGAGGCCCCGTCCAGGAAGCTGAAGTTGGAGTGGGCGTGCAGCTCGGCGTAGTCGGCGCGCTCAGTCATAGGTGGCCTCGACGAACCACTCGGCGCGCTCGACGAAGCACAGGTGGGCGTGCCGATCTTCGTCGAGCAGCTGGAATCGGGCGAGGCGGCGACCGACGCGGGGATCCCACCACCGCTCGTCGAGGAGCCACGGGCCGGCCCAACCCACGACGGCGCTCGGCCGGCGCCCCTCGACGAGGATTCGTTCGGGGAGGCCGCTCAGACACCCCCGGGCGCTCACCACGACGGGTCGGCCGGTGCGGTCGGTCACGGTGGCCCGACGGGGGGGGCGGTGCACGAGCGCCGGGGGCGGGTCCGGCAGGGCGCCGGGCCACGGGGCGGTCATCGCCGCCTCGGGCCTGGTGTCCCCCCAGGCCACGAGAGCCGTCCGATCGCCCGGCCCCCGCCCCCCGACCACCGTGGCGGTGAAGACCGCCTCGGGCCCGAGCATCCCACCGAGCCGATCGAGGGCACGGGCGGCCCGCCGGTCGGCGGCCGAGACCCCGCCCCAGAACCCCGCCTGCCTCCCGAGCGCGGGGGCGGTCTCGCTCGCCCGGAACCGGATGCGGGTGACCCCGGCGCTCGGTGCCTCGGCGGCGGTTCCCGACAGCCACCCCTCGAGCTGCCACCGCAACCGCTCCCCCATCGCCGGAGCGTCGAGGTCCACCTCGGCCCGCCAGCGCCGGGCGAGCCGCTCGCCGTGCTCGGTCTCCGCCTCGATGGTGAGCATCGTGCAGGCCAGCCCTCTCGTCGCCAGCTGGGCCGCCAGCTCCTCGCCCAGCGATCGACCGGCGAACGCGACGACGTCGACGCGCTCGGTCGGTGGGTCGAGTTCGGCCTCGGCGACCAACTCGGTCGGTGGGGGGGTCGAGCGCAGCGGTCGGTCGTCCAAACCCCGGGCCAGTCGGTGCGCGAGGGCCCCGTCGGGCCCGAACCGGGCCGAGACCCGGTCTTCGTCGAGGGCCGCGAAGGCGCCCAGGCTCCCGATGCCGAGGCGGACCAGGATCTCGGCCAGTCCTTCCCGGCCGAGGGTTCCGACCGGGAACGGGGCCAGGAACTTGGCCGTGCCCGAGGACGGGACCGACATCTGGCGCCGAGCTGCCAGCGTGGCGGCGAACGGGCCGTCGGCGATCCCGACGTGCACCGGCGTCGGGACCCCGCAGGCCGCCGTCACCGCGGTCGCCATGCGTTCGGCGACGGCAGCGCGCAGCGGTCCCTCACCACCGTGGTACCGGGCCGGGCCGCGGGTCGCCATCGACAGGAGCCCCGGCCGGGTCGTCTCTACCGCCGGGGCGAGGGCCGCGACCGCGGCAACCACCGGCTCGAAGGCGCGCGCCTCGCGCGCCTCGTCACGGGGGACGACGCAGAGGCCGGCACAACTGGCCTCGGCCGCCCGGCGCCGCATCCCGATGACGACCCCGGCCTCGCGCGCCGCCGCCGAGCAGGCGACCACCCGGTTGGCCGCCGTCACCGCGACCGGGGCGTCGGCCTCGAAGCCGGCCGCCGTCACCGGCCAGTCCGGACACCACGCGACCAAGGTGCGGACTATCCGGCCCACGGCATCGCCTCGGGCTCGTCGAGCACCCGCTCGGGTGCCGCCTTCGGGCTCCCGGAGCGCCGGGCAGCCAGTCGGCCATCGGGGCCCGGCAGCCAGCAGGGCACGACGGCCGGCCGGCCGGCGCCCCGGCGGCCCGAGACGACGATCCGGCCACGGCGGGCCCTGAGGGTCCCCGCCCCGGTGCCGAGCCCCTCCCACCCCTCGGTCTCGGCCACCAGCACGAGCTCGGGGGATTCAGGCCATCCCTCCGACCCCGTCACGCAGAGGACGGACCCGCGCTCTTTGGCCCGGGCGAGGAGGCGACGGGCATCGGCCGGCCGGCACCGTCCCGGGGGGCTGACCACGACCAGGTCGAGTGAATCGAGCAGGACGGCCACCACCGCAGCCCACGACGGGCCGGGCCGGGGGACGAGGGCGACCCGGGCGAGGTCCACCCCCATGGCGGCCGCGGCCTCGAGCCCCAACTCCGGCATCCCCACCACGGCCGCCCACGAACCCTGGGCGAGCGGTTCGACCAGAAGGGAGAGGACCAGGGTGGTTCCTCCGTCCCCCGAGACCCCGACCAGGCCACCGCGTCGGATCCCGGCCCCGGGCAGCAACGGCGCCAACGGGACCGGGGCCGGGAGCACCCGTTGCCCGGCCAGGACCGCTCCTCCACCGGGCCGGGGGGGCGAGGGGGCATCTTCGCGCACCTCGGGAGCGTAGCGAACATACGTTCGCCTCAGCCAGGGCCGGGCCGAGGCGGCTACCCGGCCGCTGGCCGACTGCCCCGGCTCACCCGTCGCCCAGGTACAAGAACCCGTACCCCTCGTCGCGACAAGGCACCCCGGCCTCGGCAAGCGCCCGGTCCCAGTCGCCCCCGACCTCGGGGTCGGACTCCTCCATCCCGTGGTCGGCCACCAAGAAGAAGGCGCAGTCCTCGAAGACCCCCGCCCGCTCGACTGCCTCCAGGATCCTCCCCAAGCGGGCGTCGCTGTCACGTACCGCCGACTCCGCCATCTCTGAGTACGGCCCCCCCTCGTGGAACGCCGAGTCGGTCAGGGTGAAGTTGACCCACGTGAAGACGGGCGGGCCCGCGTCGCCCTCCCAGACCCCGAGGAACTGGTCCACCGCACTGTGGTCGGAGCGCGACGCCCAGCGGTAGTCCTTGTGGGGACGGACGAAGCGGGCGGTCGCATCCGGGAGGTCGTCGGGTCCCGGCGGGGGCGTCGGGCGCTCACCGTTGCGCACGAGCCCGAAGGTCGAGTAGTCGGCCCCGGCGTCGCACGGCTCGTTGATCGACGCGGTCCGAGCGCCGGGAAAGCCGCGCTTCACCGCGTGGTGCAGAGTCTCGACGCCCGGGTTGAGCCACTGCATCGACGTGGCCCAGGTGCCCGGCGAATTGGTGACGACCTGTTGGCCGCTCGCCCGGTCGACCCACGCGTTGTGGAGGATGCCGTGGTGTCCGGGGTGGGCGCCGGTCAGGATCCCGGTGTGGTTGGCGAGGGTGACCGTCGGCAGGGAAGCCAGCGCGCCGTGACGCAAGGTGGTGCCGTCGGCCATCAGCCGGGCGACGTTGGGAGCCACTCCCCGCCGAACCAGGTCGTAGAGCACGTTGGCGTTGGCACCGTCCCACAACAAGCCGATCAGGTGTCGCGCCGCGCCGGACTCGCCGAGGACCGGTTCGACGACGACACCGTCTTGACCCGAGAGCAGGCGCCCGTCGGCCGGGGCGGCGCCGAGGAATCCGAGCACGGTCGGAGCGACGTCGATCAGCCGGCAGCCGAGATCGACCATGCCGAGCTTGGCCACGCCGGCGCCGGCGGCGATGAATGGTGCCCGGGCCTGCACGACACCGAGCGACCCGTGCTCGCCCAGGTGTCCGCCCTGGTCGCCCCAGTGGTGCGAGGCGCTGTGGATCACGCAGAGATCCGGCGCCGAGGGGTGGTCGAAGAGCTGGGCGAACTGCTCGAAGGCGTTGGGATAGCTGTTCTGGTCGCGACGGGGATGCGGTGTCGCCCGTTCAGCCTCCAGCCCGACGAAATGGGCCTGGTTTTGGAGGGCGAGCGGGTTCTCGCCGACGACGGACTCGACGACGAACCCCTCGGCGCGTCCCGTCTCCCGCTGGAAGCGGACCGACCCGTCGGCCGAGGCGACCTCGTAGACGTCGGGCGCCGGTGACCAGCCGATCATGTCGACAATGGGCTCGAGGTCGCATGCCAACAGCACCTCGAGCGCGCGGTCGCGTTGGTCCGGCGTCGCCGGGACAAGGGCAGTCATGGGAGAAGCGTAGGCAAAGGGGCTCGTCGTCGGGGTAGGTGACGGGTGGTGGTCGCAGTCGTCACGTGGGCTTCACTCCGATCCAAACTCGGGTGCGGCACTACGATCCGCGGTCGTGCCCGACGTCTGCGTGGTCGGCTCGGGTCCCAACGGACTCGCCGCCGCCGTGGTCTTGGCCGGCGCGGGCCTCTCGGTCGAGGTGTTCGAGGGTGCTGAGGAGCCGGGGGGCGGATGTCGGACGGCTGAGCTGACCCTCCCGGGATTCCGCCACGACGTCTGCTCCGCGGTCCACCCGCTCCTCGTCGCCTCCCCGTTCTTCTCGCAGATCGATCTCGAGGCGCGCGGCGTCGAGCTCCGCCTGCCCGCGGTCGCCTTCGCCCACCCGCTCGAGGGCGGGCGGGCGGGAGCGGTCCGCCACTCGGTCGCGGACAGCGCCGAAACGCTCGGGCCCGACGCCCGCTCGTACCGTTCGCTGTTCACCCCGCTCGTGCAGGACCTCGACAAGGTGCTGCCCGAGATCTTGGCCCCGTTGCGTGCGCTCCCCGCCCATCCGCTCGCGATGGCCCGCTTCGGACTGCGGGGGCTCCTCCCCGCCGGACGTCTCGCCGCCCGGTTCAAGACCGACGAGGCGCGGGCGATCGTCGCTGGAGCCTCGGCCCATTCGATGCTCTCGCTCTCGGCCCCGTTGTCGGCGTCCTTCGGCCTGCTCTTCGTGACGGTCGCCCATGCGTTGGGCTGGCCGATGGTGGCCGGTGGGAGCGCACGGGTGATCGAGGCGCTCTGCGCCGAGCTCCGCTCGCTCGGCGGCCGCCTGCACACCGGGACCTGGGTGTGTCGCATCGACGAGCTCCCCGACGCGCGGGCGGTTCTGCTCGACGTCTCGCCACGCCAGTTCCTCGACATGGCCGGACCGCGGCTCGACAGTCGTGCCCGCCGGTCCCTCGAGCGGTTCCGCTACGGGCCCGGCGTGTGCAAGGTGGACTGGGCACTGTCCGGACCGGTGCCCTGGGAGGCCGAGGCCTGTCGGGAGGCCGGGACGGTCCACGTCGGCGGGACCTACGAGGAGGTGGCCCGGAGCGAGGCGGCGGTCGTGGCCGGGCGCCACACCGATCGACCCTTCGTGCTGGTGGCCCAGCCGGGGGTGGTGGACCCCGGCCGAGCCCCAGAGGGCCGCCACACCCTGTGGGGCTACTGCCACGTGCCCCAGGGCTCGACTCGGGACATGACCAGAGAGATCGAGGCGCAGATCGAGCGGTTCGCGCCCGGCTTCAGGGACCTGGTCCTTGCCCGGTCGACGATGACCGCTGCCGACATGGAGGCGTACAACCCCAACTACGTCGGTGGCGACATCAACGGCGGGGCGGCGGACCTCCGCCAGACGCTCCTGCGGCCGACGGCGAGCTGGAACCCGTACCGGACCCCGCTTGAGGGCGTCTACCTGTGCTCGGCCTCCACCCCCCCCGGCGGCGGCGTCCACGGGATGTGCGGCCTGTGGGCGGCGCGGACGGCACTGGCCGACCTGGGGTCGGGGACCTAGACGCCCACGCGACGCCGTGAGGAGGGCTTGGAGCGATGGCGTCTGCCCCCGGTCGGACCCGGGCATCACCCTTCCCTTCGGGCCATCGGACCGTACGGTTCTGCCGACGGCAACCGTCGTTGCGTCTTGAGGGACAGACATGACTCAGCCCGACATGGTCCGGAGGAGGCTTACCCGCATCGGGGCCGAGGTGACCTCGATCTCGTGGATCCCCTCCGAGGCGATCTCGGGCCCCGGCACCAAGCTCCCCTTCGAGGTCGGGTTCGCCCAGCGCCGGACGTGGTCACCGGTCTCGAGGTCCTGAGGGGCGCCGACCGCTTTCGCTTCGCCAACCGGCTCCGGGGCTGGATCGAGGTCGAGGACGGCCGGATCGTCGGCCAGTCCGGTGGCGGCATGATCGGGGCCACCACCTTGCGGATCGGCCCGAAGCAGACGACCTTCGAGGCGGTGGCGCTCTCCTCCGTCCGGCCGCTGTGGTGGGCGAGACCGAGGTGACCTTCACCCAGACCGCCGGCGGCCGAACCGGGGTGCCGCACCACAGCGGGTGCTGCACCCGCCCTTCGTCCAGATCGTGGCGCCGTTCGCCTGGACCACACTGTCGCTCACCATCCGGACCGGCGGCACGGTCACCGAGCAGATGCAACGAAGACGAGCAGCAGCTGGTCGTGGCCCGGGCGGCGTGACCGGGACGGCTCGAGGTCTGGCTCCCGGCCATGCTCGAGGGATGGGAGGGTTCGATCCTGCGGGTCGCCCCGACCACCCACTCGGGCCAGGTCCTCGGGATAATCGTGGCGATCCGGCCACCGGGCGGCGACCAGTTCACGACCGACGACGACACCATGCTCACCGAGCTGGGCGGCCAGGTGGGCCTGGCCCTGCACAACGTCGAGCTCGACCCGGCCCTCCAGGAGTCGCTCGAGGAGGTCCGCCGGCAGGCCGACGAGCTGCAGGCGTCCCGGGTCCGCGTCGTGGCCGCCTCCAACGCCGCCCGACGCCAGATCGAGCGCAACCTTGACGACTGGGCTCAGCAGCACCTGGTGGCGTCGGCCGTGAACGTCCGCCTGGCCCCGAAGTTGGCCGAGAGCGACCCGAGTGCCTGCCTGGAACTGCTCGACCAGCTCGGGGTGGACCTGCAGGATGCGGTCCAGGAGCTGCGCTCGCTCGCCCACCGCATCTACCCGCCCCTCCTCATCGACCGCGGGCTCGGCGATGCCCTGCGGGCGGCGTCCAGTCGGGCCGCCCACTTCACCGAGGTGGTGGCACCCCCTCTCCCGGTCCTTGCCCGAGACCGAGGCGGCCGCCTACGTCTGCTGCATGGAGGCGCTGCAAAACGCGGGCAAGCACGCCCGAGAGGGCGCGTCCGCCATCGTCAGGGTCTTTGCGGACGGTTAGCGCCTGTTCTTCGAGGTTTCGGACACCGGAGCGGGCTTCGACCCGTCGGGTACGGCGGGCAAGGGGCGGGCTTCGTGATCATGAGCGACCGGGTCGGCACGGTCGGCGGGACCCTCAAGGTCGACTCGGCGGTCGGCCGGGACGACGATCGCGGGCCGGGTGCCGATCGTGCCCGGGGGGGTGCCGGCTCCCAGCTTCGCGATCGGCTCAAGAAGCCGACTCACGCGATGCAGGAGTAGTCGGCGTCGATCGGCTTCGCGTACCACTGGGTGACGGCGACGCTGCCACCGGTGAAGGACGTCTGCGTGCAGTTCGACTCGGCCTCCGAAAGCCTCCGTGCGCCCGGGATCCAGTTTGCCAGTTTGTAGAGCGATCCCAAGGTTGAAAGAGTTGGTGTGCCAGTGAAACCGGTGATGGTGCTCCACTGGGACGAGGTGGAGTACACGCCGATGGTCGTGACGCCAGAGGCCCCGAGCCCTGCGACCATGCCCTGAAGGTCGGCGACGTTCATCGCCAGGCCAGAGGTCCCCGACTGCCAGGTGTTCGCGGTCTCCACGTCGAGCCACCACGAATAGCTGCTCGCCAAGTCCGAGACGGGACCGGTAGACCCCGGCGCGACCTGCGCGTCGATGGCGTCCGCCTCGGCCTTCAGCCAGCCCGCATCCTGAACTGCCATGTTGTAGCCGTACTGCCAGGCGCAGGCACTCGAATCCTCATTGGTCGTCGTACACGAGGTTCCGGTCCCATTCGTGATCAAGGTGCACGGCAGGCTTCCCGGTAGGCAATCGCTCGTGGGCCAATCAGCGATGATTGTGCCGTTGTAGATGTATCCGGGGTCGGCGGTGTTCACGTAGAGGGAGGCCTTGGGCTGGCTTGTACCCCCGACCGACGAGGTGACGGCCCAGTACAGCTCGCTCTGGATGTAGCTCGGGTAGGAGGAGGTCGGTCCGAGGCACGGGTTCTGATCGTCGGCGAGCCCACCGTTGACACCCACGATCGCGAAGGCCGGGCTCGAGGGAAGGCTGCTCCCGCACTGGGGGTAGGAGACGTCGTAGCCGGTGGGGGTCGACGTCCCGCCGCCCCCTCCTCCGCCGCCACTCCCACCCTTGCCGCCACCCCCGCCGGGTTGGGTCGGCCGGGCGGCAAAGGCCGGGGTGGCCATCATCCCGATCGCGAGCACGGCCACGAGAAGTCCCCCGAGGCCACGACGGACCCAAAACTGAATGACTGCGCGACTTGCCACCCGGCTCACCCCCTGTTCGGGATGCGAGATTAGATGATGCTGGTCCTCTGCTGCGGCGATACCCACGGGTCAGCGCCCTCAGGCGGGGCGGGACCGGCATTCTTCCGCTCCCTCGGGCCCACGGCTAGCCTTGTCGTTTCCGTCGGATAACCGGGCTGGCGATGAACCTAAGGCGGCGTGCAGATGAGAAGAGCGAGAGGTCCCGTGGTCGCAGGAATGCTCGCCGCAGCTGCCGCCCTGGTGCTCTTCGCCACACCGGCAGCGCAGGCCGCCCCATCATCCACCGGGCTCAGCTACATGAACGTGCGGGTCTGCGGAACCCCTGCACTCGGCAACGCCGCCTGCGACGCCATTCGCCACGTCGTCACCAGCCCGGACAAGGGGGGCCACAAGCCCGGTGGGGGCGGAACCGCCACCCCGGTGAGCTATGACGCCGGCCAACTCCAAAACGCGTACGGGATGACTTCCGCCGCCGCCAACGACGGCTCAGGCGTCACCGTCGCCGTCGTGGACGCCTACAACGACCCGAACGCCTACAACGACCTCGTCACCTACCGGACGAGCACACAGGAGAATCTGGGTGGCATCGCCCAGTGCAAGGTCGGCACCACGCTCAGCGACCCTTCGGCAACGGAACCTTGCTTCGCCCAGGTGAACCAGTCGGGCGCAGCGTCGCCGCTCCCGCAGGGCAACACGAGCTGGGGACAGGAGATCTCACTCGACCTCGACATGGTCTCGGCGATCTGTCCCAAGTGCAACATCTTGTTGGTCGAGGCCAACTCATCCAATCTCAGTGATCTCGGGACCGCGGTCAACACTGCCGCCAGCTTCGGCCCGGCTTCGATCGGGAACTCCTACGGCGCTGGAGAGTTCAGCACCGAGGCCAGCGACGCATCCCTGTACTACAACCACCCCGGCATCGCCGTCACCGTTGCCGCCGGGGACAACGGCTACGGGGTCGAGTTCCCGGCTGCCGCGTCCAGCGTGATCGCGGTGGGCGGCACCTCGTTGCAGTCCTCGGGGTCCGGGTGGAGCCAGACCGTCTGGAGCGGAACCGGGAGCGGCTGCTCGGCATACATCCCGAAGCCGGCCTGGCAATCCGACCCCGGCTGTTCGAACCGCACGGTGGCAGACATCGCCGCCGATGCCGACCCCAACACCGGGGTCAACGTCTACGACTCCTACGGGACGTCGGGTTGGCTGATCTTCGGCGGCACAAGCGTGGCCGCCCAGATCGTCTCAGCCGTGTACGGCCTCGCCAACACATCCGTCATAAACGGCGCCAGTGCCCTGTATGGGAACGGGATGATCAAATTCGGCGGCGAAAACACCAACTTGACCGACATCATCAGCGGATCCAACGGTTCCTGCACCGGCCACGGGCACAACTTCAGCCAGAGCCTCGCCTACCTCTGCACGGCCCAGACGGGCTACGACGGGCCGTCCGGCATGGGCACGCCGGACGGCTCGCTGAGCGTGTTCTGACGAGGCGGGGTCAACCAGTCGAGGCCTCGGCCCCACATGGTGAACGGTCAAGGCCTTCCCGGTGCTTCCGAAGCCGGTGCTGTCACCGGCGGCACAGTCGAGCGCGCACGTGTCATCGCTGACCGACCACCACCCCGAGACGTCGCGGCCTCTCTAGACGGGGCCCGCCGGCGCGCCGGATCGTCTCGAGCAACTCCGGGCCGAATTGCTCGTTGTGCACGTCGGCGGAGGCGCCGCGGTGCCGGGCATCCTCAGGCAGGTCCTCGGCGTCGTAGGTGGAGAGCAGGACCACGCTCACCTCAGCGTGGTTCCCGGTAATGCGCCCGGTGGCCTCGATCCCCCCGATACCCTCGATGTTCATGTCCATGGGCACGAGGTCGGGGAACAACTCCTCGACCTGGGCCACCCCTCCTCCCCGGAGGTGGCATCCCCCACCACCTCGAACCCCGGTGTGGCGCGCACCACGGCCCGGGCGGCGGCCCGGAAACGGGGCCTGGTCGTCGACGACCAGGCCCCTCAGGACCTGGTCGGACACCCGACCATCCTGACACCCCGGTGGCCGAGGGCCCACACGGGCAGCACGTCGACCCCGGTGGTGACAGCACCCCCGCCCGCGGGCGCCGCTCAGCTCTACGCCGAGAGGAACAGCAGGACCGCCTTCACCCTGCGGTGGACCTCCGGCTCCTCGGACAGCGCGAGCTTGGAAAAGATCGAGTTGATGTGCTTCTCAGCCGCCCGCTCCAAGAGCACGAGTGAGGCGGCGACTGCGGCGTTGTTCTTCTCCTGGGCCATCTCGGCCAAGATCTCGGTCTCGCGGGGGGTGAGGACCCGCAGGGCGAGTCGGCCGACCCCACGTCGCGGATGGCCTGGGCCAGCTGGCCCATGTCCGGCACCCGCTCGTTCAGAGGTAGGCCCGTCCCTTCGAGCCGCTCTCCAAGCAGGAAAGGACCTAGGAGGGGTGGGAGTACTGGCGAGCACCACCACCCTGAGATCCGGCCGCCCTCGCGTAGCTCGCTGGCCAACCGGATGCCCTCGTCAGTCCCAGTCGGAGGATGCGGATGTCCCAGGTGTCGGGGCTACTCGAGGAGAGGAAATCCTAGTCGTCACAGCTGGCCACCACCTCGAGGTCGGGCTCGGAGTTTGATCAGCTTCTCCACGCCCTCGCATACCAGTAGTTGTCCTCAGCCATGACGATCCGCAGGGTCGCGGGGCCCGATAAGGCCCAGTGGGGGTCGAAACGCTACCGGCGGGTCCCCGCCCGGGTTCCGGCCCGTCGGTGGGACCGGCCCCCGGCTACCGCCGAGCCACCCGGTTCATCTCGGCCTCGAGCTCCGCCCGGCGGGTCGCCATCCGCTTTCCACGCTCGACACACTCGTCCCGGAATTCGGCGATCCGCCCCAGCCGCTCGCCGATGCGCTCCACGAGGCGGCGATTGGCCTCGATCGCATCGCCGAGCAGCCGGATCCGTTTGGCGGTCGGCGCGTCGGCACGGGCGGCCCTCCGAGCCCGTTCCAAGGTGTCCTCCGACGCGAGCACGTCTTGGATCTCGGCCAGCGTCAACCCGAGCAGCTCCTGGAGCTCGCGGATGTGGGTGACCCGCTCCCGTTCGGCGGACGAGTAGAGCCGCTCGCCGCTCTCCCGGTAGGCGGCGGGCTCGAGCAGGCCGACCTCCTCCCAGTAGCGCAAGGTGCGGGGTGTGACCCCGGTCTCTTTGGCCACCTGGCCGATCCGCAGCGGCTCGTCCGCTTCTCGGTTCGTCTCGGGCTCGGTCATTGGGAAACCTCGACCACGGCAGGGGAAGGGGTCGCGAGCTCCTCGTGGGCCATCCGTTCCGGCTCCCGGTAGACGTACTTGCCGCCACGCAACCACGAGGTGCCCGCCGCCACCAGGCAGGCGATGACCGAGAAGTCGAACGCGGTGTGCAGGCCGCTCGAGAAAGCGCTCGAGATGAGCTTCGGGAAGTAGCTGCGGCTCACCAGCAATTGCGCGTTGGCTGCCGGCAGGTGGTGGAGCACCGCCGAACCGAGCAGGTGCTTCATCGGGCTGTAGCCGAGGAAGGCGGCGAACAAGGTCGACACCGGGGGCAGGTGGGCGACACGGAGGGCGTCAGCGGTGGGCACGCCCTCGGAGACCAGGCCGTGGAAGAGGTTCGTCGACAGGCTCGAGGACAGCCCGACGATCATGAGGGTGAAGAAGATCCCGATCGAAAGCACCTGGGCGGAGTTCATGAAGGTCGCGTTCATCCCTGCCCCCGCTCCCCGGTGCTCCGGCGGCAGGGCGTTCATCACTCCTGCCCGGTTGGGAGACGAGAAAGCCCCCATGGCCAGCCCGTTCATGAGCAGGAGGAGTGCGAAAACGATGTAGGGGAAGTTCACCGGCAACAACTCGAGCAACCCGAAGCTGGCTGCGGCCGCGATCATGCCCCCGGTAGCGAACGGGCGCGACCCGAAGCGGTCCGACAGGATCCCCGAAATCGGGCCGGCCAGCAGGAACCCACCGGTCAGCGGCAGCATGTAGATGCCGGCCCAGAGGGGTGTCTGGGCGAAGGTGTACCCGTGAAGCGGCAGCCAGATGCCCTGCAGCCAGATGATCAGCATGAACATCAGGCCGCCCCGGCCGATCGCCGCTAAGAGCGTGGAGAAACTCCCCGCGGTGAACGCTCTGATGCGGAACAGCGGTAGCCGGAACATCGGATCGGGCACATGCGTCTCGATGATGCCGAACGCGATCAGCAGGGCGACCCCAGCGCTCAGGCACCCGACCACCAAGGGGCTGGTCCACCCCATTGAGTGCCCGCCGTGGGGCTGGATCCCGTAGGTGATGCCCACCATCAACCCGATCAGGCCCAGCGCGAAGGTGAAGTTACCCGGCCAGTCGATGTGGGAGTCGAGCTGACGCGGCACCTCTCGGAGCCTGAGGTAGGCCCAGACGGTTCCAAAGAGCCCGATGGGCACCGAGACGAGGAAGATGAGCCTCCAATTGATCGGCGCGAGCACCCCGCCGAGGATCAA
>DAHUZS010000020.1 GCA_027315045.1 Acidimicrobiaceae bacterium
GTCGTCGCTCAAGATGAGCTCTACCTTCGGCCGGCCTCGGTCTGCCATCGCTGCCTCCCATCGTCGCTGATGAAAGGCACAACGCGCCGAAACCGACCAAAATTCCTATATCCCTAGGAATCTCTGAAGCGGGACACTAGCTGCCCGCAACAAGATCGGGAAGGTTCAGCGCCGTTCGCGCGGTCCTGCTGGAGGTGCCCCGGCCCACAAGGTGGGTGACGGAGACATCCTGGGCATTCTTTTGGTCACGGGTTACGAAACACGACCTTTGGTGGAGGTGAGCGGACTCGAACCGCCGACTTCTACGTTGCGAACGTAGCGCTCTGCCAGCTGAGCTACACCCCCGAACGCGGTCCTAGGCTAGCCCGAAGGGCCAGCTCGGGATCCCAGGGGAACAGCCTACGCCTCGGCGAGAAGGCCCCAATCCTCCCCACCGTCAAGGCTCTCATCAGCCCAGCTGTATCTGTCCATTTCGCCTACCGAGACATACTTCACGATCGAAGACCGTCCCCCGTCTTCGCCAAAACCCCGATCTCGCTCCGCCCGGACGCGCGCCAGGTGGTCCCGCTCGGTTTCCATCCTCTGCACATACGCCGCCAAGGCGACGAAGGCGACCAGAAGGCAGACACTGATCGCGCAGATGTACCACGCCGCTCGCATGCTGGGCGCAATCCCGATGATCCCGGTGAACGCCCCTACGGCACACAGCATGCCGAACACGTTTCGGCGGCGCCGACGGGCGGCGAGTCGCCTGGACCTCATGGCAAGCTCTCGCTCCGGAACCCCCATATCATCGTCGAGGCCCCCTAACGGGCCATCGAACTGCTCAGCAACGCTGTCCATCAGATCTCCGGCTCCCTCAAAGGCCCAATCCTCGAGCCGCGGGTCATCTCCCCGCAGCCCATCGCCGGGCGGTGGCAACAGGGTGAGCGTTGGGCGTAAAGGAGGCGGTGCGGCGACAACGACGGGATCCCCGGCCAGACGATTTCCGTCGGTACCCGTGAGACGATAGGCGGGCTCGACCAATTTGGGGCCGGTCCGCTCGAGCAGGTCGAGGCGCTGGTGGAAACGGCCGATCGAGCCCGCCGAGCGTCGCTCACGAATCTTGGCGATGACGCTCGGCACCAACACGGCAATCCACAGGACGGCCACCAGGATCAGCACGATCACTCGGAACGACTCCCCTTCGATCGTCGACCTTTCCCGACAACGCTACCGACGTCTCGAATTGACCTGGTGGATGGTGAACACCGTGTTACAGCGTGCTCGAAGGGAACGCACGACTCGACCAGCGTCCGCCCTCGCGCCGAACGACGACTGGGACCGAGAAGCACCGGGACACGGCCTCGGAGGTGAGTACGTCGGCGACCGGTCCAGACGCCTGGACTCGACCCTCGGCAAGGAGGAGCGCGTGGGTGATCCCCGGGGGGATCTCCTCAGTGTGGTGGGTCACGAGGACGAGCGGCGGCGCCGAGGCCTCGCCGGCCAGCGCACCGAGCACACCCATGAAGCGCTCACGCGCGCCCAGGTCGAGCCCGGCTGCCGGTTCGTCGAGCAAGAGAAGTTCCGGGGCGCCCATGAGCGCCCGGGCCAGGAGGACGTGCTGGCGCTCGCCCTCGGAGATCACCCCGAACTCTTGGCCGGCGATGCCCTCCCCAACCACGTCGGCCTCCTCGAGAAGCTGGTGGGCTCGGGCCCAGTCGGCTTCGTCGTAGCGGTGCCACCAGGCCTCGAGCGCCCCATGCTTTCCGGCCACCACCACATCTCGCACCCCCTGGCTGGGGCGCAGATCGCGGGCCACCCACGCGCTCACAAAGGCCACCTTGCCCCGCAGGTCCCGGATGTCGACCACCCCGAGCCGCCGGCCCAGGATCTCCACCCTCCCAGCAGTCGGCCAGAGCAGGGCCCCGGCCACCCGCAGGAGCGTCGTCTTGCCCGAGCCGTTCGGCCCGAGAACGACCCATCGCTCACCCGGGCGGACCTCCCAATCGATGTCGGCCAACACCGCCCGTCCGGAGCGGATCACCCGGACCCCATGCATCGCGAGGACTGAGGAGGCGTCGCTCGACATCGATCGCCCGTTCAGTGGCTAGTCCGCTCAGGGCCGGGCCAGGCGGCGGCCCACCCGACCGATCAGGCCGGAGCAGCACTGCGCCCACGACCGCTCGCCCATCAGCCACAGCCAGAGCTCGCGCCGATAGGCGCGCACCACGGAGAGGAACTGGGTGTGGTCCATACCGCACCGATCAAGCACCCGCCAGCGTTCCCACAACCACGAGGTGATCCCGTCCTCGGTCACGATCACCTGGTCAAGCGTGGCACCCTCGAGTACTCGCCGGTGGAACCGGTCCCGGTCGGGTTCGCTCGGGACGTGCAGACGAGGACACTCCGTCATCGAATGGCCACCTTCGCCCGCCGCTCACTGCCGGCGTAGTTGGCCACGTGGGCCTCGTAATCGATGAAGAGGGGCCCGTCGGGGTCGAAGGGGCGCTCGAGCGACCCGAAGGCGATCCTCTTGTCCAGCCGGTCCAACCGAACAAGGGCGTCGGGGTCGTCGAGGTCGCGCAGGTCGAAGGCGGCCCGGGCCAGCTCGAAGGCCGCCCGACCCTGCTCGGTTCGGATGATCGTGCTGGTCCACCCGTCGAGCGAGCCCACGCTCCCCATTGAGATGTCAGCGCTGCGCCCCAGGAAGTCGGCGCACTCGTCGCATCCCTTGAGCGCGCTCGCGTGGAACCCCTTGACCGGCTCGTCCAGCGCGATCTGCCCGTCCCGGTACCGCACGACCATCCTGCCCCGGACCACGTCGATCTTCTCCACCCGCTTGAGGTCGACGTGGCGGCGGTCCCGAAGCTCACGCCGGACCAGGCCCTCGTAGTCGAAGCTCTTGGTGCAGAGCAGGGCGATGGTGAGCACGACTGCGTCGACCCGATGGGCCCCTGTCGACCACCGCCGGGCCTGCATGGCCCGAATACCCTGGATCTCGCACGGTGTCCCCACGACGGCGATGCGGGGGTTCCTGCCGAGCTCGTAGCGGCTGAGGTCGAGCTCGCCGAGTGCCATCGTCTGGTTGTAGAAGCTCCCGGCGGCCGCCCGCACCTCCTCGGCGCTCCGGGCGATCGTGGGGACGCCCTTCCAAGGCTCCTCGGGATCCTCGCTCGGCTTGGCCACCAGCGCGCCGTCAATCTGGCCCGACTCGAGCAGGGCGACCAGCAGAGCGCTCACCGCCCCACCGTCCTGGACCCCCTCGCGGCGCCCGACCGAACGGACCGCGTAAGCCTCGAGCACCGCGCCGAGGCCATCGGCCGGCGGGCCGCCGGAGATCTTCCAGTACGGATCGGAGGTGTCGGGCCGGGCGACGACCTGCTCCTCCGCGCTCGACGGGGGCCACAGGGCCTCGTAGCGCAGGCCGCCCCGGGGGCAGAAGTCCCAGCAGAGTGAGCAGCCGGTGCACATCTTCACTAGCTCGGGGAGCCCCGAGCGGCGGTTCACCCCGATCGAATTCGAGGGGCAGGCGGCCACGCAGGTTCCGCAGCGGACACAGCGGTCCGCATCGATGACGCCGGCGGCCAGCTCCCAGAACCAGACCTTGCCGGGAGGTTCGGTCACACCGTTCATCTGCTCCCGCAGCCGGTAGTGCTTCACGGCGGGGCTGCCCCGACATCGGTCATGATCCGGCGGAGGTCGTCGTTGTCCATCCGCCGGGCCCACTCGTGGAAGCGCTCGCCCTGGCGCCGGTCACGGGCGAAGGCACCGAGCAGGTTCGACAAGACCTCGGGTACCGCTTCGACCGGAACGGATCCGGCGACCCAGTCGATGAAGGCTGCGTCAGGTCCGAGCGACCCCCCTAGGCCGATGTCGAGCCCCTCGACCAGGTGCTCACCCACGTGGGCCACCTCCCCCCGCAGCCCGATGTCGGCGATCTGGGGCTGGGCACAGCTGGCCGAGCACCCCGACAAGTGCATCCGGATCACCCCCGCCCTCGGGCCCTGGGAGGATCGGAGCGTCCCGGACCTGGGGCCGAAGGAGACCGGGACCGGGGAGAGCCCACCGGCAGCCAGCCGGGCATCTAGGTGTCGGGCGAGCTTCACCGCCCGTTCCTTTGTCTCCACCAGCGCGAAGCGGCAGAATTCAGAGCCGGTGCAGGCAACCACCCCCCGCTCGAAGGGGCCCGGGAACGGGGTGTATTTGACCATCAGCTCCTCGGCCAACAGCTCCTCGAGCCGATCTTCTCGAATCCCGGTCAGCACGAAGTTCTGGTCGGTGCCCAGGCGGATCGAACCGTCGCCGAAGGTGACCGCCAGCCGGGCCAGTTCGATCAGCTCGATCCCCCGCATTCGGCCGACCGGGACCGAGCAGCCCACGTAGAACCGACCGTCCCGTTGGGCGAAGACCCCGACGTGGTCCCCCCGGAATGCCGTGGTGAGCTCGATGCCGGCCGGGGCAAGCTCAAGGGCGGTCCGCTCGGCGACGGCCGCCCGGAACCCCTCGGGCCCCAACTCCTGGACCAGGTATCGCATCCGCGCCAGCCCGCGGTTCTCCCGGTTGCCGAGCTCCCCGAACGTCTGCGCGATCGCCCGGCACAGCTCGACGGCGTCGCCGGGCACGACGAACACGTCGAGGTCCGAACCCATACGTTCGCCGTCGGAGAGCCCGCCGCCGGCCAGGACGTTGAAGCCGACTGTCCCGTCGTCGGCCCTCGCCGGCCAGAGTCCGATGTCGTTGATCTCGACCCGGGCGCAGTCCTCCACGCAACCGGTCACGCCGATCTTGAACTTCCGGGGGAGGTTGGCGTACTCGCGATTCCCGGTGAAGAAGTCCGAGATCGCCCGGGCCACCGGGTAGGCGTCGAAGACCTCGGTGGCGTCGACGCCGGCCACCGGACAGCAGGTGACGTTGCGAGACGAGTCGCCACAGGCTTGGAGGGTGGTGACCCCGACGTCGAAGAGGCGTTGCCAGATCCGGGGCACGTCTTCGATCCGGATCCAGTGGAGCTGGATGTCCTGGCGCGTCGTGAGATCGGCGTAGCGGTTCCCGAACACCTCGCTGTCCTCGGGACCCTCTGCGAAGGCATCGGCGACCACACCGATCGCCCGAAGCTGGTCGGCTCGCAGCTGGCCGCCGGGCACCTTGATCCGGAGCATGAAGGCGTCGCCCCCCTGCCGTTGGGGATAGAGGCCGACCCACTTCAGCCGCTCGATCTCGCCGGGCGTCGAGTAGATACCCTCGGGCCCCTCGACCGAGTACCGGGCGATCACGTCGTTGGCCGCTTCGGCCGGATGGCGGTCGAGCTTGAACCGCTCGACCTCGTTGAGCTCTCCCACGGAGCGGTAGGGGTTGACGAAGGCCATCGGGCGCTCTCCCCCCCGGAACCGGATGCCGTGGAGATTCTCCCGGTCCCGGGCCATCAGACGTGCAACCCGCACTCGGTCTTGTCCGAGCCGGCCCACCGACCCGCTCGAAACTCCTCCCCCTCGGCCACGGCGCGCGTGGTCGGGGCGCAGCCGATCGAGCGATAGCCCTCGGCCTTGAGTGGATGGACCGGGAGACCGTGCTCGGCCTCGTAGGCGGCGACGTCGGCCTCGGTCCAGGTGGCCAAGGGATTGACCTTCACCAGGGAGAAGACGGAGTCGTAGGCCACGACGGGGATGTCGGCCCTGCTCGGTCCGTCGGCCCGCTTGAGCCCGGTGATCCAGGCTCCCCGGCCGGCCAGCACCTCCCGGAGGGGCTCGACCTTGCGCAGCTCACAGCACCGCTCGGTGCCGCACGGCCATGACTCGGCTCCCGGACCGGGCGTGGTCACCGTGAGGTTGAGGTCGTAGCGGGCACGAGTCGTCTCGGCGAGCGCCAGGGTCTCCTCGAAGTGCGCCCCGGTGTCCAAGAAGACCACCTCGATCCTCGGCTCCCGCCGATGCACGAGATCGACGACGACCACGTCCTCGAACGAGCAGGCGAGGACGGCCGACGAACCGAACCGGCCGAGCACCCAGTCGATCGCCCGCTCCGCCGGCGCGTGCTCCAAGGAGGCGTCGACCTCCGCCAGTTCGTCGAGCAGTGCCGAGTCGGGGCCGTTGGTCACCTCGGGCATCGCCACACCTCCCGCCCCTCCCCCGTCGTTCGGTGCCGACGGACGGGACTTGTCGGGGACTTGGGGGCCGACTATACATGACCAAGTAGGTCAGGTTTTCGGGCGCCACCGCCCCCAGCACCTTCGGACGAGATGACTGCCGCCAACACCGCCCTTCCGGCCCCCGAGACCGTCCCCTCCACCCGGCCCCCGCGTGCCGACCACCTCGCGCTGCTCGAGTCGCACGCGATCTTTGTGCTGCGTGAGGTAGCCGCCGAGTCCGAGCGGCCGGTCCTCCTGTTCAGCGGCGGGAAGGACTCGGCAGTCCTCGTCCACCTGGCGCTGAAGGCGTTCCGACCGGGCCGCTTCCCGTTCCCGGTCCTCCACGTCGACACCGGCCACAACTTCCGCGAGGTGCTGGCGTTCAGGGACGCCCGGGTGGCCGAACTCGACGAGAAGCTGATCGTCGCCCAGGTCCAGGACTCGATCGACCGGGGTCGGGTCGTGGACCCCGGGCCGGGCCGGTCCCGCAACCGCCTCCAGGCGGTCACCCTGCTCGACGCCATCGCCGAGCATCGCTTCGACGCTGCGATCGGCGGGGCCCGTCGCGACGAGGACAAGGCCCGGGCCAAAGAGCGCGTGCTCAGCTTCCGCGACGCCTTCGGCCAATGGGACCCCAAGCGCCAGCGCCCAGAGCTGTGGCGGCTCTACCAGGGCCGGGTTCTCCCTGGCGAACACGTACGGGCCTTCCCGCTTTCGGACTGGACCGAACTCGACGTCTGGCGCTACGTCGAGCGCGAGGGGATCAAGCTGCCGTCGATCTACTTCGCCCATCGGCGCGATGTGATCCACCGGGACGGGTTGCTGCTTTCGGTGAGCGAGTGGGTGGCCGCCGCGGCCAACGAGACGGTGGAGACCACAAGCGTCCGGTTCCGCACGGTCGGCGACGCCACCTGCACTGGTGCGGTGCGCTCGGAGGCAAGGACGGTACCCGAGGTCATCGCGGAGATCGCCACCGCCCGGACTTCCGAACGGGGGGCGACCCGAGCGGACGACCAGTTCTCGGAGTCGGCAATGGAAGACCGCAAGCGCGAGGGGTCCTTCTAGCCGATGGCACCGCTGGCACCGTCGGGCACGTCGAACGTAGCCGAGCGAACCGGGATCGACCTCCTGCGCTTCGCCGCCATCGGCTCGGTCGACGACGGCAAGTCGACCCTGATCGGCCGGCTGCTCCTGGACACCCGTCAGCTCTTCGACGACCAACTGGAGGCTGTCGGTGCCGACTCGCGCCGCCGGGGAGGCACGGAGATGGACCTCGCCTTCGTCACCGACGGTCTCCGATCGGAACGAGAGCAGGGGATCACCATCGACGTGGCGTATCGTTACGCCGCCACCACGAGCCGGAAGTTCGTCATCGCCGACTGCCCGGGCCACGTGCAGTACACGGCCAACATGGCGACAGGGGCCTCCACCGCCGACCTCGGCCTCGTGGTAGTGGACGTAACCGCCGGGCTGCGCGAGCAGACCCGGCGCCACACCTGCATCGCCGCCCTGCTCGGCGTCGACCAACTGGTCGTGGCGGCCAACAAGATGGACCTCGTGTCCTGGCGCCAGGACCGCTACGAAGTGGTCAAGGCACAGATGGAGGCATTGGCCCGGCGCCTGGGGATCCGTTCCTGTGCCGTTGTACCCATTTCCGCGCTCCACGGGGACAATGTGGTCGCCCGTTCCGATGCGGCCCCCTTTTACCGGGGCCCGACCGTGCTCGAGACGCTGGAGTCGGCACCGGCCGGGACCTGGTCGGCGGTCCGGGGCGATCGAGTCGGGGCGGGGGCGCGGCTCCCGGTCCAGTGGGTGCTTCGCCACGGAAAGAGCCGGTCCTACGCCGGCATCCTCGACGGTGGCCCACTGGCGACCGGCGACGAGGTGGTCGTGCTCCCTGCGGGCTTTTGCACCACGGTCTCGGCGCTCGGGACCTACGACGGCCCGATCCGCGAGGCGCCGGTGGGGCTGGCGGTCTCGGTCGAACTGGCCGACGACCTGGACGTCGGCCGGGGCGACCTGATCGCCGCGGCCTTTGACCCCCCGGCCGTGACGAGCGACGTCGAGGCCACGGTGTGCTGGTTCGGCCACCGGTCCCTCGCCGCCGGCGACCGGTTCCGGGTGAAGCACACGACCAGGGAGGCCCCGGCGCGGGTGACCGAGATCGTCGCCAAGCTCGACGTGCACGACCTCGCGCTCGTCGGCACGACCGGCCTCGACGACAACGAGATCGGGGTAGTCCGCCTGGCGACGGGCACCCCCCTCGCCGTCGACCCCTATGCCCGCAGCCGGGTCACGGGGGGTTTCGTTTTGGTCGACGAGGCCACCAATGCAACCCTGGCGGCCGGGATGGTCGGCCCGCCCTCGCTCGCCTCGGGGCACGGGGAGCAGGCAGGCTGAGCCCCGTGCCCCCGACCTACCCGATCGTGCTCAGGGTGCAAGGACGCCCCTGTCTCGTGGTCGGCGGCGGGCCGGTGGCCGCCCGCAAGGCGGCCGACCTGCTTGAGTGCGGCGCCAGCTTGACCGTGGTGGCCCCCGAGCTCGGCTCGGCCCTGAAGGCCCTGGCCGCGGGCACGGCCGAGGGATCCCTGCGGGTCGAACGGCGCCCATACCGCGCCGGTGAGGCCGCCGCCTACCGGCTGGTGGTGACCGCCACGGGCGTTGAGAAGGTCGACCGGCTGGTCGCGGCCGATGCCGAGGCGGCGGGGGTCTGGGTCAACTGCGCCGACGACCCCGACCACTGCACCTTCCTCCTGCCCTCGGTCCACCGGGACGGCCCGGTGTCCATCTCGGTGTCCACCGGCGGGGCCAGCCCGGCGCTTGCGGCATGGCTCCGACGGCGCGTCGGCGAGTCCCTCGGGGCCCACCTCGACCTCCTGGCGACCCTGCTCGAGGACGGGCGTCGGGCCCTCCGCCTGGCCGGACGACCCACCACGACGGTCGACTGGGCGGGACTCCTCGACGGCGACCTCCCGACGCTGGTCGCCGAGGGCAGGGAGGACGAAGCGCGGCGACTGGTCGATGACGCGGTGGCCGTCGCGCTCGGGCCGGGTTCCCTCGAGCGCTGAGGGCCTCAGCCCGGCTTGGCCACCATGAGGATCGTCGCGGCGAGAAAGGCCGCCACGAGCAGCGCCGCCGACCCCCCGACCAGCCGGCAGTCCCGCGCGAGGGCGGGCGCCGAACCCGGCGAGGCGTCCTCGGCCAGGGCGGCCACCACCACCTGGAGCCGGCGCTCGGCCGGCCAGAGCACGGTCTCGCCGACGAGCGCGCTGGTGGCCCACAGGCCGAGGCCGGCCGCCACGAAGGGGTCGCCGAATCGGAAATGGCTGGTGGCCAGGAGCGCGAAGCCGAGCGCCGGTACCAGATAGACCACCCGGCCGACCCAGTTCACCCCGGGGGCGAAGTAGCGCCGCAGATCGCCGGGGAGCGCGCCGGTCGCCGCGCTGAGGAGCCGAACGGCCTGGACCCCGCTCGTAGCAACGGCGCCGAACCCAACCAGAGCCGCCGCCACGTGCCCGAGAAGGAGGAGGTCGAATCCCACCTTCGACGTGGCGAGCAGGACGATCGTTCCGGCGACCACGCCCCATTCTCCCCTGAGCCGTCGCCAGGGACTCGGTGCCCAAGCGATACCGTAGAGGCAGTGAACATCGCTCCGTCGATCTGGGCCGAGGGGTCGAGTCCGACCGGGTCCCGGTGAACGAGCTCCGGCTCGACCCCCTCTCCGGCCGCTGGGTGGCCATCAGCGCGCTGCGGGCCGACCGCCCGTCGGCCTTCATGCTCTTGGGCACCTCCATCGAGGAGGGCCGGCAGTGCCCCTTCTGTCCCGGCCACGAGGAGGCCAGCCCGCCGGCCCTCGAGACGTACGGTCCGGCCGGGAACTGGCTGGTCAGGGTGGTACCGAATCTGTATCCGGCCTTCGAGGGCAACCAGCCGTTCGTGGTGGAGAACCGCGGGCCGGTCTTCACCCAGGCCACCGCCGGCGGGATCCACGAGATCCTGGTCCTCTCCCCCGAACACGACACCTCGTGGGCCGAGCTCTCGGCCGAGCAGGCCAGCCTGGTCATGGCGGCCCTGCGGGACCGGATCGAGGAGCACTCCCAGCAGAGCTACCTCCGCTACAGCCAGGCCATCGTCAACTGCGGGCGGGAAGCCGGGGCCTCGCTCGGGCATCCCCACGGCCAGCTCCTCGGGATGTCCTTCGTCCCCCGCGAGCTCTCCGAGGAGGTGGCTCGGTTCGCCAAGTTCGCCGGCCGCTGCCTGCTGTGCACCACGGTCGACGCCGAGGAGAACGCCGGCTGCCGGGTCGTCTACGCCGACGCCCGCACCGTGGTCGTGTGCCCGTTCTGGAGCGCCGTCCCCTACGAGATGCTGGTGATCCCCCGCTCCCACACCCCCCACCTCTACCGGAGCCCGACCGAGGACCTGGTTTCGATCGGCGTTGCTCTGCGAGACTGCCTGAAGCACCTGAAGGAGAAGGTGGGCGATGTCGCCTACAACATCGTCTTCCACTCCGCCCCCTACCGGGTCAACGAGCCGTACCACTGGCACGTCCACGTCTGGCCGAAGGTGACGACCAGGGCCGGCTTCGAGCTGGGCACCGGGGTGGCCATCAACATCGTGGCTCCCGAGGCGGCGGCGCAGGAGCTCAGCGTCGCCGTGGGCTCGACCGCACCGGCCTGAGCCCCGACACCGACCCCGACCAGCCTCCGGCCCGTCGGGTCAGCCGAGGAACGGCAAGGCCACCTCGAGCAGGCCGAGGTCCAGCGTCTTGGGGTGGCCGACCACATCTTTCAACGGGATCCGCACCATGGCTCCGGCCGAGAGCGCGACCATGATCCCGAAGGCGCCGTCGTGGACCGCCTCGACTGCCGCCACCCCGAAGCGGGTAGCGAGCACCCGGTCGAAGGCGGTGGGGGTGCCGCCCCGCTGGATGTGGCCTAGGGTGGTCGAACGGGCCTCGAAGCTGGTGCGGCGCTCGAGCTGCCCGGCCAGCCAGTCGCCGATGCCCCCCAGCCGGGCGTGGCCGAAGGCGTCGGGGGCGGCACCGGAGCGGGCCCCGGCCGCCGACTCGGCCAGGGCCGGGTCGGCCGGGAGGGCACCCTCCGCCACCACCACGATGGAGAAGAACTGGCCCCGCTGGTGACGGGCCTTGAGCTTGGCGCAGATCGCCTCGAGATCGAAGGGAACCTCGGGCACCAGGATCTCGGCCGCCCCACCGGCGATCCCGGCCTCGGTCGCGATCCACCCCGCCTGGCGTCCCATGACCTCGCAGACCATGACCCGGTGGTGAGACTCCGCGGTCGTGCCCAGCCGGTCGATCGCCTCGGTCGCGGTCTGGACCGCGGTGTGGAACCCGAAGGTGACCTCGGTGCCCGACAGGTCGTTGTCGATGGTCTTGGGCACCCCGACCGCTGGGACCCCTATAGAGGAGAGGCGGTTGGCGACGCCCAAGGTGTCGTCGCCCCCGATCACCACCAGGGCGTCGATGCGCTCGGCGGCCAGGCTGGCCCGGACCCGCTCGGGGCCGTCCTCCTCGGCGAAGGGATTGGTGCGGGAGGTCCCGAGGATCGTCCCGCCCATGGCGAGCAGGCCGGCCGAGGAGACCGGGTCGAGCGCCCGGGACCGGCCCTCGAGCACCCCCCGCCACCCGTCCAGATAGCCGAGGGTCACGTCGCCATAGCGGACGTGTCCGGTGATCACCACCGCCCGGATCACGGCATTGAGCCCGGGGCAGTCTCCGCCCCCGGTCAGGACACCCAGTCGCACCGCGCCAGTGTTCCACGCGGCCCCGACCCCGGTCAGTGCTCGGGCGGACCCTCGGTCTTGTCGGCCGCCACCTCCAGCTCGAAGACCTCGTCCAACGGTTCGACCAGCTCTTGCTCCGCCGGGAGCAGCTCGGCGATCCCCGGGGTGGCGAGATAGCCGGCCAAGAAGGCCCGGCGGTTCCGAACGACCCACGCCTCGGCCGAGGCCTCGAGGCCCGGACGCATGGCCTGGTCCCGCTCTTGCAAAGCGGCCGTTGCCACGTGGCCGAGCGACCACAACATGGCGCCGACGTCGCACAGCGGGGATCGGTACCGGAGCGCCCCGTCCGCATCAACGCCGCCGGGGAGCCAGTCGGCCACCACCCAGCCCTGGTTGGTGCGGGCGGTTCGGCCCAGATGGAGGTCACCGTGGGTCCGCACCATGGGCGCCCGGTCCTCGCGCGGCGCCAGCGCGGCCACGGCGCGCCGGAAGGCGACCGAGCGGGCCAGGGAGGGGGCAAGGCGGCTCACGGTGGCCTCGGCCTCCCGGGCCCAGTCGGCCACCGCCCCGCTGCGCCGGCCGAAGGCCCTCTCCGCGGCCAAATGGAGCCGGGCCGCCATCGTCCCGAGCGATCGGGCCTCGTCGGCGAAGTCCCCGCCGGCCACCTCGGGGGCGACCCGGGCGCTGTAGAGGTCGCGCAGCGAGGTTCTGGCCACCGCCCACCCGTCGGCGGCCTCGGTGAGCAGCTCCTGGACCACCCCGAGATCGCGTCCCCGGCGGCGCCACAGCGCGACCGGTGCCGCCAGGTGGTTGAACCCCGCCTCGTCCAGGCTGACCAGCATGTCGATCCCCGGGTGGGGCCCCTCGGTCAGCCACGGGAACACCGAGAAGCTGAGGCGGTCCTCGGCGTCGAGGACCGTCGCCCGCTCGTCGTCGGCGGCCACCGACACCACACCCACCGGCTCGCCGACGATGGCCGTCGCCACCAGGGGGGCGAGGTCGGCGTCGAAGAGTGCGTCCACCGCCACCGCCGCTCCGCCCTCGTCGGCGTACGGACCGAGGAGGCCGTCCTCGGCACCTCGCAGCATGCGGACCTCGCCCCCCGGCTCGTGCAGGCCCACGACCAGGTGGGCCGTCCGGCCCTGCGCCCGGGCCACCACGTCGAGGAGCCCGGGCCGGCCCGGACGGAGCATCTCGACCGCGACCACCTCGAGGGGTCCGGGGCCGCCGGCGCCCCGGCGGGCCAACCACGCCGCGACCAGAACTTCGAGGCGCCGGCGGCGGGCGCCGTCGAGATCGAGCATCGAGGCGCTCACCGGACCGACTCCTCGTCCGGGTCGGTGAGCTCGAACCACAAGAAGCCGTAGGGACCGAGGGCGATCGTGTAGGGGACGTCGGAGATCATGGGGAACGGGACCCGCCCGAGGAGCTCGACCGGCATGGATCCGGCCCACCGGGCCAGGGACAGCTCGGCCGGCTGGGCGAAGCGGCTCAGGTTGTGCACGCACAGGACTGCCTGGGACCGCCGACCGGTGGTCCCCTGGTCGGGGCCGCTGACCGGCACCACGGTGGGGGCGACGGGCGTCTGCCCGAGGGCACGCCCGCCGAATGGCGGCGACGGGGAGCGGGTCGGCCCCCAGGGCCCGGCGATGGTGCTCGGCGCGTCGGCGACGTCCCCGGAGCGTACGTAGGCCAGGACCGAGGGGTTGGGGCACGTTACCGCCTCCATCCTCCCCACCCCGAGCACCGGCATGGCCCGGCGCTGCACGAGCATCCGACGGAGCCAATGCAGGAACGAGCCCGGGTTGCGACTCTGGGCCTCCACGTTCACGGCGTCGGCGCCGTAGACGGCGTCCATCACCGGCGGCAGATACAGCTGGGCGAAGTCGGCCTTGGAGAACCCGCCGTTGCGGTCGGGCGACCACTGCATGGGGGTGCGAACCGAGTCGCGGTCGCCCAGATAGATGTTGTCGCCCATGAGCAGCTCGTCGCCGTAGTAGATGACCGGGCTGCCGGGCAGCGACAGGATCAGCGCGTAGAGGAGCTCGGCCAGCCGCCGGTCACCGTCGAGCAAGGGGGCGAGCCGCCGGCCGATGCCCATGTGGCGCTTCATCCGCTCGTCCTTGGCGTACTCGCTGAACAGGTAGTCGCGCTCCTCGTCGCTCACCTGCTCAAGCGTCAGCTCGTCGTGGTTGCGCAGGAAGATCGCCCACTGGCAGCCCTCTGGGAGCTCAGGGGTCTGGGAGAGGATCTCGGTGATCGGGTAGCGCTGCTCCTTGCGCACCGCCATGTACAGGCGAGGCATCAGCGGGAAGTGGAAGCACAGGTGGCACTCTTCCCCGTCGCCGAAGTAGTCGGCCACGTCGGCCGGCCATCCGTTGGCCTCGGCCAGCAGCACCCGGCCGGGGTGACTGGCGTCCATCTCCTTTCTGAGCCGCTTGATGAACTCGTGGGTCTCGGGCAGGTGCTCACCGGCGGTCCCGTCCCGCTGGAACAGGTACGGGGCGGCATCGAGGCGGAACCCGTCGAAGCCGATCTCCAGCCAGAACTTCACGACCTCGATCATCGCCTCGGCCACTTCTGGGTTCTCGTAGTTGAGGTCGGGCTGGTGGGAGTAGAAGCGGTGCCAGTAGTACTGCTGCCTCGTGTCGTCCCAGGTCCAGTTGGACCGCTCGACGTCGGAGAAGACGATGCGGGCCTCTGGCCAGCGCTGGTCGTCGTCGTTCCATACGTACCAATCGCGCTTGGGGTTGTCGCGGCTCGAGCGGGACTCGACGAACCACGGGTGGGCGTCGCTCGTGTGGTTCACGACCAGGTCGGCGACGAACCGGATGCCGCGGTGGTGGGCATCGTCGAGCAGCCTGGTGAGGTCGCCGAGCGTGCCGTAGTCGGCGGCGACATTGAAGAAGTCGCTGATGTCATAGCCCCCGTCGCGCATCGGCGAGGGGTAGAAGGGCAGGAGCCAGACCGCGTCGACGCCGAGCCACTCCAGGTAGTCGAGCTTCTCGTGGAGTCCCCGGATGTCGCCGATCCCGTCGTTGTTGGCGTCGTAGAAGCCGCGCAGTAGCACCTCGTAGAAGACCGCGTGCTGGTACCAGGGCCGGACGACGACCGGGTGGCGCGACGGCAGCGGGAGACGGGGTGTGCTCACCGCTTCGATCCCCCTCGACCAGGCCCCCTCAGCCGGACCCCGCGACCCGCACCCACCGGCTCACCCCGGGCCGAGCAGCCGGTCGGCCGCCTCGTAGGGGTCACAGTGCCCGGCGGCCAGGTCGCCGAGCGCCGCCGCGTAGTCGGGGGATCCGGCCAGCGCGTCCAGCCGGCGCTCGAACACTGCTGAAAGGACCTTCTTCAGCTCGGTGGCCACCCGTTCGGCCCGCTTCGCCTCGAGCTCCCCGGTCTCCACCAGGTGCCGCCGGTGCCGGGCCACGGCGGCCCACAGCTCCTCGATCCCGGCCCCGGTGGCCGCCACCGTCTCAACGATCGGCGGGATCCAGGGCCGCTCGGTCCCGAGCGAGAGCATCTGGCGCAGGTCCCGGGCGGCCTCGGAGGCCCCGGGGCGGTCGGCCTTGTTGATCACGAACAGGTCGGCCACCTCGAGCAGGCCGGCCTTGGCCGCCTGGAGCGAGTCCCCCCAGCCCGGGGTGACGACGACGACCGTGGTGTCGCTCGCCGCCGCCACCTCCACCTCGACCTGGCCAACGCCGACCGTCTCCACCACGACCACCGGGAACCCGACCGCGCCGAGCAGCCGGAGGGCGTCGGGCACCGCCAGGGCCAGCCCGCCCAGATGGCCCCGGGTGGCCATCGAGCGGATGAAGACCGCCGGATCGGTCGCGTGGCGCTGCATGCGGGCCCGATCGCCGAGGATGGCCCCGCCGCTGAAGGGCGAGGTCGGGTCGATGGCCAGCACCGCCACCTGGTCGAGGGGCGCCGCCCGGTGGACGCCCTCCGGCCAGCCCGAGAGGGCCACCGGCACTAGCTGGTCCCCGAGGGTCGACTTGCCCACCCCCGGAGCCCCGGTCAGCCCGACCACGTAGGGCTCCGGCGCTCGGTAGCTGAGCCGGGCCACCGCCCGGCTGCGCTCCCCACCCTCCTCGACGAAGGAGAGGAGCCGGGCCAACGCGCCGCGGTCCTTGCGCCGGGCCCCCTCGAATAGGGTCCGCGGGTCCCCCCGCCCCGGGCTCGACCGCTCGAGGGCGACGCCTCCGTTCACTGCCAGTCCACGTCGGCGCCGAGGGCGGCCAACGTGGCGCCGAAGTGCTCGTACCCCCGGTCTAGGTGGCCGGCCGCGGTCACCACTGTCTCCCCCTCGGCCGCCAGCCCGGCCAGGACCAACGCGGCGCCCCCGCGGATGTCGGGCGAGCGCACCTGAGCTCCCGAGAGCCGCGGGATCCCCCGGACCACCGCATGGTGCCCCTCGGTCCTGATGTCGGCCCCCATCCGCCGCAGCTCGTCGACGTAGCGGAACCGCCCCTCGAAGAGGTTCTCGGTCACGATGGCCACGCCGTCGGCGACCGCCAGCATCGCCACCAAGAGCGGCTTGTAGTCGGTGGCCACCCCGGGGTAGGGCAGCGTGGCCACGTCAACCGACCGCAGGCGGACCGGGCCGGCGGTCCAGAGCCCCTCGGGGCGTTGGTCCACCTGCGCCCCCATGGTCCGGAGCTTGCTCACGTACATCTCCATGTGGTCGTAGCGCCCGTCCACCACCACCACCTCGCCGCCGGTGATGGCGGCCGCGGCAAGCAGGGTCCCGGTCACGACCCGGTCCGGGATCACGACGTGGACCCCGGGGCTGAGCGACTCGACCCCGTCGATCTCAAGACGCGAGGTGCCCGCACCGCGGACCGAGGCGCCCATGGCGTTCAGATAGTCGGCCAGGTCGCACACCTCGGGTTCCCGCGCGGCGTTGTCGATGACCGTCGTCCCCTTGGCCAGGGTGGCCGCCATCATCAGGTTGTCGGTGGTGGTGTGGCTCGGGTAGTCGAGGACGATGCGGGTGCCGACGAGCCGCGGACCGGCGGCCATGGGCTCCACCGTGCCCTCGATGAACCCGTGGCTGGTCTCGAACCGGGTCCCCATGTCGGTCAGGCCGTTCACGTGGAAGTTGATCGGGCGGGAACCGAAGTCGTCCCCACCGGGCATGGAGAGCCGAGCGTGCCCGCAGCGGGCGAGTAGCGGGCCGAGCACGACGATGGAGGCCCGCATCTTGTCGACCAGTTCGTAGGGGGCCACCGGTGAGAGCTCCTCGGCCGGGGGCACGTCTACCGAGAGCGCGTGGCCGATCCGGGTCACTCGAACACCGAGCGCCTCGAGCATCTCGGACATGATCTGGACGTCGACGATGTCGGGGACGTTCTCCAAGCGGTGCTGGCCCTCGGCCAAAAGGCATGCCGCCATGAGCTTGAGGGCCGAGTTCTTGGCCCCGCCGGCCCGGGTGGTGCCCCGAAGCGGACCGTTCGGACGGATGACGAGCCGGTCCACGGCCCCATTATCGCCCGCTATGGTCGGTGCGTGGCGAGACAGCCGCAGGCCCCCGACCGCAACCTGGCCCTTGAGCTGGTGCGGGTCACCGAAGCCGCCGCCATGGCGGCCAGCCGCTGGATCGGGGCCGGGGACAAGGAAGGCGCCGACGGCGCCGCCGTCAACGCCATGCGGGTCGTGCTGTCCACGGTGGCCATGGACGGGATCGTGGTCATCGGCGAGGGCGAGAAGGATCACGCCCCGATGCTCTTCAACGGGGAACGGATCGGCGACGGCTCGCCCCCCGAGACCGACATCGCCGTCGACCCCATCGACGGCACCACCCTCGCCTCGGAGGGGCGGGGCGGGGCGCTAGCCGTGATCGCGGTCTCCGAGCGGGGGACGATGTTCGACCCCGGCCCCTGCTTCTACATGGAGAAGATCGCGGTGGGGCGGCGGGGTGCCGGCGCCATCGACATCGCCAAGAGCCCGACGGAGAACCTCGGCTCGCTGGCCGAGGCGCTCGGGAGACCGGTCCGGGACCTGACCGCGGTGATCCTGGACCGGCCCCGCCACGCCGAGCTCATCGCAGAAGTGCGCCGGACCGGGGCCCGAATCCGGTTGATCACCCACGGCGACGTCGCGGCGGCCATCGCCACCGGGCGCTCCGACATGACCGGTGCCGACGTGCTCCTGGGCATCGGCGGCACACCCGAGGGAGTGCTGGCGGCGGCCGCGCTGAAGTGCATGGGCGGTGAGATCCAGGGCCGACTGTGGCCCCGCAACGAGGAGGAGCGGGCGCTCGCCATCGCCGCCGGCTACGACCTCGACAAGGTCCTGAGCAACGACGACTTGGTGCGCGGCGACAACTGTTTCTTCGCCGCCACCGGCATCACCGACGGCGAGCTACTGCAGGGCGTGCGCTACCTCGAGGACGGCGGGGCGTCGACCGAGTCGTTGGTCATGCGGTCCCGGTCGGGCACCATCCGGCGGGTCGACGCCGTCCACCCGCTGACCAAGCTGGCTGAGTTCAGCTCCATCCCCTTCACTTGAGTTCATATGACGGTGGCCGTCACCACCGCGCAAGGCAGTGCTGACGGCGCGAGCCGGGCGCGGTCGCCGATCCATGTCTTATCGCCATGAACACGTGTGCCACGAGGCGCCACCTACCGGGCGGGATGGAAGGACCCGCCTCCGGCCTGTCGCAGCAGGCCGGTGAAGCTGAGGGCAGCCTGACCTTGGGAGGCACGAGGGAGGGCGGGAGGCAGCCCTGACGACGACAGGACGAGTCGGCACCACCAGACGACCCGGGTCCGGCAAGCGAAACGGAGAGGCGTAACGCAAGTGAACCAGCGGCAGCTGCGCTTTTCTCTTGTCAGCTGCCCCGGTGACCCGTTCCCGCAATCGCGGCACGGCGATCCCGACACCGTCGGACGAGCAGATCGCGATCATGGCCAGATAGCCCGGTCGGGCTCGTGGAGAGCCGGATGCGGTGGAAGTCGCATGTCCGGTTGGGAGAGCGGGCCGGAGAAACGGGCCAGTTGAGAGGCCGGCACCGCGCTCCGGCCCGATTCCACCGTGCGTTCGGCCCGGGGGACCGCCGGCCCGTCGCCCCTTTTGGCCGGGGCGATCACCCTCTGGTGCTCGATCCCCCCCCGGGGTGGGTCGAGGACGAGGCCGAGGTCCAGATGGCCGAGATGGGACCGGAGAAGAGCCGGTTTCTTCACCCCGAGAGCTCGGTGCCTGGGCCGAGGTGGCCCCGGGCCAGCCACGAGTCCGCCGGCAGGCATCGGGGGGACCGGGTCCGGTGCGCCCGGGTTGCGCCGCA
>DAHUZS010000021.1 GCA_027315045.1 Acidimicrobiaceae bacterium
TGCGGCGCAACCCGGGCGCACCGGACCCGGTCCCCCCGATGCCTGCCGGCGGACTCGTGGCTGGCCCGGGGCCACCTCGGCCCAGGCACCGAGCTCTCGGGGTGAAGAAACCGGCTCTTCTCCGGTCCCATCTCGGCCATCAGGACCTCGGCCTCGTCCTCGACCCCCCGGGGATCGACCGGGTCGACTTGGACTCTGGGATTGGTGCACGCGGCCGCCTTCGCCGGTCCCCCGGGCCAAACGCACGGTAGACGACAAGCCAAGGCTCGACGACCACGCCCCGGTCGCGCCGTCAGCGTTGCCTTGCGCGGCGGTGACGGCCACCGTCATGTGGACTCAGGAGACGAGCCGCAGTTGGACCGGGACCCCGCCGGGTGGGGCGGCGGTGGCGGCCTCCAGCTTGCCGGCCGTCGCCGCCGGTCTCGCCCTCGGGGAGCACTTGGCGGCGACCAATCGCGCGATCCGGTCGCGCTCGGCCCTCGGCTGGTAGGCGCCGTTGGCGAAGCGTCGCTCGTGCCCGGGCACCAGATCCGGATGGGCATCGGCCAGCCAGCCGAGGTAGTGCTCCTTCACGGCGCCGCGCAGGTGCAGCGGGGCCCCGGTGACCGAGACCGCGCCCGCCGCCAGGGCCGCGTCGACCACCGCTTTGATCTGTCCGGTCGAGTCGGAGAGCCCCGGCAGGATCGGTGCCACCAGGACGCCGCACGCCACGCCGGCCCCGTTCAGGCGGCGGACCGCCTCGAGCCGCCCCTGCGGCGGTGGCGTGCCGGGCTCGGTCGAACGCCAGACCTCGCGGTCCAAGGTACCGATCGAGAGGTCGAGCCGCACCCGGGTCCGCCCCGCCGCCGCCGCCAGCAGCTCCAGGTCGCGCAGGACGAGGGTCGATTTGGTGAGGATACTGAAGGGATTCTCGGCCTCGGTCAGCACTCGGACGATCCCCCGGGTGAGGTGGTACTTGCCCTCGGCCGCCTGGTACGGGTCGGTATTGGTCCCGAGCGCGATCGGATCCCCGCCCCACCTCGCCGAGCCGAGCTCGGCCTCCAGCCGTTCGACCGCGTTGACCTTGACGACGATCTTGCGCTCGAAGTCCCGTCCGATGTCGAGGCCCAGGTACGCATGGGTCGGCCGGGCGAAGCAGTAGGTGCAGGCGTGCGAGCAGCCCCGGTAGGGGTTGACGGTGTAGTCGAACCCGAGGCTGGTGGCGCCGGCCGGGACCCGGTTGATGATCCGCTGCGCGTTCACGTGTAAAAATTCGAGCCCGCGGAACGCGCCGGTGCCAACGTGGCGGGTGGTCCGGCGCTCGTCGGGGAAGAGCGCGCCCGCCTCCTCATCCTCGGCGAGGCGCCAGCGCAGACGGTCCGACTGTGGCTCCATCGGGGCAATATAGCGAACATATGTTCGCTTGACAAGTGAGGATCGGTCCCCCGCTCGCGGCCACCATCGGGCCAGGTCGGAGGGCAAATCGGTATCCCCCGATCGTCGAGGCGACGGCGGTAGCGTGCTTCGAGCGTGACGACCAAGCGTTCCACCGGCTCCCGGCGAGGCGCGTCCCACTCGAGGTCCGCTCAGGGCTCCGGTCGGGGGCGACCGACCAAGTCGCAGGCGAAGGCGTCGATCTGGGACACCACCTTCTTCGCCGACCACTCGGCCGATCTGTGGGCGATCGGGCTCGCGACCCTCGGGGTCCTCTTGGCACTGGCCCTCTACGGGCACGCCGCCGGCTCGTTGGGTTCAGCGATCGACCACGGGCTGGCGGCGGCCATCGGATGGATCCGGTACCTGGTCCCGCCGGTCGGGATGGCGGTCGCGGTTGGGGTGATCGTAAGGCGCCGGTCGGCTGATCCGTTGCGGGCGGGGCTCGCGGTGGTGCTCGGCCTGGCCTCCACCTGCGGCCTGGCCGACCTGGCCGGCGGCTCGCCGGGTCCCGGCGCGCCGACCGACGTGCTCCGTCAGTCGGGGGGCTTCGTCGGCGCCGTGGTCGGCCATTCCCTGGCGCGCGGAGCGGGGACCGCCGGCGCCGTGGTCATCTTCGTCGCCGCCTTTTTCATCGCCCTGGTGCTGGCCACGGGCGTCTCCTTGCACACGCTCTTCTCCCGGTTGGGCGCACTCGCCGCGTCGATGGGCCGGATTGCTCGGTCGGTCAGGCAACAACGCGAGCGGCCCGCTGCCCCGGCCCTGAGCGTGGTGGCGGCCCCGGCGCTCCTCATCGACGCCGAGGACGAGCCCGACGACCAGGTGGTGCCCGAGGTCGAGCCGCCGGCGCCCGAGCCGGTCGCGACGCCGCGTCAACGCCGAAGCGCCCGAACCTCGGCGGTCGTGGCCGCTGCCGAGGAGTGGCATTTGCCTCCGCTCAGCATCCTGCGTCGGATCCGGGAGCAGCGCCACGACGAGCGACAGCTGGACGCGGCCGGCGAGGCGTTGATCGCGGCGTTGGCCGCGCACGGGGTCATGACCCGGCTGGTCGACCGCACGGTCGGGCCGACCGTGACCCGCTTCGAGCTCGAACTGGGCGCAGGGGTGAAGGTGTCCCGGGTGACCAGCCTGCACCGGGACATTGCATACGCGATGGCTTCGCCCGACGTCAGGATCCTCGCCCCGATCCCGGGGAAGTCGGCCATCGGGGTCGAGGTGCCGAACGCCCAGCGCCAACTGGTGGTGCTGGGCGACCTCCTCGGCACCGACGAGGCGCGCCGGGCCCACCACCCCCTCGAGGTGGCCCTGGGCCGGGACATCTCCGGGCGCCCGGTGATGGTGAACCTCGCCGAGATGCCCCACGTGCTCATCTCGGGCGCGACCGGGGCTGGCAAGTCCTCGTGCATCAACTCCTTGATCACCTCGGTCCTGTTCCGCTCGACCCCCGATCAGGTCCGGCTCATCCTCGTCGACCCCAAGCGGGTCGAGCTGGAGCATTACAACGGTTTGCCCCACCTCCTCACCGGTGTCGTGACCGACCCCAAGAAGGCGGCGAACGCCCTGTCGTGGGCGGTGCGGGAGATGGAACGTCGTTACGAGTTGTTGGCCGAGTACGGGATGCGCGACATCACCGGCTACAACGCCGCGTTCGATCGCGGTGACATCGGGCCGAGGCCGGGTTCGGCCGCCGAGTTGCGGCACCGGCTGGCCGAGGTGGCCGACCGGGCACGGGCCCATCGGGCCGGTGATCCCGACGACGCCGACGGCGACCTCGAGGGGTCCGGGCCCGAGGAGGAGGGCGAGGAGGCGGGGGAGCCTGAGCGGCTGCCCTTCATCCTGATCGTCGTGGACGAGCTGAATGACCTCATGATGGTGGCGGCGCGAGACGTGGAGGAATCGGTGGTGCGCGTCGCGCAGATGGCCCGGGCGGTCGGGATCCACCTGGTGCTGGCCACCCAACGTCCCTCGGTCGACGTCATCACCGGGGTGATCAAGGCCAACATCCCGAGCCGTATGGCCTTCGCGGTGTCCTCGTTGGCCGACAGTCGGGTGATTCTCGATCAGGCCGGCGCGGAGCGCCTCATCGGCCGGGGCGACATGCTCTTGGTCACCGCGTCTTCGAACATCGCCAGGCGCCTGCAGGCACCCTGGGTTTCCGAGGACGAGATCCGCGAGGCGGTGGCGCACTGGCGGCGCCAGGGCGGGGTCCGCGAACCGGTGGTGGCGATCTCGGACGGGATTGAGCGCCCGTCGGGAATGGGCGGGTCCGACGACGACGAGTTGCTCCAGGCCGCCCTGGAGCTGGTGGTTCGATCCCAGCTGGGCTCGACCTCGATGCTCCAACGCAAGCTGCGCGTGGGCTTCGCCCGGGCTGGTCGCCTGATGGACCTCCTCGAGCGTCGGGGCGTGGTCGGGCCGTCTGAGGGGTCCAAGGCGCGGGCGGTGCTCATGACACCCGAGGAACTGGACGATCGTTCGGCGTAGTAGGTAACAGAGGTGCGATTTCGCCGGGGGACGAGGAACGGGTCGCCGCCTGCTCCGTCGTCGCCGACCGACGAGCGCAGCGGATCGGCCGACGTCACGAGTGCTCCGGAGGCCGAGCCCGGCGCCATCGCCCCCCAGGTCCCCGCCGAGCCGGTGGGGGAGACCGCGTCGGCGCTCCCGTTCGCTGCCGGAGCCGAGCCGCCCTCGGCCGCAGGGGGCAGCGCGCTGGCCGAGACACCGGTCGCCGAGTCCGGAATTCCCGCACCGACCTCCCCGCACCCGGGCCGGGTCAGTCGATGGTTCCGACGGGGGGACGCGGCTCGGCACCGCCACCACCGTCCCCGGCGCCGTCTGGTCGTCGCCGTGACCGTGGTGGCGGTCGTCCTCGTGGCGGCCTCGGGCTCGGTGGTGGGCGTGCGGCTGAGCCAGCGTTACCCGCTCGCCACGGTCCGCCCCAAGATCCCGGTGGCGGCGGTGATCCCGGGGACCGTGCCCACGATCACCTGGCCCGCGGAGGTCCAGGCCGCCTACGCCATCCCCGAGCTCGGCGTGTCGGGTGAGTCCGGTCGCGAGGTCCCGGTGCCCATCGCGAGCGTCACCAAGCTCATGACGGCGCACGTGATCCTGACTGATCACCCGCTCGCCCCCGGGCAGCCCGGTCCTTCGATCACCGTGACCCCCGCGGACGTCGCGACGTACAACGAGGACGTGGCGACGGGACAGACCAACATCGAGGTGCAGGCAGGAGAGGTGCTCGACGAGTACCAGCTGCTCGAAGGGATGCTGGTGCATTCGGCGAACAACTTCGCCGACCTGCTGGCGGAATTGGATGCCGGGACGCTCCCGGCCTTCGTGGCCAAGATGAACGCGGCGGCCGCCTCGCTCGGCATGACCGACACCCACTACGCCGACGCCAGCGGCTACGACACGTCGACCGTGTCGACGCCGGTCGATCAGCTCACGGTGGCCACCCTGGATATCTCGAGCCCCCTGTTCGACCAGATCGTTGACATGTCGAGCGTCACCCTTCCGGTTGTCGGCACGGTTCCGAGCTACACACCATTTGTCGGCACCAACGGTGTCGTCGGCCTGAAGTCCGGCTTCACCTCGGCCGCCGGCGGTTGCGACGTCCTCGGGCTGCTCCACGGTTTCGACGGCCTGCCGGTCGAGGTGCTTGTGGTGGTGCTCGGCTACCAGGCCGGCACCGATCTCGTCGACGGTGCCGGAGTCGACGCCCTGTCGGTGGCGCGCGAGGCGATGGCCGGAGTCCAGGTCCTCACCGCGTTCCGACGCGGCGAGCGGGTGGGGACGGCCACAACGGGATCGGGATCGGTGTCGATCGTGAGTCGGGGCCGGGCGGCGGTGGTCGGCTGGCCCGGGCAACGGGTGAGTGAGTCCTTCCACCTAGCGAGGCGTCCGCGCCCTGGGGCTCACCGCGGGTTTCTGGTCGGTCGGGTGACCGTCACCCTCGGGTTCCAGCGCTCCGAGGTGAAGGTCGGGACCGGCAGGAGGTTCCCGACCCCGACCTTCTGGCAGCGCGTATTCTGACCTGGTGCGTGCCAGGGCTCCGGCCTCAGCGGCCAACCTGGGGCCGGGCTTCGACAGCCTGGCCCTGGCCGTAGACCGCTACGTGGAGGTGGAGATCGAGCCGGCCTCCCGCCTGATCGTCACGAGCGAGGGGGAGGGGGCCGGGCTCTCCGACGACGCCGGACACCTGGCGGCGCGGGTGGCGATGGACGTCATGGGCCACGACCGCATCGCCATCACCGTTCGTTCACAGATCCCCCTCGGCCGGGGGCTCGGTTCCTCGGCCGCCCTGGCAGTGGCGGCGGCGGCGGCGGCCGGTGCCCGAGATCCCCTGGCGGTGGCGGCACAGGAGGACGGTCACCCGGAGAACGCGGCGGCGAGCTACGCCGGTGGCCTCGTCGTGGCGACCCGGGTCCGCGGCGCGGTGCGGGTCGTCGAGATGCCGCTCGACCCCCAGATCGCCCTGGTGGCCATCGTTCCCGATCGGCCTCTGTCCACCTCCCGGGCCCGTCAGGTGTTGCCCCACCAGGTGACGCTGGCCGACGCCACCTTCAACCTCGGCCGCATGGGCCTCCTGCTCGCCGGCCTGTCCGACCACCGGATGCTCTCCAAGGAGGCCGGCGAGGACCGGTTGCACCAGGACTACCGCAGCCCCCTGTTCCCGGAGGCCCCCAAGCTGTTGAGTGCGATGGTGTCGGCGGGGGCGCTCATGGCCTGTTGGTCCGGTGCCGGCCCGACGCTGCTCGGGTTCACCACCACCGAGGCCGTCCAGCCGTTGCGGGAGGGCGCCAAAATCGCCATGGCCGAGACCGGGTTGCGCGGCGAGGTGTTGGTGCTCCATCCTGAGCGGGCCGGGTTGGTCCGCGGCGACCAGGCCGAGCTGGGCTCGGTTGGGCGCTTCGAGAGCGGACCGTCGACCGGTCACCAACCCGCGACGACGTCGGCGACCGAGGTGTTCGATTTCGACGAGGACGCCTGAGGCCCCAGACCTACACTGCAGAGGTGCCGTCGCGGTTCGTCGTCCGCACGTTCGGGTGCCAGATGAACGAGCACGACTCGGAGCGTCTGGCCGGGCTCCTCGCGGCGGAGGGGATGGAGCCGGCCGACGGCGTCGACGACGCCGATGTGCTCGTCTTCAACACCTGCTGCATCAGGGAGAACGCGGACAATCGCCTCTACGGCGAGCTCGGGCGACTGAAGGAGCTCGCGGACCGCAAGCCGGGGCTCACGATCGCGGTCGGGGGTTGTTTGGCCCAGAAGGACGGCGCGCGCATCTTGGAGCGGGCGCCCCACGTCGACGTGGTATTCGGCACCCACAACCTGGCACGGGTGCCGGAGTTGCTGCGCCGCAGCGCCGTCGAAGGCCCGCTGACCGAAGTGCTTGACCAGCCCGACCCCGACGCGCCGCCGCTGCACCTGACGGCGCTGCGGGACCTGCCCTACGCGGCCTGGGTCACCATCCAGACCGGCTGTGACAACTCGTGCGCCTTCTGCATCGTCCCCTCGGTCCGGGGCCCCGAGGTCAGCCGTCACCCCGAGGAGGTGGTGGCCGAGGTGGAGGGGCTGGCTGCCCGAGGGGTGGTCGAGGTCACCCTCCTCGGCCAGAACGTGAACTCCTACGGTCGGGACCTGACCCAGCGCTCTCCGCTCTTCGCCGAGCTGCTTCGCCGCGTCGGTGCGGTCGAGGGTATCGACCGCGTCCGGTTCACCTCCCCCCACCCAAAGGACCTCCGGCCCGAGACGATGGCGGCCATGGCCGAGACCCCGGCGGTCTGCGAGCAGCTCCACCTGCCGCTGCAGTCGGGCAGCGACCAGGTGCTCCGTCTGATGCGGCGCGGGTACACGGCCGAGCGCTACCTCGGGCGACTCGCCGCCGTGCGCGCCGCGGTCCCGGACCTCGCCGTGACCACCGACCTCATCGTCGGGTTCCCCGGAGAGACCGAGGACGACTTCGAGGCCACCCTTGAGGTGGTGGCCGAGGCCGCCTACGACAGCGCGTACACGTTTGTCTTCTCGCCCCGCCCCGGGACGAGGGCGGCCGCCATGGTCGAGGCGTTCGTTCCCCCCGAGGTGGTGGGGGAGCGCTTCCAACGCCTCCGGAGCGTGGTCGAGCGCTCGGCGCTCAGTCGCCACGAGACCCGGGTCGGGCGCCACGAAACGGTCCTCGTCGAGGGTCCGAGCCGCAAGGACCCGACCATGCTCTCCGGGCGGACACGCCAGGGGAAGCTGGCCCACTTCGCCCCGCCCGACGACAACGCCGCCGCCGGGTCTCTCGCCGAGGTGGTGGTCATCGGCGCCGCCCCGCACCACCTCCGGGCCGACTGGGTCACCCTGGTCGCGCCGCCCCGGCACCGGAGGCGAATTCCGGTGCAGGTTCGCTGAGCACCGGGTCGCCCCACCCGAGCGCCCCGGCGCCGGTGGTGCTGGTTGGCACCACCGCTTCGGGCAAGTCCGACCTGGCCTTCGGGGTGGCCAGCGCCCGGGGTGATGTCGAGATCGTCTCGGTCGACTCGATGAGCGTCTATCGGGGCATGGACATCGCGACGGCCAAACCCTCCGCCCGCCAGCGCGCGGTCGTGCGTCACCACCTGGTGGACCTGCTCGACCCCTCCGAGGAGTGCACCGTCGCCCGCTTCCAGGCTGGCGCTCGTTCGGCGTTGCGCGAGATCGAAGGCCGGGGGTCCCGAGCGCTCTTGGTCGGTGGGACCGGCCTCTACGTGCGGGCGGTTGTCGACGAGCTCTCGCTGCCGGGCCGCTACCCCGAGGTGGCCGCCCGTCTGGAGCAGGAGGCCGGTGAGCCAGGCGGCCTGGTTCGCCTCTACGCCCGACTGGGCTCGTCGGACCCGGTGGCGGCGGCGAGGGTGACGCCGGAGAACGCTCGGCGCATCGTCCGGGCGCTGGAGGTGACCATCGGCTCGGGCCGCCCCTTTTCCTCCTTTGGGCCCGGCCTGCGCCGCTATCCGCCGACCCGCTTCGTCCAGGTCGGCCTGCCCTTCGATCCGGTTCGGGTCGACGCGGCGATCGAGGCCCGTTTCCGCGCCTGGATGGAGGGCGGACTTCTCGAGGAGGTGCAGGCTCTAGCGACCAGACCGGCCGGCCTGTCACGCACCGCCCGTCAGGCGCTCGGCTCCCGGGAGCTGCTCGTCCACCTCGAAGAGGGCGTACCCCTCGAGGCCGCGGTGTCGAGCGCCATTCAACGGACGCGGGCGTTCGCCCGGCGCCAGTGGGCGTGGTTCCGACGGGACCCGCGCATCGTCTGGGTCGGCGAAGAGGAGGACCCGGCCGACCTGCTCGCCGGTGCGCTCGAGCACAGGCGCTCGGTGCACGGGGCCGAGGTGCGAGACTAGGAGGGTGACCTCGGGGGAGAGAGGGACCTTCGTGCTGACCAAGCACGAGGCGGCGGGCAACGACTTCTTGGTGCTGCTTGAGGCCCCCGGGCTGGTCCCGCCCGACGCCACCGAGGTCCGCGCCCTGTGTGAGCGCCGGCGCGGCGTGGGGGCCGACGGGTTGATCCTCCTGTCGGCCGGTGCGGGCGCGGCGGATCTGGCGATGGAGTTGTGGAACGCCGACGGCGGGCCCGCCGAGACCAGCGGCAACGGGTTGCGGTGCGCGGCCCAGGCCGCGGTGGGGGCCGGGTTGGTCCGCCCCCCCCGCTTCAGGGTGGCCACCGGTGCCGGCGTGGCGACGGTGGACTTCGAGGTGTCGGAGATCCCGGGGTCGGCCCGGGCCACCGTGGACATGGGCCCGGTGCGGCTCCTCGGCGCGGCCGTCACCGATCCGGCCGGGCGCCCGGCCCAGCGGGCCGACGTCGGCAACCCCCATCTAGTGGTCCGGTGCGAGGATCCGAACCAGATCGACCTGGCGGACATGGCCGCCCGGCTGGCGGCGGACTTCTCCGGGGGGATCAACGTCGAGTACGTGGCCCCCGGCCGTCGGCGAGACGAGCTCGTCATGCGGGTGTGGGAGCGGGGTGCGGGGGCGACCCTCGCCTGTGGGAGCGGGAGCTGCGCCGCGGCGGCCGTGGCGCGGGCCTGGGGGCTGGTCGGTGACCTGGTGTCGGTGCGTAACCCCGGGGGCACGCTCGAGGTGTCGCTCGGCCGCAAGAGCGGGGACCCGGTGCTTCTCGGGGGCCCGGTCCGACGGGTGGCCGAGGTGTTCGTCGAGCGCAACGTGCTTCGATGACCCAGCAGTTCCCCGGCAGCCTGATCGAGCGGGCGATCCGGGAGCGGATCGTGCTCGTCGGCGTGGCCCTCGGTCCCACCGAGCTCGAGGAGGTCGAGGCGGGCCTGGACGAGCTCGCCCTCCTGGTCGACACCGCCGGTGCCGACGTCGGGGCCCGGGTCGTCCAGCGCCGCGACCGCCCGGACCCGGCCACCTTCGTCGGGCGGGGCAAGGCGGCCGAGCTGGCCGAGCTGAGCGAGCGGGTCGACGCCGACACGGTGGTCTTCGACGAGGAGCTGTCCCCGGCCCAGCAGCGGAACCTCCAAGAGCTCCTGGGCCGCACGGCCATCGACCGCACCGCGGTGATCCTGGACATCTTCGCCCAGAACGCCCGTACCCCCGAGGGCAAGGCCCAGGTGGAGCTGGCACTGCTCCGGTACCGGCTGCCGAGACTGCGGGGCCGGGGCAAGTCGCTCAGCCAGCAGGCCGGTGGCATCGGCACCCGGGGGCCCGGCGAGACCCAGCTCGAGGTGGACCGCCGCCGCCTGGTCCGCCGGATGCAGCGGCTCGAGAGCGAGCTCGGTCAGGTCACCAAGACCCGGGGGCTCCAGCGCCGGGCCCGGTCCCGATCGCGCCAGCGCGAGCTAGCGCTGGTGGGCTACACCAACGCCGGGAAGTCCACGCTGCTCAACCGCCTGACCGGTGCCGGGGTGCTGACCGAGAACCGGCTCTTCTCGACCCTCGACCCGAGGACCCGTCAGCTGGCCCTGCCCGGGGGTGAGACGGTGCTCGTCACCGACACCGTCGGGTTCGTGCGCAAGCTTCCCCACCAGCTGGTCGAGGCGTTCCACTCGACCCTGCAGTCGATCGGGCTGGCCGACCTGATCGTGCACGTCGTCGACGGCTCGGCGAGGGACCCCGAGGGCCAGATGGCTGCGGTGCGCTCGGTGCTCGTCGAGATCGGCGCGGCGGACATCCCCGAGCTCGTGGTGGTGAACAAGATCGACCGGGCCCCCGATGCGGCGGACCTCGTGGCCAAGCACGACGGGGTGGTTGGCGTCTCGGCGCTGACCGGCGTGGGGATCGACGGGTTCCTGCGGGCGGTGGCCGACCGGATCCGGATGAGCGACCGGGTGGTGCGGTTGGTGATCCCCTACGCCCGCGGCGACGTCCTGGCCGCGGTGCACCGGGAGGGCGAGGTGGTCGAACAGGAGGCGGGCGTCGAGTCCGCCACCTTGACGGTGCTCCTGGACGAGGCCGGCCGGGCCCGGTTCTCCGAGTTCGTGGCGGCGTCGTGACCGGCGGCTTCGAACCGCCGCCCTACCCCTACCACCGGTTGGGGACGCTGGCCGAGCTGGCCGGGGCCCACGCCGGCGGCATGGTGGACTGCTCGGTCGGCACGCCGTGCGACCCGCCGGCCCCCTTCGTGGTGGCGGCGATGGTGGGCTCGGGCACCGAGCGGGGGTATCCGGAGTCGGCGGGGAGCGCCGCCTTCCGCGACGCGGCCCGGGGCCTGCTGCAGCGACGCTTCGGCGTGCTGGTCGAGCCCGATTCGCTTCGTGCCTGCGTGGGGACTAAGGAGTTCGTGGCCTCGGTCCCCCAGTTCCTGCACCTGCGGAGGCCCGAGCGTGACGTCGTCCTGTTCCCGGCGGTGTCCTACCCGACCTACGCGATGGGGGCGCTGCTCGCCGGGTGCCGCCCGGTTGCGGTCCCGCCGTCGGCGCCTGACGGCGGGGGCCTCGCCCTCGAGCGGATCGACCCCGCCGATGTCGCCGCCGCCCTCTTGCTGTGGGTCAACAGCCCGTCGAATCCCACCGGGAACTTGAGCGACCTCGAGGCCGCTGCCGACTGGGGCCGCCGCCAAAGGGTGCCGGTGTTCTCCGACGAGTGCTACAGCGAGTTCACGTGGTCGGGACGGCCCCACTCCATCCTCGAGCACGGCTCCGAGGGCGTGGTGGCGGTGCACTCCCTCTCCAAGCGGTCCAACCTGGCCGGGGCTCGGGCCGGGTTCTATGCCGGGGACACCGAGCTGGTCCGCTTCCTGAGCGAGGTGCGTCGCCACGCGGGCCTCATGGTCCCGGGGCCCATCCAGGCCGCAGCCGTCGCCGCGTTGGGCGACGACGCCCACGTCGAGGCGCAACGCGACCGTTACTCGGAGCGGCTGGCGTTCCTCCGCGAGGGCCTCGCTTGGGCCGGGTGCCCGGCACCGGCGCCCGAGGGCGGCTTCTACCTCTGGGTGCCGGCGCCCGCTCCCTTCGCCAACGGCTGGGACCTGGCCGAGGCCCTGGCCCGCGCCGGCGGGATGCTCACCAGCCCCGGGGACTTCTACGGGAACGAGAGCCCCGGGTACGTCCGGGTGGCGGTGGTGCAACCCATGGAGCGGCTGGCGCTGGTGCGCGAGCGGCTCGAGGCGGCCGGCCCCCTCGCCTGGGAAACGACACCGGAGGACCGGGCCCCGGCTCGTTAAGGTTGGCCATGCCCGAGACCCCGGCTGACCTGGACGCGCTCGAACGCGCGGTCGATGAGCTCTTCGAGCGGATCGACGAGCTCTCGGTCGGCGAGCGCGAGGCCACCTCGGTGGTCGATGCGACCATCGACCTGCTCGACCGGGGGGTGGTCCGGGTGGCCGAGGTGGGCGCGGACGACGAGGTCGTCGTCCACGAGTGGTTGAAGAAGGCGATCCTGCTCGTCTTCAAGCTGCGGGGGATCGAGACACTCGAGGTCGGCCCATTCGAGTACGCAGACCGGATCCCCCTCAAGCACGACTTCGCCGCCGCCGGCGTGCGGGTCGTCCCCGGTGCCTCGGCCCGGTGGGGCTCGTTCCTCGCACCCGGGGTGGTGCTCATGCCGAGCTACGTGAACATCGGCGCTTACGTCGGCGAGCAAACCATGGTGGACACGTGGGCCACCGTCGCGTCCTGTGCCCAGATCGGTGCGAGGGTCCACCTCTCGGGCGGGGTGGGGATCGGGGGCGTGCTCGAACCCCCGAACGCGGTGCCGGTCGTGATCGAGGACGACGTCTTCATCGGCAGCCGGTGCATGGTGACCGGCGGCGCGCGGGTGGGCCGCGGAGCGGTGCTCGGGGCCGGGAGCTTCCTCGACCCCTCCATCCCGGTCCTCGACGCCGAGACCGGGGAGGAGCTGTCCCGGGGGGTGGTGCCACCGTGGTGCGTGGCCATCCGGGCCAGCCGCCGGCGCGCTTACCCGGGGGGCGAGTTCTTCGTCCCCTGTGTGCTGGTAATCAAGCGCCTCAACGAGGGAGAACGCCACGACAAGGCCCGGCTCAACGCCCTCTTGCGTGAGCACGGGGCCAGCGTGTGACGACCGACCTGCTGGCCGCAACGGCCGACCTGGTGGCCATCGCGTCGGTCTCCCGTCACGAGGCGGCAATGGCCGACCACGTCGAACAGGTGTTGCGCCGGTTCCCCTGGTTGGCTGTGGAGCGGGTCGGTGACAACGTCGTCGCCCGCACCGAGCTGGCTCGGAGCGCCCGGGTGGTGGTGGCCGGCCACCTCGACACGGTCCCGCCGGCCGGCAACGAGACTCCCCGGATCGATGGCGACGTGCTGTTCGGGCTGGGTTCGGCCGACATGAAGGGCGGGCTGGCGGTGATGCTCGAGCTCGCCGCCACGACGCCGGAGCCCGCCGTCGACGTGACCTGGTGCTTCTATCGCGGCGAGGAGATCGACCGGTCAGAGAACGGCCTGGTGCACCTCTTCGCCGATCGCCCGGAGCTGTTGGCCGGCGACGTGGCGATCCTCTGCGAACCGACGGGCGGCCTGGTAGAGGCGGGCTGCCAAGGGTCGATCCGGGCTCGGATCGAGCTGGCGGGCAAGCGGGCCCACACCGCTCGCCCGCAGACCGGGGTCAACGCCGTCCACCGTCTCGGCCCGCTCATCGCGAAGGTCGCCGCCTTCGAACCGCGCGCCGTCATCATCGACGGCTGCGAGTACGTCGAGCGGCTCCAGGTCGTCGCGGTCGAAGGAGGGGTCGCCGCCAACGTGGTGCCCGATCGCGCCGCCGCCGTGGTCAACTTCCGCTTCGCCCCCGACCGGGACGCTGAGGAAGCCCAACGGCACCTGGCCGGGTTCTTCGAGGAGTTCCTCGAGCACGACCAGGAGGACCGTTATGAGGTCCTCGACGTCGGGTCCTGTGCGCCGCCCCGGCTCGACCACCCGCTTTTGGCCCGGCTCCTCGGGGCGACCGGACGACCGCCGCGGGCCAAGCAGGGTTGGACCGACGTGGCGACCTTCTCCGCCCACGGCGTGCCGGCGACCAACTTCGGCCCGGGGGACCCCGAGCTCGCGCACCAAGCGGACGAGCACGTCGACCGGGCCACGCTCGAAGCGGCCCACGCCCACCTCAAAGCGGTGCTCGGCTGACTACAGCCGACGCAGGACCGTGAGCACCTTGCCGTAGAGGCTGACCTCGCCTGGCTCGAAAGTCATGGGTGCCATCGAGGTATTCGCCGGGGTCAGCACGACCTTGCCGCGTCGCCGGGAGAACACCTTCACGGTGGCCTCTTCGTCGGGAATGCCCGCCACCACCACGTCACCGTTCTCGGCGTCTTCTTGGTGGCGGACGACGACGTAGTCGCCGTCGAGGATCCCGGCGTCCACCATGGAGTCGCCCCGGACTCGGAGCATGAAGGCCGGACCGGTGCCGGCGAAGGTCTCGGGGAGCGGGAACACCTCTTCGACCCGCTCCTGGGCCAGCACCCCGGTCCCGGCCGCGACGTCACCGACGAGCGGGACGTTGCGCACCCGGTCCGCCTCGACTGCCTCCTTCGACGAGGGGTCGTAGCGGACCTTGATGGCCCGTGGCTTGGTCGGGTCCCGTTCCAAGAACCCGTCGCGCTGGAGCACCGCCAGGTGGGTGTGCACCGTGGCCGTCGAGGTCAGACCGACGGCCTCACCGATCTCGCGCACCGAGGGGGGATAGCCCCGCTCGCGCAGGCAAGACGCGATGAAGTCGAGCATCTCGCGTCGCTTGCCGCTCAGCGTTTCCGCCACCTTGGCCTCCTCGGTCCGGCCGCCCGGACACGAAGGTGTGCGGGCGAACACACGTTTGTGCATGACCCTACACAAGGGGCCGCCAAGATACAAACATCTGTTCGAAAAAGCCTTGACACAAACGTCTGTTCGTGCTCAGATAGCTCCGTGGCGAACAGACGTTCGGTTCAAGACCGGTTGGTGCCGGCCGGAGCGGGAGGGCTTGCCTGATGGCCATCGCCCCGCTATCGGACCCGGACGTCTTCGAAGCCCTCACTGCGACCCGGCCGCCGCTCCGGCTGCTCTCGTCCCCCGACAGCGGCGGCCGGGCGGCAGACCAGGTCGTCAAGAGGATTCGGCCGGTCGACCGACCGACGTCGGCGCCGAGGCGATGGCATCCCGCCTCCTGGCGCCGTCGGGGGATGATTCTCGTGCTCGCCGCGGTGCTTGGCGTCCTGGCGATGCCGATCGGGGCCATCGCCGGCACCTCGGGTGCGTCGGGTGGCGCGCTGGTGGTTGGGGCGACCTATGTCGTGCGACCAGGCGACACCCTGTGGTCGATCGCGACACGGCTCGATCCAGGTCGCGACCCGGCGTCGCTCGTGACCCGGATGGCCGCCGAGACGGGGTCGCGTGCGGTCGTGCCCGGTGAGCACCTCGTCTTGCCCTGAGGAGTGCGTAGCTGACAGCTCGAGGCCGGGAACTATCGTCGTTCCCGTGCGGTGCCCGTGGTGCTCGGTCGACGACGACCGCGTGGTCGACTCGCGGCTTGCCGACGAGGGCGCGGCGATCCGGCGACGCCGGGAGTGCCTCAGCTGCGGTCGCCGGTTCACCACCTTCGAGCGGGTCGACGAGCTGCCGCTGTGGGTGGTGAAGCGCTCGGGAGATCGTGAGCCCTTCGACCGGGCCAAGGTCGTCGCCGGGGTCCGGGCGGCCAGCAAGAACCGACCGGTGAGCGACGAGGCGATGGTCGAGCTGGCCCAGAGGGTCGAGGACGCGCTACGTGAGCGGGCCACCGAGCCCACCACCCAGCAGGTGGGGCTGGCCGTGCTCGAGCAGCTCAAAGCGCTCGATGACGTCGCGTACGTGCGTTTCGCCAGCGTCTACAAAGGCTTCGAGGATCTCGGCGACTTCGAGCGCGAGGTGGGGCTCCTGACCAAGACCACCGAGCCCAAGCAGCGCGGCTGAGTGCGGTGCCCGAGCTGCTCGACACCACGCCCCAGGTCGCCCTGGCGATCTACGCCCATCCCGACGACGCCGACGTGGCCTGTGCCGGGACACTGGCCCGTTGGGTCAAGGACGGGAGTTCGGTCCACCTGGTGACCTGCACGAACGGGGGGCGGGGGACGACCGACCCGGCCGTCGGAGTCGCGGACCTGGTCGGGCGTCGGGCCAAGGAGGCTACGGAGGCCGCCGCAGTGGTCGGGCTGGCGACGCACGAGAATCTCGGGATGACCGACGGTGACCTGGCCAATTGTGACGAGTTACGGGGTGAGCTGGTCGGGTGGATCAGGCGGGTCCGACCCGACGCGGTCATCGGGCACGATCCGACGGCCATCTTCTTCGGGCAGCACTACTTCAACCACCACGACCACCGGGAGCTCGGGTGGGCGCTGCTCGACGCCCTCTCACCGGCCGCCGCCCTGCCGCACTACTACCCCGAACGCGGCCCGGCCCACCAGGTCCACGTGGCCTACCTGTCGGGCACGCTCGAGCCCGACGTCTTCGTGGACGTCTCGACGACCATCGACGTCAAGGTGACCGCGGTCGGGTGCCATCGGAGTCAGTTGCCCGAGGCCGCCGGATGGGCCGACGACGTCGTGCGCGGACCGGCGGCCGAGCAGGGGGCCCGGATTGGTGTGGCGTACGCCGAGGGCTTCCGACGGTTGGTCATGGGACCCTGAGCGTTCCGACGGTGACGGTCGACCGCTCGATGGAGCTCGAACCGGCCGTGCTGCATGTCGACATGGACGCGTTCTTCGCCGCGGTCGAGCTGCTCGATCACCCCGAGCTGGCGGGGAAGCCGGTGATTGTCGGGGGGACCGGCCGTCGGGGCGTCGTCGCGTCGTGCACCTACGAGGCCCGGCGCTTCGGGGTGCACTCGGCGATGCCGATGTTCCGGGCTCGCGACCTGTGTCCCCAGGCGGTGGTGCTCCCGGGTCGCCACGACCGCTACGGGGAGGTAAGCGAGCGGATCCACGAGGTCTTCCGGTCGGTCACCCCGCTCGTCGAGCCGATCGGTCTCGACGAGGCCTTCCTCGACGTCACCGGGTCCCGTCGGCTCTTCGGGTCGCCGTTGTCGATGGCCCGGCTGATCCGGACACGGATCCACCGGGAGCTCTTGCTCCGCTGCAGCGTGGGGGTCGGGCGCTCGAAGATGATCGCCAAGCTTGCCTCGGAGGCGGCGAAGCCCAGAGTCGGGCCCACCGGGGTCGAGGTCGGCGAGGGCGTGCGCCTGGTGGCCCCAGACGAGGAACTGGCGTTCCTCCATCCCATGGCGGTCGAGGCACTGTGGGGGGTGGGGCCGGCGACCGCCCGTCGGCTCCACGGGCTCGGTGTCAACACCGTCGGTGACCTCGCCCGCGTCGGGCGGGAGGTGCTGGTCCGTCAGCTGGGCCGGGTCCACGGCGAGCAGCTCTTCTCGTTGGCCATGGCAAGCGACCCGGTCCCGGTCCAAGCGGACCGCTCGGCCAAGTCCATCGGGCACGAGCAGACCTTCCCCAAGGACATCACCGACCCGGCCGAGCTCCGGGCCAAGGTGGTGGCCATGGCCGACGCCGTCGGCGAGGTCCTGGCACGCGAGCACCTGCGAGGACGCACCGTGACCCTCAAGGTTCGCTTCGCAGACTTCAGCACCCTGACCCGGTCGCACACCCTGGAGCTGGGCATCGACGCCGGGGCGGCGATCGCTGCGGTCGCCGGGGCCTTGCTGGAGGCGGTCGACCTGGTCGCTGGCGTGCGCCTCCTTGGGGTCAGCGTGTCGGGGCTCGGCCCTTCGGACGCCGCCCGCCAGCTGGCCTTCGCGCTCTTCCCCGGTCCGGGGGACCCGGACCGGGGGGCGAGCGCCCAGGCCTCATGGGAGGAGGTCGCCCGGGCGCTGGCAGCCATCCGGGTCCGGTTCGGACGCGGTGCCGTCGGCCCGGCGTCCGGCGTCGGGTCCCGGGAGGCCCCGGTCGAGTGGTGGGGCCCCTCAGAGACCGAGGGGGAGGTCCCGCCGACGTGAGCACGTGTCGTTTCCATGAGTCCGGACGAGGGCGCCGGTGGCCCGTGGTCGAACGACACGGCGTGTTGGCTCGGATAAGAGCGGCGTAAGGATGTCCCGGTTCGGTCTCGAAGCTTCATGGTGCCGACAGGTTGGGCCTCCATACTCCGCCCGTGGCGAGATCCCCGGAAGGGCCGCGACCGGGTAGCGGGCGGGTGCGGCTCGGGCCTGAGCAGGTCGGTCAGCGCGGGCTCCTCGTGCTCGGGGCGGCCGGGGCGCTCGGCATCGTCCTGGTGGTTCACGGGTACTGCGGAGGCGTCACGGGGGCCTCGGGACCGACCAGCGCCGTGAACCCGGGGCCGCTGCGCGTGTCGCCCCAGGACACCGCCCACCTCGTCGAGATCGACCCGAGGACCGGGACGGGCCCGACCAAGTCGCTCACCTCGGGGTTCAGCGTCCAGGTGATCCCGGGTGCTACCACGGTCACGTTGGGCGTTTCGACGGCGGGCTCCTCCCGGGCCCAGACTGCCACCTATGCCTTGGGGGACCGGGTCTCCTTCGTCCAGACCACCTTCGGTGACCACTCGTGGAACCTCGGCGACGGCCTGGTCGGCACCGAGGGCTCGGGGTCGATCGTCGCGTGAGCCCCGGGAGCGGCCGCGGACCCGCCGATCCGGCCTCGCAGAGGTGCGACCGGATCGTGGCGCGGCCGAAGCGGGTCGGCCGGGCGCTCCCAGAAGCCGTCGGCCCGGGCCAGGGGCCCTCGGGGCCGGCTCTGGGGCAAGCGACCGGGCGCATCTGGGCCGTGGCTGTCTGGACCCCGACGGTCGCGCGGATGGTGCTCGGCCTGGTGCTCGCGTGGTTCGGCTACCACGAGTTCGCGTCCCCAGCTCGCTGGACCGGCTACGTGCCGGTCGTCTCGGCCACCTCGCACCTCGCCGAAATCCTGGTGCTCGTGCACGGGTGGTTCCTCTTGGTGCTGGCGACGGCCCTGATCACCGGGGTTGCCCCCCGTCTGGCCGCCGCGCTGAGCTCCCTCTTCGTGTTGGAGATCGTCCTGTCGGTGATCGCCTCGGGCGGGTTCTCCGCCGCGGTTCTCATGGGCACCGGGATGTTCTGCCTGGCTGTCGCGGTGGCCGGCGCTCAGGGGCAGCGGTTGCTCCTTCGCCGTTGAGAGGGCTCCGACCCCGGTGAAAGGCCGCCGTCGTCGGTGGCAGGCCTGGGCCCACCTAGTCCTCCTCGCGGGCCTGGTCGCCAGCCTGATGGCCGGGATCCAGGCAGCCGCGGCGGCCCGCCGGCCGGCCCACCACCGCCACTCGAGCGGGATCTCGGCCATCGAGGCCGGGCTGTCACCGACGAGCCTGGCGGCGCCGATCAGCCGGGAGATGCTCGAGCCGGGCGCCTCGGGGACCCTGGTGATCCTCGGGGGCCTCACGGCCGGCGGGACGTCGGCCGACGGTGTCTATTCGCTCGATCCGATCGGCGGGGCCATCACCCTGACGGGGACCCTGCCCGCGGGGGTCCACGACGCCGCCGGCGCGGTCATCGGGGGCCGGGACGTAGTGTTCGGCGGGGGCTCGCCCTCCACCGTCGGAACCGTCGAGTCGATCCCAGCGACCGGGACGGGGACCAACACCGGGGCGGTGATCGGCAACTTGCCGGCCCCCCGTTCGGATGCCACCGCCGTGTCGATCAAGGCCACGACCTACATCGTGGGTGGTTACGACGGCACGGCGCCGGACGCGGCGGTGCTCGCCACCACCAACGGTCGGACCTTCACCACCGTGGCCCGACTCAAAGTGCCGGTCCGCTATCCGGCGGTCGCGGCGCACGGCAAGGAGATCTACGTCTTCGGCGGCGAAGCGGTGGGCGGTTCGGGAGGTCCGGTCAGCACGATCCAGATGATCGATCCGGCCCGTCACTCGGTCAGCATCGTCGGGCACCTGCCCGAACCGGTCCAAGCTGCGGTGGCGGTGTCCTTGAAGGGGACCATCTACGTCGCCGGCGGGAGCAGCAGCATCGTCCAGCCCTCGACCCCCGGGCTGGGAGTCACCGCCGTGGCCCCCCCGGTGACCGGGGTGCTCTCCACGGTCTCGACCATCTGGGCCTACAACCCGGTGCACCGGCGGCTGCTCGTCGCCGGACGCCTCCAAGAGCCGGTCTCCAACGCCGGGGCGGCCGTGGTCGGTTCGAGGGCCTGGATCGTCGGGGGCGAGCTCAACGGGACGCCGGTGGCCGCCGTGCAGATGCTCGAGCCCAACATCGCCTTCGGCACGGCCGGCGCGCCGGGCGCGGGGTCGCCCTATTTCGGCGGGAAACTCCTCATCGCCGACCGCGGGAGCAACCGGCTCATGCTCCTCAACCCGAGCATGAAGATCCTGTGGACCTACCCCTCGGCGACGTCACCACCCAACCCCGACGGCTTCTACTTCCCCGACGACGCCTTCTTCATCGACAAGGGGCGGGCCATCATCACCAACCAGGAGCAGAACGAGACCATCCAGGAGATCGCCTATCCCTCGGGCAAGGTCCTGTGGACCTACGGCCACCCGGGACAGGCCGGGTCGGCCCCGGGCTACCTGCACGAGCCCGATGACGCCTACATGTGGAAGAACGGACAGGTCTCGGTGGCCGACGCCGACAACTGTCGGGTGCTGGTGCTGAACCACAACGGGACCGTGGCCCACCAGATCGGGACCACCGGGTCGTGCGTCCACAACCCGCCCACCTCGCTCGGGACCCCCAACGGCGACACCCCGCTCGCCAACGGGAACCTCCTCATCTCGGAGATCAACGGCTCCTGGGTCAGCGAGTACACGATGACCGGGCAGCTGGTCTGGACGCTCCAGCTGCCGATCAGTTACCCCTCCGACCCCCAGCAGCTCGGCCCCGACCTCTACCTGATCTCGGACTACTCGAACCCCGGGCAAATTCTGGAGTTCACCCGCCAGGGCACGATCACCTGGCGCTACGACGTCACCTCGGGCCCCGGGGCCCTCGACCAACCGTCGCTGGCCGAGCGGTTGCCGAGCGGGGTGATCATGCTCAACGACGACTACAACGACCGGCTGGTCGCCATCGACCCGGCCACCGACGCCCTGGTCTGGCAGTACGGGGTGACCGGCCAGAGCGGGACGGCACCGGGCATGCTCAACACGCCCGACGGGTTCGACGTCCTGATGCCCGGTGAGCTGACGCCCACCCACCCGACGACCGGGTAGCGCCGGCTGTCCCGTCGTTTGGGTCGGTCTCCGGTGCTCGGACGCCGGCCAGCTCCGGCGATCGCCGCTAGCTGTTACACCTAGCCACGTTGGTCACGCGGGTGATGGGAGGCCAGCCCACGGCGGTGTGGTTGCGGTGATGGTCGTACTTGTGCAGGAACGGTTCAAGTACCTTGGCCCGAGCCTCCTCTGAGCGCCAGACTCGCGAATAGGCCCACTCGTCGAGCAGGGTCCGGTTGAAGCGCTCAGCCTTCCCGCTGGTCCTCGATGTGTAGGGCCGCGTCCTTCTGTGAACGATCCCCCGCTCGAAGAGGAGGTTCGCGAACTGTCTGGAGCGAGAGCCGGTCCCGTGGTCGCTGAGCACGCGGTCGAGCGCGATCCCATGGCCCTCGAAGAACGAGAGGGCCCGCTCCATGAAGCCCCAGCAGCTCGCCTCACCCTCGGGGCCGGCGAACTCCGAATAGGCGAACCTCGAGGAGGCGTCGATGGCCGAGTGGACGTGGGTGGAGCCGTCGCCGCGTTTGGACATCGAGCCGTTGGGGGTTCCGGAGCGACCCCAGGCTCGGTGGCCCCCGCCCCTCGGGATCTTGGCCAGCTTCTTCACATCCACCTGGACGAGTTCGCCGGGACGAGAGACCTCGTTGCGGCGGATCACTCGGCCCGTCAGGCGGTCGAGGTACTTGGAGCCGGCTCATGCCGTGGTGCTTGAGTACCGCGTGCACGGTCGACGCCGGGATCGCCAGCTGGAAGCCCAGCTCGTCGGGACCCGGCGCTGCGTGCGGCGAGCCCGCAAGATCCGGCGCTCGACTGGGGGAGGGGTCTGGTTCGGGCAGCTGGAGGGCCGTGAGCTGCGGTCCTCCAAGCCGGCCAGGCCGTCGGCCTCGAAGCGATGCCAGCACTTGGTGGCGCACTGTCGGGACACGTTCTGGGCATCGGCGGCGGCGGTGATCGACCAGCCATCCTCGATGCGCTGG
>DAHUZS010000028.1 GCA_027315045.1 Acidimicrobiaceae bacterium
CTTCAGGCGCCGCTCTACCGCCAGCATGCAGCCACCTCCGTCGCCCGCGTTCTGGACCGGCACCCACGGCGACTCGCCGCCGTGCTTGGTGTTCGCTAATGTTACAGGCCGAGGCCGGGCCAGATCGGCTGCCGGCGCGCCCGGCACCGACCCGGCGTCGTGTGCGGGTCGAGGTGCCCGAATTCCTAGGCGGCCTCGCCATCGGTCCGGTCGACCGCTGGGTCGAGAGCGGCAGCCACCGGCGGACCGGCGCCGCCCGGGCAGAGGTCGCCGGCCTCAACGTGCCGTCGCGGGCCAGGCGGCATGCCGGGTGCACGGGGCGCGGCACGGCCGCCCTAGCACAACCGAACAGAAGCTCGGTCATCAAATCACCTGAACCCCTTGACGGAGCCGTTCGCTCGTGTATGATGTCGAGCACTTTCGATCAATGTCGGACATCCGGAGGTGCGCGATGTCGAGTGGCAATGGCCGGGCGGCGAACCGAGCGCCCCGCTTCTCCGCTCTCTTTGCCGGAGGCAAACCCCTGATCGCGATGGTCCACGTCCCCCCTCTGCCCGGCACCCCCCTCTACGACAGGGCGGGGGGGATGGAGTTCCTGCTGTCGTCGGTGAGCCGGGACCTGGAAATCCTGGCCGGCGCGCCGTTCTCCGCCTTCCTCTTCTGCAACGAGGGTGATCGGCCCTACTCCTTCAACGTGGGGTATGAGGCGGTCGCCGCGATGACCCGGGTGGTCACCGAGCTGGCGCCCCGCGACCGCCTCTTCGGCGTCGACCTCCTCTGGGACCCCAGGGCGGCCCTGGCCGTCGGGGTGGCCTCCGGCGCGGGGTTCATCCGGGAGGTCGTGACAGGCACCTACGAGTCGGACATGGGCCTCTGGAACCCCGACGCAGGAGCCCTCCTGCGGGAACGGGCGCGCCTCGGGGCCGACGACGTCGCCGTGCTCATGAACATCACCCCCGAGTTCGCCTCCCGGCTCGGGACCCGGGAGGTCGCGCAGGTGGCGCGCTCGGTGGTGGTCTCCAGCCTCCCTGACGCGATCCTGGTCTCCGGGCCGATGGCGGGGGCGGAGCCGGATCTCGACACCGTGAAGCGGGTGAAGGACGCCGTCGCGGGTGACGTGCCCGTGCTGGTCAACACCGGGGCCAAGGCGGGCAACATCCGCCAGTTCCTCGAGGTCGCCGACGGCGCCATCGTGGGCTCGGACCTCAAACGCGACGGGTACACGTGGAACCCGGTGGATGCCGACCGGGTCAACAGGTTCGTGGCCGCCGCCCGGGGATGAGCCTCCTCCTCGGCATTGATGTCGGGACCACCGCCACCAAGGGGGTCTTGCTGGACTCCGATTCCGGTCCGATCGCCGAGGCGGAGCGCCCCAGCCACCTGATCTCGAGCCAGCCCGGCTGGGCCGAGGAGGATCCGCACGCCTGGTGGCAGAATGTGTTCGACATCTGCCGAGAGCTGGCCCCCCTCGGTGAGATCCGCGGCGTTGGGGTGGCCGGCATGGTCCCCTGCACCATCCTTCTGGACCAGCACCTCGCCCCCTTGCGCTGGTCGATCCAGCAGAACGACGGACGCGCCGCGACAGAGATCCAAGAGCTCCGCCGACTTGTTCCTTCG
>DAHUZS010000041.1 GCA_027315045.1 Acidimicrobiaceae bacterium
GGCGGCACCCTGGCCCGCACCCCGGTGGTCGACGCCCTGGCCGCCGGCGGCATCCGCTACGAACGGGCTCAGCCCCAGTCGGTGGTGTGCATGCCGTCACGTGCCACCATCCTCACCGGGCAGCACCCGTCCAGCCACGGGGTCTGGATGAACGGCGTGGCGCTCCCGGCTGATGCTCCGTCGGTGGCCGAGGTGCTGCGTGGTGCCGGGTACCGCACGGCCCTGGTCGGCAAGGCCCACTTCGAGCCCTTCCTCGACCCCTTCCTCCGCTTCCCCGAGAACGCCCTCAGCCGCCGCGGCACCACCCCCGACGGGGGGGTCCACCGCGGCTTCGAGCACCTCGAGTTCGCCACCCACGGGTCGGTGGGACCGCTGCACTACGCCCGCTGGCTCGCGGCCGAGCATCCCGAGTCGGTCGGTGGGTTCTACCCCACCCTCGACACCTCCTTCAACGTGAACGCGGCCGGCGGCGGGGACACCGGCGCGCCCCAGGTCAAGGCCAACCCGGTCGGGCGTGCGTGGTACCACACCGACTGGGTGGCCGACCGCACCATCGGGTGGCTCGACTCGCTGGCAGCCGACGAGGACTGGTTCTGTTGGATGAGCTTCCCCGATCCCCACCACCCGTGGGACCCGCCCGAAGCCGAAGTGGGCCGTATCGACTGGCGGGAGGTTCCCCTTCCCGCCGGCTACCCGGCATCTCGGTCCGAGCGTGAGGCCGTCCTCGACGCCAAGCTGGCCCACTGGCGCCTGTGGTACGACGGTGCCCTCGTCTCCAACTACGAGGCTCCGGCCCACTGGGTGCCGGCCACCCTGACCCCCGATCAGGTCCGGGAGGTCAACGCCCGCAACGCGGTGGAGTGCGAGCTCATCGACGAGGCCGTCGGTCGGGTGCTCGCCCGGCTGGGCCAACGCGGCTGGTCGGAGGAGACCGACATCCTCTTCACGACCGATCACGGCGAGCTCCAGGGCGACTTCGGCCTTCTGTTCAAGGGGCCCTACCACGTCGACGGCCTGATGCGACTGCCGCTCGTCTGGCGTCCTGCACCCCTCGGCGCGGTCACGCCCTCGGTCGTGACCCGACCGGTGGGGCTCGTCGACGTCGCGCCCACCCTGTGCGCCATCGCCGGGATCGACCCGCCCGACTGGATGGAGGGGCGACCGCTCCCGAGCGACGACGGGGACGCGGAGCGCCGCGGTTTCGAGCGGGTGCTCACCGAGTGGGACAGCGAACTGTTCGGCGTCGACGCCCACCTGCGCACCGTCATGCGCGACCAGTGGGTGTGCACCTGCGCCCTTCCCGGCACCTGCCACGACGGGACCGAGGGCGAGCTCTACGACCTGGTGGCCGATCCCCTCCAGCAGGTCAACCTGTGGGACGATCCGGGACGGCGCCACCTGCGCGACGATCTGCTCTCCGACCTGTTCGACCATCAGCCCCAGCCGACCACCCGACGGGCCCTCGAGGCCCCTGTGTGAGGCCGCGCGGATCGACCTCGATCTGTTCTGCTCTGCTCTCTGTTCTGCTCAGCCGCTCACGTTGCGGTCGAAGATGATGCGAAGCCCGTGCAGGGTCAGCCAGGGCTCCACGAACTCGATCCGTTCCGAGTAGGGCGCGATGAGCTCCGAGAGGCCGCCGGTGGCGACGACGGAGCACTCGCCCAGCTCGGCACAGAATCGCCGGCACAGCCCGTCGACCTGCCCGGCGAAGCCGTACAGGGCCCCGGACTGGATCGACTCGACGGTCGACTTGCCGATGACGTTGCGGGGCTCGACCAGCTCTACCCGGCGCAAGGCGGCGGCGTGGGCGAACAGGGCGTCCAGGCTGATCGCCACCCCCGGCGTGATGGCCCCGCCCAGGTACTCGCCCCCGGCCGAAATGGCGTCGAAGGTGGTGGCAGTGCCCAGGTCCACCACTACGCACGGCCCACCGAACAGGTCATACGCGCCCACCGCATTGGCGATGCGGTCGGCGCCGACCTCCTTCGGGTTGTCGTAGAGGATGGGCATCCCGCTCCGCACCCCCGGTTCGAGCACGACCGAGGGGACCTCGAACCATCGGGCGGTCATCTGGCGGAGATTGGCCGTCACCAGCGGCACCGACGAGGTCACCGCGATCCCGCTCACCGCCCGATCGATGTCCAGCCCGTCCAGATCGAGCAGCTGGGTGAGCAGGAGGGCGTGCTCGTCCGCCGTTCGCTCGGCGACGGTCGACAGCCGCCAGTGGTGGGCCAGCCCCGACGGTTCGTTGCCCTCCCGGGGACCGGTCTCCGCTTCTGCCTCGGCCCGGTTCCGGGTGAACAGCCCCACCACCGTCTCGGTGTTGCCGACGTCGATGGCGAGCAGCACGGTCAGCCCTCCCCCCGTCCGTCGCCGGGATCGACGCCGCCCACCAGGTCGAACCCGAGATCGAGCACCGGGGCCGAGTGGGTCAGGGCCCCGATGGAGATGAGATCGCAACCGGTGGCGGCATAGGCGGGGGCGCTCTCCAGGGTGACCCCTCCGGACACCTCGATCAGTGTCCGAGCGTCGGCCTCCCGGACCTTGGACACGCAGGCACCCACCATGGAGGGATCCATGTTGTCGAGCAGGACGGCGGTGGCCCCCGCCCGGACGGCCTCGTCGACCTGGTCGATGCGGTCGCACTCCACCTCGACCAACCGGGCGGGCCAGAGGGACCGCGCTTGGAGGACCGCCTCGGTGATGGTGACCCCTCCGAGGTGGTTGTCCTTCACCAGCACGGCGTCGGACAGGCCGGCCCGGTGGTTGTGGCCGCCACCGGCACGCACCGCAGCCTTCTCCAGGGCCCGGAGTCCGGGCGTCGTCTTCCTCGTGTCGAGCACCCGGACCGTGGGGTTCGCAGCGGTGACCACGTCGACGTAGCGCCGGGTGAGCGAGGCCACTCCCGACAGGTGGCCGAGGAAGTTGAGGGCGGTGCGCTCGGTGGTGAGGAGGGAGCGAAGAGGGCCACCGACGGTGGCGAGGACGTCCCCGGGGCCGACGTCGTTCCCGTCCCCGATGTGCCAGTCCACTTCGATGGTCGGGTCGATCTGGGCGAAGGTCTCCTCCGCGCAGGCCCGGCCGGCCACCACCCCCCGCCCCCGGCATCGCACCTGCACGGCACCGGTCGAGCCCGACGGCACCAGAGCCGCCGTCAGATCCCCGAGCGGCAACAGGTCCTCGGCGAGGGCCCGGCCGACGGCGTCGACGACCGCGGCCCTCGGGGGATCGAAACTCCCCCCACCCGGCCGGTCACCGCTCGGCGCGTCTCCGGTCACGACCGGCCCGACCCGGTGGTCGCCGCCGGACCGGACGGGTGATCCGAGAGGCCCACCCGGCCCTCCAGGTGGACCACCCGGCGGCGCCAGGCGCCGAGGGTCCCCGGGTGGTCGCTCCTCGCGTGCGCCCCGCGGGACTCGCAGCGCACGTTCGCCGCGCGGAGGAGTGCCCCGGCCACGGTCATCAGGTTCGCCAGCTCCCCCTCGGCCCGGTCCGCGATCCGGCCCGATGAATGGACCGGGCCGCCCGCCAACCCTTCGAGGACGCGGCCCGCCCCGGACAGGCTCCGAGAGTTTCGCACCACACCGGCCCCGTCGGTCATCGACCGCTGGAGGAGGTCGCGACGCTTGGTCGGGTCGGCCGGCACCACCGCCGCCGACCCGGAGGAGGACCATTCGGACCGGGAGGACGACCGCTGTGGCAACGACCACGGAGCGGCGAGCGCGGTCCCGATCTCGTCGAGCCCGCCACCGAGCAGCGCACCGAGGGCGCCGCTGCGCTCGGGACCGGCCCGGCCGGCCTGGATCGACTCGGACAGGCGACCCCCGAACACCATGCCCTCCAGGAGCGAGTTGGATGCCAGCCGGTTGGCCCCGTGCACCCCGGTGCAGGCCACCTCGCCGGCGGCCCACAGTCCGGGGAGGACGGTGGCGCCGTTGAGATCGGTGAGCACCCCGCCCGAGAGATAGTGGGCGGCCGGCCCGATGGGCAGCCAGTCGCGCCGGGGGTCGA
>DAHUZS010000002.1 GCA_027315045.1 Acidimicrobiaceae bacterium
CTTGCGGTGCGGCAACGAGCGCGACCGGGCGATCGTCTCGAGCTCGGCGCGCTGTTCGTCGGTCATCGGCAGGGCCGGTGCGGTCACCATCGTCATGGTGCCACTGTATCCACCAAAGCTATCTTAGCGACAGATCACTAGGCGAGTTCGAAGCGCCCCCCGGCCGACAGGGTGCCCGACCAGCCGGCCCGTTCCGCGCCCACCAGCTCGGCCAGCTGGTCCGGATCGCTCAGGTTCGCCCAGGTCCGGGTGCGTTCGCCGGTCCGGCACGACACGATCGCGCGTTCGGGCTCCCCCTCCCTCGAGTAGGTGACGGTGAAGGTCTCCACTTGGGCCGGGCCGGTGGCGTCGGGGTCTTCGGCCCATCGCTCCAGCCGGTCGACCGCCGGTTGGACCTTCTCGGAGCGGAACCCCGCTGCGGGTGGTTCGGTCGAATAGACGCCGACGGCGTGCTTGGTCGCGTACCACCCGAGGCCGGTCGCCAGGCCGACGCTGCCGGGCCGGGCGCGCAGCGAGCTGACCAGCGACGAGATGCCGTGGCTCACGTAGTTGTTGCCCGGGCCGCCGCCGAAGGTCAGCCCACCGGTCTGGGTGAGCCGGCCGACGTCCCCGTCGATGGCCAGGCCGAGCTCCCGTGCACCGAGCTGCACCGCGCAGGGGAAGCACGAGTACAGGTCGGCCACCGCCACGTCGTCGATCCCGACGCCGGCGAGCTCGAGGGCCCGCCGTCCGGCCAGCGCGATGGCCGGAGAGCGGGACAGCTCGGCCCGTTCCGAGAGGAACCAGTGGTCGTTGGCCTCCGCCCCGGCCAGGGGGAACACCCAACGATTTCGTGGGACCCCGGCGGCCTCGGCGAGCTCGGCCGAGACGAGGAGCAGTCCGGCCCCCTGATCCACCTGGATGTTGGCCGTGCAGAGCTTGGGGTAGGGGAAGGCGATCATCCGGTTGTCCCCGGTGGGCTCGACCACTTCCTCGGGGCCCAGTGCCCGACGGGACCAGGCGAAAGGGTTGGCCGCCGCCACCTGCGAGAACCTCGACCACAGCGCCCCGATGCGCGCTCGGTGCTCGGAACGGGTCAAGCCGGCCTCGAGGCGGATGGCGTTCTCGATCAACGGGTAGACGTTGACCGGGAGTGTGAGGCCGTGGGCGGCCTCGGTCTCGGAGGTGGGCGCCCGGTCGGTCCCGAAGGGGACGGCCGGCAGGGTGGCCTCGTCCTGCTCGGTAAAGGCCAACCGCTCACCCATTCGCCTGGCCCGGGCCCTCGAGTACCCGCTCTCGGCACCGACCACCACCACGGCGTCGAGCGCACCGTCTTGGATCGCGGCCGCGCTGTCGGCGAGGAGGGCCTGGGGGGTGTTGCCGCCGATCGAGCTGTGGACGGACTCCTTGGGGTCCACCCTGAGCTGGGTGGCGATAAGGGTCCCGGGGTCGGGCACGTTCCAGGTCAGCGAACGGACCACCCGGTTGCTGCCGATCGCCGAGGCCAGCCGGTTCGAGCTGCCCCCGGCGTCGGCCAAGGCGGCCCGGAGGGCCGCGACCATGAGACCGAGGGGTTCCTTGTTGTGATCGGGCTCGGGGTCGCCGGGGCGGTCGGTCACCTGGCCGACGCCGACGATGACCGGGGTTCTCGGGTCCAAGGTCACGGTGTTCGCAGCGTAGTGGGGCCGGTACCCTTAGGGGCCAGCCCACCGGGGCGCCCCGGGGTGCTGGGTACACTCGCCACCATGGATCTGGGGCCGATCGACGGGTCCGCCGGTCAGACATCCCTGTGGGCCACCCGGTGACCACGGGGTCGCCGTTTACCCGCTGGTTGGAGGCCGATCCCGAGGTGGCGAGGCTCGTCACCGAGGAGTACGACCGCCAGACCTCGACATTGCAGCTCATCGCGTCGGAGAACTTCACCTCTCCGGCCGTGCTGGCCGCGACCGGGTCGGTCCTCACCAACAAGTACGCCGAGGGGTATCCGGGCTCCCGCTACTACGGAGGGAACCGGATCATCGACGAGATCGAGGAGCTCGCCCGTCGTCGGGCCACCGCCCTCTTTGGCGCCGAGCACGCCAACGTCCAGCCCCACTCGGGGGCCAACGCCAACCTGGCCGTGTACCACGCCCTCCTCGAACCCGGGGACACCGTGCTCGCGATGCGGCTCGACCACGGCGGCCACTTGACCCACGGGTCCCCGGCCTCGGTCACCTCGAGGAACTGGCGGTTCGTCTCCTACGGGGTCACCCCGCCGACCGGCGACGAGGACCATCCGGGCGAGGTCATCGACTTCGACCAGGTGCGGGACGTGGCCAAGTCCGAGCAGCCGAGGCTGATCGTCGCCGGCTCGACCGCCTACTCGCGCACGATCGAGGCCGAGCCGTTCCGCCAGATCGCCGACGAGGTCGGCGCCCGCCTCATGTTCGACGCCGCCCACCCGGCCGGCCTGATCGCCGGGGGGGTGCACCCCTCGCCCGTCGGGGTGGCCGACGTGGTGACGTTCACCACCCACAAGACCTTGCGCGGACCGCGCGGTGGCGCTGTGCTGTGCCGGGCCGACCTGGCGAAGAAGGTCGACGGCGCGGTCTTCCCCGGCTTGCAGGGCGGCCCGCTCGAGCACGTCGTCGCGGCCAAGGCCGTGGCCTTCGGGGAGGCCATGGCGCCGGAGTTCGCCCGCTACGCCCGGCGCGTCGTGGAGAACGCCAAGGCGTTCGCCGCCGCTCTGTCCGCCGAGGGGTTCAGGCTCGTGTCCGGGGGAACGGACAACCACATGGTGCTGGTCGACTTGCGGGCGTTCGACCCTGAGCTCACCGGCAAGACGGCTCAGGAGGTCCTGGACCGCGCCGGCATCACCTGCAACCGCAACACCATCCCCGACGACCCGCGCTCGCCGTTCGTCACCTCCGGGTTGCGACTGGGCACGGCGGCCGAGACCACCGCCGGCATGGGCCCCGACCAGATGGCCGTCGTCGCAGCCCTCATCGGGCGGACGCTCCGCCGACGCGACGACGAGCCGACGCTCGCCGCCGTGCGCGAGGAGGTGCGCTCCTTGTGCGCTGCCTTCCCGGCGTACGGCTCGGCGCCCGGTGGCGGTGGGTCCGGCTGGAGCCTCGAGCGGGGGACCGCCCGCCCCCGCTAGGGGACGGGACGGGACGGGAGCGCGGATGCCCACCGACGCGTGGTACGCGATGGTCCTGGTGGCCGCCGCGGCCTCGACCGCGGCGGCGTGCGTGCCGGCGGCCCGGCTCTCCGTCAAGGTGGGGTACGTCGCCCTGCCCGGCGAGCGCAAGGTCCACACCCGGGCCACCCCCTACGGCGGCGGGGCCGCCATGTTCATCGGCTTCTGCGTGGCGATGATGGTGGCGGCAGCCGCACACCCGCTGCACGCGGTCTTCGCCGGATCGTCCGAGCCGCTGGGCGTGATCCTGGCCGCCGCCGCCATCTTCGCCGTTGGGCTGATCGACGACGTCCGGGACATGTCCGCGCCGGCGAAGATCGCGGGCCAGGTCCTCGCCGCCTCGATC
>DAHUZS010000054.1 GCA_027315045.1 Acidimicrobiaceae bacterium
ACAGCTCCTGCGAAATGCTCCCGCCGGTCGCCTACGAACAAGTTCTTGCCGAACGAGTCGCTACCAAACCCGCCGAAGCCGCATGACCCCAGCAGTGCTATCAACTATCAGCGAGCCTCCACGATTTCGGGGGAAGCCCAACGTATTCGGTAACGAAGGTTGCCTTGAGCTCCTTAACCTTGTGTAAGCAGGCCTCCCGCTGCGCGGGGAGGAGAAGCCTTCTCCGTCACGGTGACTACACCTGGCCAAGTGTCGAACCAGGAAGATCTAGAGGCGCGAAAGGACGTTCCCGGTTACGGTGTCGGTCGCCGGCCAACGGATATTTCGTTCCTTCGAACGAGAGGATCATCGTGTCAAGCACGCTTCCATACGACATCGACGCACCGATTTGGTCTGAGTCAGCCGTTCTGGCGTTGAGGACTCAGGAGGCCGATGTGCTGGTGCGTCTGTGTCGATTCCCATCCGCCGGGGTGGCATGGGTTTGGGCCAACGCGGACTTCGGAGAATATCGGTACAGCTACAGCGTCGATCATCACCGCTGCTCAGCCGAGACAGCACAGGTCGAGCAGCCCGGCGTCGTGTACAACGCCCTTGACGTTCCGTGCCTCCTGTGGAGGCACGGACCTCGGGCTGCACCCACCTGGGCCGGATCGACGGTCGAGCTGGGTTTTCACCGGCTTCCACACCCACCTAACGCGGTTGGCACGGAAGTCCTTCGGATAGACGCCCGATTTGTGCCAGGGGACCTTTCCGCGGAATTGCTACCAGGGCGTTCGGAACTGCGAGGGATGGTCGAGCTACGGATTTGGCAGCCCGGCGGTGATCAGCTCAAGCTATCTGGGCACGGCCACTGGCATGAGCAGCACCAGACCACACCCCGCTTCAGAACTCCATTTACTTATGTTGACCTGCGCGGCCCCCAACTGACTCTCGTGGCGATAAACACCCCTGGAGGAGTCCGGGGTTCGGCCGTGTGCGAGGGTCGGCCGGTCGCCGTGCGCTCGATGGTGCTCGGGGAACAGGGGCCGGAACGTAGCCTTCGCATCGAGCTGGAGGACGGGAAGGTGGTGACCGGAGTTGCCCGGACCGTGCGTGAGCGATCGGTGTGCATTTACGGGCTGCGACGTCCGGGCAACGACGTTGTCGTGGAGGGCGCTGGGCTGAGCGGCACCATCAACGATTGGGATCCGCGGGGTGAATCTGCCAAGTGAGCTCGCCCGGGTGCGATGTTCGACGGAAACGTACGAGGGAAGACCACAAGGGCGCCTCTGTGTCGACCTCCACCGAGAACGTGTTTGTGACTCGATTGCGCAGCTTGTGATGGCACCCGGGTTCGGCGCGGCCCGGCGGGGCGAGTCGCCGGGTCATGAGCCGATCATGCGGCTCAGCCCGCTACCGGCCGAGCATTCCGACCCCCTGGGCGGAGACGATCAAGGCTGCATAGTCCAGCTGCACGAGGTGGTGGAGAGCCGAATGCGGTGAGCGTCGTACGTCCGTTTCGGCGGGCGGGCCAGGGAAACGGACCGGTCGAAGGGTCGGCACCGCGCCCTGGTCCGACCCAACTGGCACGTGCTCGCACCGGAGCCCTCCTTCGAACTCCTGTTCGTCAACGCCCAGTATGTGAAGAACCTCCCCGGGCGCAGAACGGATATCACCGACGCACCGTGGCTCGCTTCCCTCCTGGAGTGCGGCCTCTTGCGGGGGAGCTTTGTCCCCGACCCGGCGATGAGTCGCCTGCGGGACCTCACCCGCTATCGCAAGAGCCCACCGAGGATCGGCGTCGAGCCCGCTCTGATCCTCTCAGCCGCCGGGGCCGGACTCGCTTAGCCACAGGCATTCGCCCCGGCCTTCGGTGATCGAGGTCCGATGCCGAGAAACTCGCGCCCGATCGCCGCATGAGGCTGACTGAACGCCAGATTAGCCGTGCACCGATGGCCGCGGGGAATGGCCGTGCCTGACGATCGAAGCTCAACCTTTGTGTCAACGTGAGAGTTGAGCTAGCAATATGATGAGATTGTGGGGGTGGGCAGCGTGACAGATCAAAAGAAGCGAACCGTCGCAGACTCCGCTCCTGCGAGCGATGGCGCCGACCACCCGCGCCGAACGAGGCCCCTTGACGCTCTGAGCCATCCCGGGGTGCCCGAACGGCGAAGCAGCCGAGACCGTCGTGCGACCGAGGCGGCCCTTGAGGCGGCGGCGTTACGACTAGTGGCTCGCGACGGCATCCTCGCCGGGATCAGCCTGCGGGAGGTGGCGTCCGAAGCGGGCCTCAACCGTGCCCTCGTCTACCAATACTTCGGTTCACGCCGGGCGCTCATGCGTGCTGCACTGCGGACGCTCCGGGAGAGTCGCCAGCGGGTGCTGCGGCTGGTACGCACCCTGCCCTTCGTCGAGCGTCGGCGGCTCGTGTTCCGCGGGGCGATCGAGGACCCCGTCTTCGCCCGGGTCGAGGCCCTTCTCGTCCTCGATGGCGACGATGAGCTCCGGGTGTTCCCGACATTGCCCGACGCGATGAAGGACATTGCGCGCTACCAGGAGAACGGGGAGATCGATCCGGGGCTCAATGCCGCTGCGGTCCATGCCGTCGCCATGTCCGCACAGCTTGGATATTGCATCTTCCGCGATCAGTACATTGCCGAATTCGCCCTGCCGGCTGAGGAACTCGACCACGAGGCGGAGCGTGTGTTCGTCCGGATGCTCGAAGGTCTCCGCCCACGAGAAGAAGTCGCCCCACCATCGTCTTGACAATGGGAGTTCAATCACCAATGCACCGCACCGGGAATGCCGCGCGTCCGCGCCGTTGGAAGTTCGCGCTGGTCATCGCACTCGGGACGTCGAACTAATGTCCGAATTCCTCTTCGACCGCACCGCCGTCGATCCCGACGCCCGAGCCATGACCTCGCCCCGGGGAGTGTGGAGCTGGATCGAGCTCGAGCAGGCAGCCTGCAGGGTCGCCAGCGGGCTGCGCACACTCCTCGAACCGGGCGGCGTGGTTGCCATCCTTGCGCGTAACCGGATCGAATGGGTCCAAACCCTACTTGGCAACACTCGGGCGGGCACGCGGCTGGTCCCACTCAATTGGCACCTGACCGCACCAGAAGTCGCCTATATCCTGGGCGACAGCGGGGCGAAGGTACTGATCACCGACCCCGAGGACGAAGCGGTAGCGCGCGAGGCCGCGGCTTCCGCTGGCGTGCCGACGGTGCTCGTCACCGGTTCGAGCTTCGACGATCTCATGTCCGCCCAACCGGCCGAACCGCCTGCCGAAGGGCCCGGCGGCGGGGTGATTCTCTACAGCTCGGGGACCACGGGACGGCCAAAGGGCATCCTGCGATCGGATCAGGGCGGCACGGTCGAATCGGTGATCAGGCGCTACCGCCGCACCGGGGATTTCTACGGTTACGAGGATGGTGGGGCGCACCTGGTCGCGTGCCCGCTCTATCACGCAGCGCCGCCCGGCCATCTGCTCTTCGGGCTCACTCACGGCCAGTCGGCCGTGCTCATGGAGCGCTTTGAAGCGGCCGTCGCGCTCGACCTCATCACCGCCCACGGGATCACGAGCACGCACATGGTCCCGACCCAGTTCGTTCGCATGCTCCGGCTTCCCGACGAGGTGCGCGGCCGCGCCGACGTTTCCTCACTGCGGACGGTATGCCACGGTGCGGCGCCGTGTCCTCAGTGGGTGAAGCGGGCGATGATCGACTGGTTTGGACCGGTCATCGTCGAGTACTTCGGCTCGAGCGAGGGCACTGGGCCGCTTATCGCGACGAGCGAAGACTGGCTCGCGCATCCCGGCACCGTCGGGCGGCCCCACCCCGCGCTTGAGGTATCGGTCGTCGGCGAGGATGGACAGGATGTGGCGGTCGGGGAGACCGGCACGCTGTATTTCCGGCGAGCAGACGGGGCGCCCCAGTATCTGGGCGATCCGGACAAGACTCGGTCGAGTCGGCTGCCCGACGGTCGCTTCACGGTGAACGACGTCGGTTGGCTTGATGACGATGGATTCGTCTACCTGAGCGACCGAGGCGTCGATCTCATCATCTCGGGCGGCGTCAATATCTACCCGGCCGAGGTCGAGGCCACGCTGTCCGAACATCCCGCTGTGGAGGACTGCGCTGTCTTCGGGATCCCCGACGACGAGTGGGGCGAGGCGGTGCATGCGGCCGTCACGCTGACCCCCGGGGCGGCCGCCGATCCCGCCGAACTCATCGAGTGGTGTAGGGGCCAGCTCGCGGCTTTCAAATGTCCGAGGGCGATCGACGTGCTCGACGCGCTCCCACGTGAGGCGTCGGGGAAGCTCAAGAAGCACCGCCTGCGGGACCCGTATTGGGAGGGGCGATCGCGCCCCGCTGCCGTGAAGCCAGCGGCGAGCGGATCGGGCGGCCACGGGTAGACGAGGGAGCGGACTTCAGTGTCGATGGTCGAACGAGACGTCGGTGGGAAGATCGAGACCACCCGGGCGGACTCGGTGCCGTGGTGGCCGCCTGACCCAGCGGCGCCGTACGCACCAAACGTCCTCATGATCGTGCTTGATGACGTGGGGTTTGCCCAGCTCGGGTGCTTCGGCTCGGACATCGCGAACCCGAACATCGACCGGCTCGCGGCCGAGGGCCTGCGTTACAACAACTTCCATGCCACCACCTTCTGCTTGCCGACTCGGGCCCGTCTGCTCACGGGGCGCAATCACCACGCGGCCGGAATGGCCTCGATCGCCGAGCACGCAAACGGATATCCGAGCAGTCGCGGCTTCGTCACGAAGAAGGCCGCGATGCTTCAGGAGATGCTGGCGCAGCACGGCTACAACTCCATTGCGACGGGCAAGTGGCATCTCGTGACCGCCGACCGCCCGACGGTGGCCGGCCCCTTCGATCACTGGCCGCTCATCGTCAAGCGGGTCGTGCTCGAAGTGCATGACCGCGGCCCCGTCGACGATCGCGTCGGCGCACAACCGGCGGCGACGGGTCAGCAATGAGCGAGCGTCGCGAGAGGAGGATTCGCCCATGGCGTTGATCACAGAGGTGTCCCGCAAAATCGGCTGCGAGCACGCGATCTTCGCGTTCGCCCACAGCGTCGACGTCATCGTCGAGGTCTGCCTCGCCGGAGGGGTGGGGGTCTACGGGGCCACCCGCCGATTCCCCGATGAGATCGAGGCTGAGCTGGCTGAGATTCGAGAGCGGGTCGGAGGGCGGCCTTTCGGCGTTGACCTTGTGTTGCCCAAAGGCATGCCCGATCTGAACGACCGGGCGCAGATCGAGATGCGCATCCCCGAGGAGCATCGCCAGTTCGTCCGCGATCTTCGGACGCGTTATGGCATTCCCGAGAGCGACAACGAGCCCGGCATGCGATCACGCTTCGTGCGTTCCGAGGAGGTGGCCGGGGCGCAGGTGGACGCCGTGCTCCGATCCGATGTGAATCTGCTCGCGATGGGGATCGGAAGCCCGCCCGCCGTGGTGGCGAGAGCTAAGCGGGAGGGCAAGACGGTCGTGTCGCTGGTCGGCAAACCTGACCACGCGCGCCGTGCGGTCGACGCCGGGGCCGACATCATCGTCGCCCAGGGCTACGACGCGGGCGCCCATACCGGCCAGATCGGCACCTTCTCGCTCGTTCCTCAGGTGGTTGACGCCGTTGCGCCGGTCCCGGTCATCGCGGCCGGCGGCGTGGCGACCGGTCGCCACGTAGCGGCGGCGCTCATGCTTGGCGCCCAAGGGGTCTGGACCGGCACGGTCTGGCTGGGATGCGTCGAGGCCGACCTCGACCCGGTCGTGCAGGCCAAGTTGTTCGCTGCCGGCTCGGACGACACGGTGATCTCGCGGGCCAACAGCGGCAAGACTCTGCGCCAGATCCGCACCGCGTGGAGCGACGAGTGGGCGGCGGAGTCGGCGCCGACGCCCTTGCAAATGCCCTACCAGGACATCTTGGTCGGCGACGTGCTTGGCGCGATCCAACGACACCGGATCGAGGCGCTAATGCACACCCCGGCCGGTCAGAGCGTCGCCTACCTGCACGCTCCCGAGACCGTTGCCGACACGATGGCCCGCCTCGTCGCCGAGGCTGAAGCGGCCCTGTTGCCGTGAGCCGGCCATGACCGATTCGCCAGCGCGCGTACTCGTGATCGGGGGAACCGGACCGACGGGAGTGCCCATCGTGAACGGCTTCCTCTCGCGTGGGGACCGGGTCGCCATCTTTCATAGCGGAGCCCACCCGGCGACCTTCGACGGGCCGGTCGAGGTCTTGCTTGGTGATGCTCGCGACGAGGCCGATGCCGCGCGGGTCCTCGCGGGCAGAGAGTTCGACATAGCGCTCTGCACGTCTGGCAGGCTGCGAGTGCTTGCCCGCCTCCTTGCGGGGCGGACGCGGCGACTCGTGGGAGTGACGGGCCAGCCCGTCTATGCCGGCACCATGCGGCCGACCCCGCAGGGTGCGGTCGCCATCCCCATTCGAGAGGACGCAGCGCGCCAGTACGATGCCTCGGGATACACGGGGCGGGTCGCGGTGGGGGAGGATCAGCTCTTCGAGCAACACGCCGCGGGTGACTTCGAGGCGGTCGTCGTTCGGTATCCGGGGATTTACGGGCCCCGTGCACTGCTCGCTCACGAATGGGCCGTCGTTCGGAGGGTCTTGGATGGACGGCCCTTCATGGTGATGCCCCACGATGGCACGACATATTTCCAACGCGGCTATTGCGACAACGTGGCGCGGCTGATGGTGCTCGCGGCCACCGTGCCCGAGGCCGCCGGTCGGGCGTTCAATGCGGGCGACGAGTTGGTGCTGAGTGCGCGCGAGGTGGCGAGGGTGATCATCGACGAACTGGAGGCAGACATGGAGCTCATCGGGGTCCCCGCGCAGTGGTGTCGGGGTGTCTACCCGCTGGCGGAGAAGTCGACCCTCGTGCTCGACCTCGGCGCCGCTCGTCGTGTGCTCGGCTATGCCGACGTTCTCGGCTCTGAGGAGGCGACCCGCCTGACCGCACGGTGGTTGGCCGAGCACGGTGGCGAGGGGGTCTCACCCGCCTTCGGCGGCAGGTTCGACTATGCGGGGGAGGAAGCCATCGTGGCGGATTGGCGGGTCATCGAACGCGACATGGCCTCGACCGCAACGGGGGACTGGTCATGAGCGCCTCGACGTCTGGTCCCTTCGCAGGCATCCGGGTCGTTGAGTTCGGGCAGCTCATCGCGGTCCCCTTTTGCGGACAACTGCTTGGCGATGCTGGCGCTGACGTGATCAAGGTGGAACCGCTCACGGGTGACCCCTCTCGCACAAACTCCATGCTCTCGACCGGGGACAGTCGCCAGTTTTTGAACAAGAATCGGGGCAAGCGCTCGATCAGCCTCGATCTGGCTCGGCCCGAGGTGCGCGGGGTCCTCGAGCGCCTGTTGTCGACCGCCGACGTCGTGCTTGCCAACTTTCGTCCGGGTGGGGCGAAACGCCTCGGCCTCGACTATGAGTCGCTCACGGCGATCAATCCGAGGGTGATCTACGCGGCGAATACCGCCTTTGGCTCAGAGGGGCCCCGTGCTGCGATGGTCGGGGTCGACATCGCGGTTCAGGCGTATTCGGGCCTCTGTCAGGACGGGATCACGGCGCCCATAGCGCTCGCTGATCCGGTCATCGACTACACGGCGGCCCTCTTGTTGTCCTTCGGAGTCGCGGCGGCCCTCTTCTACCGCGAGCGGACCGGTCGCGGGCAGCGACTCGACACGGCGTTGCTTCAGGCGGCGCTCATGCTTCAGAACAACCATCTGATCTCGGTGGAGTCCGATGATGGGTGGCGGGAGGACCTCACCGGGTGGCTGAAGGACGCCTTCGCCGAGGGCCGGACCTGGGCCGAAGTGATGGCCCACCGGCGCACGGTACGTGGCGAGCCCCCGAACACCTATTCCGGGTTGGTGCGGACCGCGGACGGCTATCTCGCTGTGGGTGGATTCGGCGACAAGGCCCGCAAGCGACTCCGTGACCTGCTCGAGGAGGCGGCACCCTCGGCCGGGTCGAAGATGAACGCCACTGAGGCCTTTGCCGCGCGGACGACCCAGGAGTGGCTGGCCAGCTTCGAAGCCGCCGAGATCCCCGCCAGTCCGCTCCAACTCCAAGAGCAGATCTTCGACGACCCCCAGGTGCAGGCGAACGGGTTCGTCACCTCGACGGAACATCAGCGGGTCGGTCGTCTCCAGACGGTTGGGCCGCCACTTCGGATGTCCGATTCGTCATTGCAGGCGAGGGGCGTACCACCCGACCTCGGCGCCCACACGGTCGAGGTCTTGACCGAGTTGGGTGTGGGTGAGGACGAGGTGGAACAGCTCCAGCGCGCCGGGGCGATCGGGATCGCCGGCGCCAGTTGATCGCGCTGGGCTGACATCTTCCCTGTTCACCGGGGTGGTCGGGATCCCGCTTGGTCTTGACCAGAAATGGCGAATGCCCTACAGTTCTAACGAAATGTTGAGGTTCATACCTGTTCGTAAGTTCAGGTATCACACCGACAGTTCGGTGGGCCCGCACGGTCCGCCGGGAACGGCGGCATCGAGCGGAATGGCTGGGCGCCGCAGTTGAGTCAAACAACAGGAGGGGGAAATGCGGCGGTTTGGCCCCGCGAAGCTTTCGATGGCGGGTGCGGTTGTTGCACTCCTCGCAGGTATGGTCGTTGCGAGCGGTGGGCCGGCGGTGGCCGCGAAGCGTTCCACCCACAAGCCGAAGTCGGGCGGCAACCTCTCGATCGGGGTCGAGGCCGGATGGACGACCTTTGACCCCCTGCAGGCGAACAACTTCGTTTCCTACGACATCAACGAGTCCCTGTATGGATCACTTCTGCAGTTGGGCGCGGGAGGCAAGATCCTTCCGGACCTCGCGACGAGCCTGAAAGGCTCGAACGGCGACAAGACGTGGGTGATCACGCTCCGCAAGGGCCTCAAGTTCCAGGACGGAACCCCGCTCAACCCGGCTGCGGTCGTCTTCAACCTCGAGCGAGTCTCCAACCCAGCCAACGACTGCCTGTGCTACTCCGCAGTCGAGGACATCAAGTCGGTCACGGCCGCTGGCAAGAACAACGTCACGGTGCAGCTGAGCACCCCGGACTCCACGTTCCCGTACGTTTTGGCGGGGGCTCCCGGCATGATGGTGTCGCCGACCGCAGTCCGATCTGAGGGTGCGAGCTACGCGCAGCACCCGGTTGGTGCCGGCCCCTTCAAGCTCGGGACCGTCGTGCCCGGGAACTCGGCCACCTTGGTGAGGTGGAATGGGTACTGGAACAAGCCTCAGCCCTACCTGAGCAGCGTCACCTTCAAGGTCATGACGGATGCCACCACCCGATTGAGCAGCCTGCAATCGGGCGTCATCCAAGACGACGAGGACGTCAGCCCAACTCAGCTTGCGACCGTTCAATCGAACCCGCAATTCAAGGTAACCTCGCTTGGCGGGGTCGGAACCGTGTTTGTCGAGTTCCAGACGCAGGCGCCGCCGCTCAATAACGTGCTCGCCCGTGAGGCAATCAACTACGCGACGAATCCGGGCCCGATCAACCAGGCGCTCTTCAACGGGAAGTACACGACGGGGATCGAATCGCCGTGGACGCCGCAATCATGGGCGTATCCAGGCAAGGTACCCGGCTATCAGTCCTACAACCTGGCCAAGGCGAAGGCACTCGTGCGCCAGCTCGGAGGCTTGTCCTTCACCCTCACGATCCGGGCCAATGACCCGATCTCGTTGTCCCAGGCCGAGGCGCTGCAGAGCCAGTGGGCCCAGGCCGGCATCCATGCGCAAATCGCCGTGCTGGAGAATGTGGCGCTGATCCAGGCCTCCAACAAGGGCACCTACCAGGCGATGCTCTATCGCTGGGCCGGCGGATACGACCCGGACCAGAACGCCTTCAGCTTCTTCCTCTCGGGGAGCCCCGTCAACTCATCGAAACTGAACGACCCGACGGTCGACGCCTACCTCTTCCAGGAGCGGGCAGCCACCACACAAAAGGCACGCAAGAAGATCTTCCTCGAACTTGCGCAGCAGCTGGCCAAGGACGCCCCTTACGACTACCTGTCGGCCGCTGACTGGTGGCGGGTGTCTGTCAGTACGCTGCACGGCGTGCCCAACCTCGCGAACAATTACATGCAACTGGCAGGGGCGTGGATGAGCTGATCGGCCACGCGTACAGCGTGCCGGTGCCTCTGCAATGATCCTCGGGACGGTCACTCGCAGGTTGCTGCACGCGATCCCGGTGCTGCTGGGGGTGAGCGTGCTCACCTTCGTGCTGCTGAACCTGCTGCCGGGCAATGCCGCGCTGGCGATCCTCGGCCCAGGGGCCACGCCAAAACAGATTCAGATCGTCGACCGCCAGGATGGGCTGACCCAGCCCCTCTGGGATCGCTATTGGCACTGGCTGACCCAGGCGCTCCAGGGCAACCTGGGCAATTCGCTTCTAAGCCACGAGAGCGTGGCAGGCCTGATCGGGCACGCCGTACCAGTGACGCTCGAGGTTATCCTGGTCGCGCAGGTCGTGGCCCTCATTTTCGCGGTGATCTTCGCGTTGTTCGCGGTCGTGATCCGCAACCCGTGGTTGGACCGGGTGCTCAGCCTGGTCTCCTTCGGCGGGATCTCGGCACCGCCGTTTCTCTTTGGGATCCTCCTCATCCTTATCGTCTCGGTCGACCTCAACTGGCTGCCGGCGACCGGCTGGGTCCCGCTGACCCAGAGCCTCGCCGGGAACCTGCGTACCGTCATTCTTCCAGCGGCCACACTCGGGGTTGGGGAGTTCGCGTTGCACATGCGCATTCTCCGTGGCGACATGTTGGAGCAGATGCGGGAGGACTACGTCATCACAGCGCGCGCAAAGGGGCTGCCACGCTGGAGGATCGTCTTTGTCCACGTCTTGCGCAATTCGCTCTTCGTGCTCATCACGATTGTGGGCGTCAACATCGGAAAGCTCATCAGCGGCGCGGTCATCGTCGAGGTACTCTTCGCCCTCCCCGGTGTCGGCAACCTCTTGATCAACTCGATCACCCAACGCGACGTCACCGTCGTTCAGGGGATCGTCGTTTTCGTGGCAGTTGCCTTTGTCGTGATCAACCTAGGGGTCGACCTCTTGTACTCCGCGCTCGACCCACGCATCCGTCGAGCAACCAACGATGGCTGATGCTGTTGCGCTCGAAGGTGGGAGCGCGGGGTTGCTCCGGATCCGCCGTCCGCGGCATGTTGCTTGGGCGCTCTGGATCCCAGGCGGGGTACTGGTGCTCCTTGTCGGAGGGTGTTTCATCGGACCGCAGATCGTGCACATCCCCGGCCCGAACGTGGTCAACCTCGCTCTGCCGCACGTCGGTCTCGGCACTCCCGGACATCTGTTAGGAACCGACGAGCTCGGGCGGGATCTGCTCAGCCGATCGCTCTATGGGGGGCAGACCTCGTTCGAGGTCGGGCTGGCCTCCGTCGCGATCGGTCTTGTGATCGGTGGACTGCTCGGGATGATCTCTGGATTCATGGGAGGGTGGATCGATTCGGTCATCATGCGGGTGCTCGACATCCTGCTCGCGTTTCCCTCGCTCATCCTTGCCCTGACCGTCGCCACCTACCTCGGTCCGAGCGAGCGCAACGTGATCTTCGCCATAGCGTTTTTCACCGTCCCTTCCTTCGCTCGAGTCGCAAGGTCTGGAACGATCCAGTTCAAGGAGCGGGAGTTCCTCCTAGCGGGTGAGCTCAGCGGAGCCGGGCGGGCGCACCAGATCTTCCGGCACGTCTTGCCGAACATCTGGGGACGCCTCATGACCTACGGCCTTCTCACCATTGGAGTAGCGATGATCGTGGAGGCGTCGCTCAGCTTCCTCGGATTGGGCATCCGGCCCCCCCGGGCCAGCTGGGGAGCGATGATCGCCGAGGGGAAGGGTTACCTCACGATTGCCCCGCAAATCTCGCTCGTTCCCGGTACGTTCCTCTTCGTCGCAATCACGTCCCTCAACATGCTGGGCGACGGGATTCGCGCCCGCTACAGCGGAGGGGAGGCATGGTGACGTCAATCGAAGGTCGCGTCGCTTCGACGATCAATTCCGTCGCTACGGAGAATTCGCTCATCGTTGATCGTCTGAGCGTTGCCTTCAACTCCGGAGCGGGGGATGTGTACGCGGTGAACGACGTCTCCCTGCGGGTGACGCCGGGCAAGACGCTCGGCATCGTCGGGGAGTCCGGGTCGGGGAAGTCGGTCACGGTTCGCGCCGTCATGGGCTTGCTTGGTCACTCAGCCACGGTGTCGGGATCTGCCCGTTTAAACGGCGAGGAGCTCATTGGGATGCCGGAGGACCAGCTCCGACGGCGACGGGGGATCAAATTGGCCATGGTGTTCCAAGATCCGATGAGTTCGCTCAACCCGACGATGCGGATCGGAAGCCAAGTCGCCGAAGCCGTGCGTCACCACCGCAATGTGGGTCGAAAGGAGTCGTGGTCCGACGCCGTGGAATTACTGCGTTCCGTTCGTGTTCCGGACCCCGAGCGACGGGCGCGCGACTACCCCCATCAGCTCTCGGGGGGCATGCGACAGCGCGTCATGATCGCGATGGCGCTCTCGGCCCGTCCCTCGGTGCTGTTTGCTGACGAGCCAACTACAGCGCTCGACGTGACGACGCAGGCCCAGATCCTCACGCTGCTTGATGACCTGAAGCAGCGTTACGGGATGGGCGTCGTGCTTATCACCCACGACCTCGGCATCGCGGCCCGGCACACTGACGACCTTGCGGTGATGTATGCGGGGCGCGTCGTCGAATCCGCGCCGACCAAGAAGTTGATCGGTGCCATCCGGATGCCTTATACCCAGGCGCTCATGGACGCGATCCCGAGGATCGACGCTCCGTCCCACTCGCCGCTCGCGACTATCGAAGGGTCGCCACCCGATCCCTCAAAGCGGATCTCGGGATGCGCGTTTGCGGCTCGGTGCCCTCACGTCGGCGATCGCTGTGTGACGACGCCACTCCTCGCCGAGGGTGAGCCCGGCCACAGGTGGGCGTGTTGGTACCCGCTCGGAGTCGACACGTGAGCGCGGTCGCACAACGACTCGAGGCGTCGGTGCCACTCCTCGAGTTGCGGGGCGTCTCGAAGGAATTCCATGTCCCTGGGCACCGGACGCCCTTGTCAGCAATCTCCGATGTCTCCTTTAGCGTGCACGATGGCGAGACCCTCGGACTGGTTGGCGAGAGCGGGTGTGGGAAATCGACGACCGCCCGTGTGATCATCCAGGCCCCGAAGCCGACGAGGGGCCAGGTCCTCCTGCGCGGGGTGGATCTCGCGTCGCTGCGCGGTCCGGCATTGCGTCGAGCGCGACGGCAGGTCCAGATGGTATTCCAGGACCCCTACTCCTCCCTCGACCCCCGCTGGAAGGTGCGTGATCTGGTAGCCGAGCCGATTCGAGTGAACCATATCGGCACCCGGGACGAACAACTGAAGCGCGTCGAGGAATTGTTGCACTTGGTTGGCCTCAACCCCAAGCAGTACGGCGACCGCCGGCCTCGTAACCTCTCGGGTGGCCAGGCGCAACGAGTGGGAATCGCCCGTGCACTCGCGTTGTCGCCATCGCTCGTCATCTGCGACGAGGCGGTCTCCTCGCTCGACGTCTCGATCAGAGCCCAGATCCTCAACCTGCTCGAGGACCTTCACAGGGAGCTCGGGTTGACATATCTCTTCATCGCCCATGACCTGACCGTCGTAAAGCACGTTAGCGACTGGGTGGGCGTGATGTATCTAGGGCGGTTGAGTGAGTACGGACGGAGCGACGTGATCTACCGGAGTCCGGCGCACCCCTACACGTCCTCGCTCCTCGCTGCGGTGAGCGAGGTTCCCGGCGCAGACCGATCGGAGGTTGGTGAGATCCCCTCATCGTTTAGTCCCCCGAGCGGCTGCCGCTATCGCACCCGCTGCCCATATGCCCAGGCGAGGTGCGCCGAAGAAGTTCCCGAGCTACGCGAGATCGCAGAGAACCACCGGGTGGCCTGCCATTTTCCATTGATTGCGCACTGAGGCTCCCAATCGACGAGCCTGCAGAAACGAGGCTTAGCGCTGGCGGACCGGTGCCGGGCAATCACTGCCCAGAGGTACGTGAGGGAAACCGTTCAGGCTCTCGCGGTATGCGTGAACGATGCCGTGCGTTACCTCGGAGAACCACAGATTGCTGCCGAAGACTTCCCACTCTTCATTGGGATCGGCGGCAACGTTGTAGAGCTGCGGGAACTCGAGGTCGATCTTGTAGCGTTTGCCGGTTCCGTACGCGAACGTAGTGGACCATCGCGGGGTTCACCGCCGAGCGGTACCTCGATCCGGCGCTTCTGTTCCACGTGCAAACCGCCGCGCAACGGCTCGCTGTGGGTGTCCAGGCGACACGTGAGCGGTACCCGGGCAAGATCGGCGACATCCGCGGTCGCGGCTTCGTCCATGGGGTCGAGTTCGCCGGGGCCAGGGCCCCGCCATGGCACGATCTCGCCGTGCCCAGGGCCCGTATTTGCATGTGAGCCTCGACCCGGCGACCGTCATCGTGATGCCCCCGCCGACGAGCACCCTGGCAGAGACCGAGGAGGGACTCGCCATGTTCGGGGCGGCACTCGGGGAGCTGGCCGATCCCTGAGGGCGTCGAGATCTCGATTGTGGGTCGACGGGAAAGGACCGCGCGGGGCTTAGAGGGCGAGTTCCCGGGCGTCCAGTGCGGCGATGAGTCGCGCTGCGATCTCGGCGCCTACGGGCGTCTCAGCCAGGTTGCGCAGCTCGTCGGGGTCCGAGGAGAGGTCGAATGCTTCGCAGAGCTCCTTCGTCGTCCGCTCGAAGGTCGCCCTGGCCGAGCCGTCGGAGAGTCCCACGAAGTTGCGTTCGCCCCCGAGGTTGGCCGAGATCTCGCTCACCACGACGTCTCGTCGGATCGGTCGCTCGCCACGCATCACGCCGAGCAAGGATCGTCCGTCGCAGGGTTCGAGGGGTGGCGCCCCGGCGATGTCGAGGATGGTCGCGGTGAGATCCACCGACTCGATGGGGTCCGACGACACCAGGACCGCCCGGTGCGCCCCGTCGGGGGAGCGAACGATGGCTGGGATCTGGACGGCCGAGCGGTAGAAGTTCATCTTCGCCATCAGCTGGTGGTCACCCAGCATCTCGCCGTGATCGGCGCTGTAGAGGACCCAGGTGTCGGTGAGTTGCCCGCTGCGCTCGAGTGCGTCGAGGAGGCGACCCACGCATTCGTCGATCAGTGAGACCATCGCGAAGTACTGCCTCGCCCCATTCGCGACGTACTCGTCATCGAGGAGATGGCTGTTGGAGTGCTTTCGGAGGGTGTCGAGATAGCCGGCCCATACCGGGGTCGACGCCCTCACCGCTTCGGGGATCCTCGGGGGCACGGGCAGGCCCTGGTAGTGCTCGGACCACTCGGGATCTCCCATCAGCGGCACGTGGGGCGCGACGAAGGAGAGCTGCAGGAAGAAGGGCTCATCGCGGCCTTGGAGGGACTCGATCCACTCGATCGCCCGGTCGGTGAGGAAGCTCGTGAGGTCGAGCTCCTTGGGAAGCGGGCTGACCACGCCGTCCCAGTGCCGGGGGGTGAGCCGGAACACCGCCCTCACCGCCTCGCGGTAGACCTCGAGTGCTCCGGCGTCGGCTAGGAACCGGGTGTAGGGGGTGGAGAATCGGGGCGAGACGTGCAGATAGCGATCGAACTCCTCGACGACGTGGTCGAAGCCGAAGGAGCGCACGAAGTCTCCGTAGGCCTCGGCGAGATCCAGCGTCGTATCGGGATCGGGCCGGGTCGGGCTGAAGTAGTGCGTCTTGCCGACGTTGGCCGCCGTGTATCCGGCCGAGCGCAGTCGATGCATGAAGGTCGGCCACTCGGGATCGAAGTCGACGACGAAGTTCCGGCTGACGCCGTGTCCGGCCACGTGGCGTCCCGTGATGATGGACGCCCGCGACGACTGGCAGACCGGGCTTTGGCACCATGCGGTTTCGAAACGGGTGCCCTCCTTGGACAGTCGATCGAGATTGGGGGTGGAGACGACCGGGTGCCCGGCCCCCGAGATGGCGTCGTGGCGATGCTGGTCGGCGAGGATGTAGACGATGTTCGGGCGCCGCGGTGGCGAGCCGTCGGGTGCCTGTCGCTGCTCGGTGCTCGTCACCGCGCCTAGTTCTCCCGGTGAGCGCCGGCGAGCCGGCGCTCGTGGAACGCCAGGTCGGCCCGCTCGACCACGTGCCAGTGCACATCGTCGGGACCATCGGCGATCCGAAGGAGGTGCTGCCCTGCATACATCTCCCCCAGGGGTGCCCACCTGGACAGGCGGGTTGCGCCGTGGATCTGAATCGCCTCGTCGATGATCCGGCAGACACGTTCTGGGACCATCGACTTCACCGCCGAGGCCCACAGCCGGGCCTCGGCCTTGCCGAGCACGTCCATCGCCTTGGCAGCCCGGAGCACCATGAGGCGCACGGACTCGATCTCGATGCGCGCCTTCGCGATGACCTCGACGTCTCTCCGAGGCGGGCGACCGGTTGGCCGAACGCGACCCGCTTCAGTCCGCGCTCGACCATCAGCGCGAGGGCGCGCTCGGCGACGCCGACCGAACGCATGCAGTGGTGGATGCGGCCGGGCCCGAGACGCATCTGTGCGATCTCGAAACGGCGTCCCCCTTCGAGCAGGGTGTTGGCGCAGGGGGCCCGGGCGTCGGTGAAGCGCAGGTGTATGTGGCCGCGCGGGTCGTCGTCCTCCCTGAAGTCGTGCATGGGGCCGAGGATTTGCAGGCCCGGAGTGTCCATCGGCACGAGGATCTGGGAGGGTCGCCGGTGACGTGGCGCGTCGGGGTCGGTCTGCACGACACAGATCAGCATCTGGCAGCGGGGGTCGCCGGCACTGGTGATGTAGTACTTCTCGCTGTTGATGACGCACTCGTTACCGTCTCTCACGGCTTGGCACGAGAGGTTCGTGGCATCCGAGGAGGAGATCTCGGGCTCGCTCATGGCGAAGGCCGACCGGATCGTTCCCTCGAGTAGAGGAGTGAGCCACCGTTCCTTTTGCTCGGGTGTCCCCACTCGGACGAGGACCTCCATGTTCCCCGAGTCCGGGAGGCTGCAGTTGAAGCACTCCGAGGACAGTGGGCTTCGGCCGAGTTCGGCCGCGATGTGCGCGTCGTCCAGGTTGGACAGACCCTCTCCGGGATCGGGCTCGGTGAGGAAGAAGTTCCAAAGACCCCTCTCTCGAGCCTTGCCCTTCAGTCCCTCGAGGATGGCGAGCTGCTTCTCGGAGTAAACGCAGCGCTCGAGCCGTGTCGCGCCGAGGCGGGCGAACTCCCCAGTACGCGGATCAAGCTCATCTGCGATGAACCGGACCACCGCCTCGAACAGCGGGGGGCCTCGATCCGAGAGCCTGAGGTCCCAGTCGCCCATCTCGCTTCCGAGTGCTCCCATCGTCAGTCCCTTCTTGGCCGCTCTAGTCGCCCGGGCTCGCCGGGCCCCGGGGGGTGGGGATGTGGAACTGGCCGCTGCGTTCGACGATGTCGGGGCCCGGTCGCAGGGGCGCGACCGACAGGAATGGGCGCACGAATGCGTCCACCATGTCGCTGACGGTCCCTGCGTACGCTGGGTCGTCGACCCGGTTGTGGTCTTCGAGGGGGTCTTCGACAAGATCGAACAGCTGGACCGGGAGGTGGTCCTTCTCGTAGACGACGAGTTTGTAGCGCTCGGTTCGCCACATCGCGAACCCGTAGTTCTCGCTCACGACCGCCTCTCGGACCCCGAGTACCGAGCCCGAGAAGCTCGACGCGAAGGACCGGCCTGCGCTGCCTGGGACCTCGCCGGCCCCGGCCAGGTCGCGCAGGGTCGCCGAGAGGTCCACGTGTTCGAGGAGACCCGGGCGGCTCTGGCCTCGGGGGGCGCCGCCCGGCGGCCGGACGATGAGCGGGACACGCACCGAGGGTTCGTAGAAGACCATCTTGTTCAAGAAGCCGTGCGTGCCGAGCATCTCGCCGTGGTCGCTCGAGTAGATCACCCAGGTGTCCTCGGCACGTCCGGTGCGCTCCAGGGCGGCCAGAATCCGACCGATTGACTTGTCGATGAGCGTCACGTTCGCGAAGTAGTGGCGGCGGACGTCACGCGCCCGCTCGTCGCTCAGGGTGTCGCTGCTGCTGTAGCGCAGAAAGCTCCGGAGGAACACCGACAGCGGACCGTCGCCGGGGATATCGGGCCGGCGGGTGGAGTCGAGCGGGATCTCTGCGTCCTCGTAGGGGCGGACGAATTCGATGGGGGCGTCCCACGGGTCGTGCGGGCCCGGGAAGCCCACCCACAAGAAGAACGGCTCGTCACGTCGGTAGTCCTCGAGCCACTCTTCCGTCCTCCGCCCGACCCAGGTGTCAAGGTAGTGCTCGGCGGGGAGCGGGCTCGGGTCGACGGCCCATGTGGGCTTCGAATCGGGCCGCGATTGGCGGTCTCGGCGCCACGGGGTGCGTGCATGCACGAAAGTGCGGTAGGTGTCGAGTAGGCCCAGGTCGTCGAGGTAGTCAGTGTACGGATTACGGATGAAGCCGCAGGCGAGCTTCCCGACGGTCTCGTGGACCTCCTGGAACCCCATAGCCGACATGAGCGGCAGCCCGTCGTCGACGTCGGGGAAGTGGGGGAAGAGGTGCATCTTGCCGATGGCGGTCGTGTGGTAGCCGGCGTCCCGAATGCGCTGGAGCATCGTCGGAAGCTCGCCGGAGGAGAAGTAGTCGTTCTCGAACGCCCCGTGGTCCCTGACGTAGCGCTCGGTCATGAGCGAGGCGCGAGCCGGCACGCAGAGCGGTCCCTGGCAGAAGAGGTCCTCGAAGAGGAAGCCCTCGGAGGCAAGGCGGTCCATGTTCGGGGTCTTCACGACGGGATGGCCCCTAGCCCCGATCACGTCGGCTCGGTGCTGATCGCTGAACAGCCACAGGATGTTCGGACGGCTGGTCATCGCGCCCGGCTCGTATCGCTTGGGCCCGTGCACCGGGCCCGGTCTGTCACGGCCGGACCTGCGAGCATCCTGGCACCCCCCATCCACACGGGTTGAAACTATCAGAGTGATAGCAAATCTTTCGATCTGTGAGTCATGGCCCCGCTTGACGTCCGTTGTCGGGCCCGATCGGAGGTCGGCGGGAGGCGCAAGGACCCGAGAAACGGGCGATGCTCCGGTCAGAGGCGTTTCTCGGGAGGGAGGGTTCAGCCGGGAGGAGGAGCCGTTGTTCGAGCGCGCCGGCTGCTACCACGCCTACAAAGCCGATCTCCAACGCGAGCAGCCGAACCTGGTTGGTCGGGTGATCTCCGTGAGGACCTCCGAGTTGACCTATGTGCCCGGCTCTACGAGCCGGGCGAACTCTGCGGCCGCACGGCCGATCCGAGGGAGGGGCACAACCTGATCGACGCAGCGGGGGCCGGGGCGGTGGTGCGGCGTTGCAGGACCGGGTCCTGCGTTGGCTGATTGACACGAGCGACGTGATCCCGCCGGAGCAAGATCCTCGATTCGAGCCCGAACTGATCGAGCTGGTGTGTTGTCGTCGGGACGAGCCCTTCGACCTGTCGGCAGCGGATGACGTCCGTACTGTGCCAGCATGTCATGCGGTCACCGGCCCCGATCGCTGGGGCCGGGTGGTCTTGGAGCAACGGCGGTTGGACCCGGAGCGACGCGAGATGGTGGTCAAGCCCAACCCGACCGAATCGGCGGGAGACCGACCGCTCGAGGTGCGCCTCAGGATCCGGCCGTTCACGCCCGAGGAGGCCGCGGCCGTCAGCAGCTGGGTGTACGAGGCTCCCTTCGACGTCTACGATGGCGACCGCGCCGACGCGCCGCCTTTCTGCGTCGCGAGGCCGACGGCAGCGGCTACTACGCACTCGAGGGTCGGGAGGGGGTCGTCGGCTTCTGCTGTTTCTGCGAGTCAGCCCGGGTGCCGCCCCAGATGCCGAGCACGGCACTCTGGACGTCGGCGCCGGCATCCACCCGATCTAGTGAGCCAGGGCATCGGGACCGTCGCCCTGCCGACGGTGCTCGACTTCGGGCGTGCCTGTTGGCGTCCCCTGCGACTCCGGGTCGGCGTGGCCACCTTCAACGAGCGCTCACTCTCTTTGTGCCGCGCCGCCGGGTTCGCCGAGGCGACCGCTTGCGAGCGGTCCGGGGCGGCGAGTTCGTGGAGCCCCTTCGCCCGGCCGAGGCTCCCTGAGCGTCCGCGCTGACGAGGCGAGCCTCAGATGTCCGCGTCGGCCGCCTGCGGTCGAGGTCGTTCTCCTCGCAGTGGAAGATCGGCCAGTGCCGCTGGTGGCTCTCGCCACACCGGGGCCAGGTTCCCGGATTCGGCAGCCTGGACAGCCTCGAAGACCTTGAGCGGCGTGCACGGCATGTCCAGGTGGCGTATGCCGAGGTGGCTGAGGGCATCGATCACGGCGTTGTGCACCGCCGGGGTGGAGCCGATGGTCCCCGACTCCCCGATGCCCTTGGCCCCGAGGGGGTTGAGCGGGCTCGGTGTCTCGGTGTTCGAGGTCTCGAACGAGCAGTACTCCGCCGCCGAGGGCATCGCGTAGTCGGCGAGGTTGCTGGTGAGCGGGTTCCCGTCGTGGTCGTAGACCATCTGCTCCCAGAGCGCCTGGGCCATGCCCTGCGCGATGCCGCCATGCTGCTGGCCGGTCACGATCATCGGATTGAGGATGCGCCCGCAGTCATCGACCGCGACGTGGCGCAACGGACGCACGGCCCCGGTGTCCAGATCGACCTCGACGACCGAGACGTGGGCACCGAAGGGGAAGGTTGGCCCTTCCTGAACGAAGTCGACCGACTCGCGCAGCGGCTCCCCGGCCGACGCAGCCAGTTCGGCTAGCCGTCCCCAGCCGAGCGCCTTGGACGGCACCCCCGCCACCCCCACCCGGCCGTCGTCGGTGACCACGATGTCGGCGACGCTCGCCTCGAGCTCGTCTGCCGCGAGCTCCTTCGCCCGGACCAGGACTGCCTCGGCTGCCTGGCCCACGGCATTCCCGCCCACCTGGAGGCTCCGGGACCCCCCGGTCCCACCCCCCCTCGGCACTTCGGCCGTGTCGGACTGGATGAAGTGGACGTCCTCGACGGGAATGCCGAGTCGGTCGGCGACGATCATGGCGAAGGAGGTGGCATGGCCCTGACCGTGGGCGGAGGTCCCGACTCGGATCGTGGCCGTCCCGTCCTCGTGGACGTCGACCTGACCGAACTCCTTGGATCCACCTCCTGCGGTGACCTCGACGTACACCGACACGCCGACCCCGAGCACCACGCGGTCGCCGTTCTGTCTCCGGCGTTGCTGCTCACGGCGCAGATCCTCGTACCCGGCAATCCGCAAAACTTCGTCGAGCGCTCCTTCGTAGTTGCCGCTGTCGTAGGCGGCGCCCATGAGCGAGGTCATCGGGAATGACCCGGCGGGGAGCAGGTTGCGCCGTCGCAGCTCGACTGGGTCCAGCTCGAGCTCGTCGGCGGCGAGGTCCATGACCCGCTCCAGAAACTCTGCCGCCTCCGGACGTCCGGCACCGCGGAACGCCCCCATTGGGGTGGTGTTGGTGAGTGCCGCGGCCACGTCGTAGCGGATGGCCGGGATCCGGTACACGCCCTGTGCCATGAGCCGGGTGGGACCGAGAGCGAGCGCACCTCCGAACCCCGCGTACGCGCCAGCGTCGGAGACGACCCGGACCCGCATCCCCGAGATCCGGGCCTCGGCGTCGAAACCGAGCTCCACGTAGTCGACCTGCCCCCGTCCGTGGGGCATGGCGACCAGGTTCTCAGAGCGAGTCTCGACCCATGTGACCGGCCGGCTCAGGCGGGTCGCGGCGGCAACCACGACCAGGTGCTCCGCCGTCACTCCGGCTTTGGCCCCGAAGCCACCGCCCACATGGGGGGTGATGACCCGGACCGTGTCGCGCTCGAGGCCGAGGAGGCGGCACAGGGTGTCACGGAAGCCGTGTGGCATCTGGGTCGACACGTACACGGTGAGATCGTGACCCTCGCCGTCGTCGCCGGGGACCGCGGCGATGGCGTTGCCCTCCATGGGGAGCACCGCCACCCGCTGGTTGGCCACCCGGACCCGAATCACCTTGTCGGCGCCGGCCAAGGGGTCGACCTCGTCACGGTCCCGGAACCCGGCGGCCAGGTTGCTCTCCATGGCTTCGAACTGCAGCGGGGCGCCGGGAGCGAGCGCGTCCTCGGGATCGACCACCGCGGCGATGGGTGTGTACTCGACGACTACCTGCTCGGCCGCGTCGACCGCGGCCGCCTGGCTCTCGGCCACCACGATCGCGACCGGCTCCCCGACGAACCGGACCTTGTCGGTGGCGAGCGGTGGCCGGGCACAGGCCGGGTTCAAGACCATGAAGCCGTGGTAGGGGGCGATCCCTAGGTCGCCGGCGTGCCAGGCCGCCAGCACCCCGGGAGCGGAGGCGGCGGCCGACACGTCGACCGAGTCCACGACCGCGTGGGCGAGGGGCGATCGCACGAACGCGGCGTAGGTCAGAGCGGGCAGGCGCAGGTTCCCGACGAAGGTTCCTCGGCCGGTGAGCAGTTCTGGGTCTTCGACCCGCAGGACGCGGGTTCCCAAGATGGATCCGGGCATCGAGGTGGCACCCTACCGGAGGACGCCCCCTCGGCGGTCTGGGTGCAGAGACCGGACGGCACCGAGGCGGGGGCCACGTCGTCGCCCGAGCGCTGGAGAGGGTAATCCGTGCCACCGCTTGTGGGATCGGGCGGCCGTGGCCTTCGGGGATGGACGAGCTAACTCGGCGTGGCGATGCCGAAGCCCCCGATGATCTCGCGCACCGAGGCTGCTGACATCTTCCAGCGGTGGTCGGATTGGACGAAGAGCGCGTGGTGCAGCCAGCTGCCGCCGGGGTAGATCGCCCTGACCTGGACGGTGGCGTGGTAGTCATCGAGGAATCGCACTCGATCAAGGACGACCTTGGAGCCGATGGGGAAGTGCTCGGCTGCGAGCACCCAGAAGGGCTGGAGCTCGTCGAAGTCCTCGATCGAGCGGGTGAGGTCCTCTTGGCTCGAGTCCCGGCCCAGGGCCGTAGAGACCGCCACGGCGAGCGACTCGAGCGATGTCCCCTCCGGGGGCACGCCGAAGACCCGCGGCGCCAAGAACAGTTCCCGTTCGGTCTTCCTCGCTGCCTGGAGCGCCTCATGGGCCTGGTCGAGGCATGCCGAGCAGATGACGGCGTTGGGGGAGGACACGAAGTGGTCGGTTTCCCAGGTGTCTCGCCCGCAGAACGAACAGCTCGATTGGGTCGGGGACCACCGGGCCCCCACCATGGCGTCCGGCCCGAGGCCGGTCGACATCATCGCCTGGGCCCGTGCGACCGGCCCGGGTCGGCCCAACTGGGTGAGCGTCTGTTGACGCAATCGCTCGAGATCGATGCCGAGTGCGACGAGGACCTGGACGGCCAGGCCCGATCCCTCTCGGAGAAGGCCGAGCAGGAGGTGTTCGGGTGCGATGTGTTGGTGCCCGAGTCCCAGGGCCTCGCGGAGCGAGAGCTCGAGGACCCGTTTGGCTCTGGGGGTGAACGGCGGAGAGGCTTCAGCGTTCTCGCCCGTTCCGATCGTGTCGCGGACCCGGGTCCGGATGGTTTCGAGCCCGAGCCCGAACGATCTCAGCACCGAGGCGACCGGGCCGCTCTCGTGGACCAGGCCGAGCAGGAGGTGCACGGTCCCGATGAACCCGTGACCGAGGATGCGCGCCTCTTCTTGCGCCAGGACGAGGACCCGGCGGGCGTGATCGGTGAAACGTTCGAACGTCCTGCCATCTTCGCACCCGGGCACGGTCCGCCGCCTCGCGGCCTCTGGGTACCGCTGGTTGGGGGGCAAACCACGGTCGGTGACCGGCCCCATGCGCCCACGGGCCGCCGCTGCTACTTGCCACAAAGTCGGAATGGCCGGTGCGCACGCGCATCCGGCACAGGTCTAGGGCAACAGGGCCTCGGCGCCGAGCTGGACGACGGCCGAGAAGACCCGTTGACCCATGGCGGCGATGAGTTCACGACCGCGGTCATTGGCCGGGTCCATGCCGCCGCCCGGGATCACCGCGTACACAGTCGTTGCCAGGGCGCTCAGGCGGTAGTGCTCCCACACCAAGTCGAAGGGATACCCCTCGAGCTCGTCACCGGCCTGCCCGCCCCGGTGCTCGACCACGTCGTCGTACCAGCTTCGGACGAGGGCAGCCTCGTGGGCCTGGCGGGTCGGGACGTCCAAGGACTGGCAGAGGAAGTAGGACACGTCGGAGATGGCGGGACCCCGATAGGCGATCTGCCAGTCCACGACGGCAACCCCGTCGTCGTCGATCGAGTCGTCGAAGAGCAGGTTGTCCAGCCGGAAGTCGCCGTGGCAGACGGTCGTGGGTGCTTCGCTGGTGCCGATCCCTATCAGGTCCTCGAACGCCACCTGGATCCGCTCACCGAGGGCGATGCTTCCCGGCGGGAGGGCGTCGCCGAAGAGCTCGACGAATCTCGGCCACGCCTGGCGGTATTGCTCCCCTGCCGACAGGTTGATCGGGTCGTCCAGGTAGGGCATCCACCCGAGGGTGTCGAGGGTGGGCGAGTTCCACCATGCGGCATGGAGCCCGGCAATGGCGCTCAGGGCCTGGGCGGCGCGATCGGGACCCGCCCCGGCGATCTGGCTGATGCTGACGCGGTTGCTCAGATCCTCCATCACCAGAGCGAAGGTGCCGCCCTCGGGGTCGATGTAGTTCCAGTAGCAGGTGGGGACCCGGACCGGCATCTTGCCGGCGATCTCCTGGTAGAAGCGGCCCTCGCGCTCGTAGAACTTGAAGTGGTCGCCGATCGCCCGGTTCTCGGGAAATTGCGAGGGGATCTTGAGCACCACGCTGCCGGGGGCCCCGGTCGCCTCACCCTGGTAGCGGAGGTGGAGACGGGCCAGCTGACCGACGATCCCGACCCCGACCCCGATGGGCTCGTGCTCGATCTCGGCGACGCTGGTCTCCGGACCGATGACCCCTTCGACCCGGAGCACCTCGGTGAGGAAGGCCGGAGAGGTCTCTTCGGTGGTCGATGGAATGTCTGGCATGCCCCCCCAAGGTCGGTGTCGAGCCGGTGGCTCCGAGTTGCTCCGAGTCTCAGCCCGATGGGCTCTCCTCGTACCGGGCGACGGTGAAGGCGATGACCATCGGAACGTCGAGCGCGAACACCACCAGGGTCGCGAGCAGGACCCCCAGGGTCGCACCCCGGGTGTGGTCGTAGATGAAGACGAACCCAAGCATCCCGGCAATCACCAGGTAGGCGACGAGGGCCCACCGGGCGACCAGGAAGAAGCGGTCCCAGGCGAACGGACGGATGCGGCTCAGCAGCCCGACGGCCAGCACGGTCAGTGCGCCACCGGCGACGAGCAGGCCTACCGCCGGTCCGAGAGGCGGCGGTTTCGGGAGATGGGCGGCGAGGTAGATCCCACCGGCCAGCATGAGCGCCACCGACGCCACTGTCAGTTCGGCGACGGGCGGGAGCCGGCGCGTGAGCGGGTTGAGCTCGTCGTGCATGGTGGTCACGTCGTCGCCAGCCTGGTCATGATGACGAGGATTGCCACCTGCATGGCCCCGGTGATGCCGGCAGTGAAGATGAATCGGCGCATCAGGCGGGCGATGATCTCACCGTGCGGCTCCGGCTTGCGCAGCTCGAAGAGGACGGCGACGTTGGCCGGCTCCAGCATGCCCAGAGCGATCACAGCCATCACTGCGACCACGATGAACGAGGCGACGACCCAGCCGTGGTGGGAGTAGGAGGCGTCGATATACCCGAGGTGCCGGGCGAGCTGCCAACCGGCGGCCAGCGTGCAGATCACCAGGGTGGGCATGATGAGGACCATCTTTGGCATCAAACGGCTCGTGAACTCGGCCCGGGCCGGGATCGACAGCCGTCCGAGGATCGGCCCGAGGACGAACCCCAAGAACAGGTCCAGGGCGGTCCAGAGCCCACCCCCGACGACGTGGAAGAAGTCGATCGCCCACAACCGGTTGGTGGCGATCGTGACCACCAGGCCGACCAGCACCGCGCCGACCACCGGGAGTCCCCGCAGCGGGACGATCTGGAATTGCCGAGGAGCCGGTGGCGCGCCGACGTCGACCGACAGGTGCTGATCGGGCCGCTCGAGTTGTTGGGTGACCTCTGTCAACGTGCCCCTACCTTCTGGCCTTGACGGAACCAGATCCGCGCTACCGGCGAGTCACCAACGCCGAGGGGAGCATAATCCCGCGGCCCCCGGCGTTCCAGTGTTCCGGTCCGGCCGGGGCTATCGATCGCGGGTCATGAAGGCGATGGGAACGCCGGAGCCCGCCGACCAGTCCAAGGTGGCGATCCGACGACCCGGCTGCACGGCCGGCTTGGCCGGGCGCAGCAGTTCCCCCAGGTAGTGCGCGGTCGCATCGAGATCGGCCACGGTGAAGGCCAGCCCGTAGAAGCGGGCCGGCTCCGAACTGGAGCGGGTCCGGCTCCCCACCACCTCGGCGATAGCCTCGCCGAGACGGAAGAAGGCCTGGGTCCTCGGTTGCTCGGGGGTGCCGACTTCCCGGGTTCGGCGCAGCCCGACGCCGTGGCGTTCGAAGGCTTCGATCGTCCGTTGTAGGTCGGGCGTGGCGATCACCACGTGGTCGAGGCCGATCACCCCGTTGGGATGTGGCGGGGTGGGCCGAGGTTCTGGGGTCCTGGCAGCGAGGGGCAGTTCGTCGAGGCCGTCGGCTCCCCGGAGGCTCCACGCGATGATGCCCCGTCCCTCCGAGCCCAGCCGGTGCTCGATGCCGCTCACCCAGGCGGCGCCGCCGTCGACCACGAACCCCAATCGTTCCCACAGGGCGGCCGGGTCTCCGATGGCGAGCGACGCGATCTCGACCACCCCAGGACCCTACCGACAGAGCGCGTTGGCCCGCGACCGGACCGTCCGGCGGAGGCCTCAGACCGGCGGTGGGCGGGCCTCGCTCACTTGGGGAACCCCGGAGGCGGCTTCTCGACCCGAGCCACCCCCATCGGCCAACCGAGACGACCCGCCCGTGCCGAGGAACGACCCCAAGAGCACCAGGGGCACTCCTGCCGCCAACCCGGTCGAGAACGGCTCGTGCAGGATGAGAATCCCGAGCATCACGGCCACCGCGGGGTTCACGTAGGTGATGACGGTCGCCCTGGCCGGGCCGACTTCGGCAATCAACGCGAAGTAGACCAAGAAGGCGATCGCCGTGCAGAACACGACCAGGAGGACGACTGAGGTGATCTCCTCGGGGGAGAGTCGGTCGGGAAGATGGGTGAGCCCGACCGGCGCGTATCCCGCGCCGGTGAGGACCAGTGACGCGCCGACGGTGGCGATCGCCGGCACCTCGGCCAGGCGAATGACGACCACGAACGGGCCCACCGCGTAGCAGACCGCGACGACCAGCACCTCGAGGAAGGCGAGCACGTCGGATCGGTGGACGTCGACGCCGACGATCACCGCGACCCCTCCGAAGCCGAGCACGAGGCCGCTGAGTCGGCGCCAACCCGGCGCACCCTCGTGACGGGTCGCCCACGAGAGCACCACGGCGATCAGCGGCACCGTGGCGATCAGGAGCCCCGAGAGCGAACTGGTGAGCCGCTGCTCGGCCCGCGAGAGCAACAACCAGGGCAGAGCGACCTCGATGACCGTGTAGACGACGAGCGGTCGCCAGTGGCGCACCAGGAGTCCGAAGTTCCGCCGCCGGACCAAGACCGGAAGGAAGAGAATCCCGGCGGCCGCGGTGCGCAAGAAGACGAGCGTGGGTGGAGAGATGTCCCGAACCGAGATCCGGATGAGCAGGTAGGGAGTGCCCCAGATGACGCCCAGCGCGCCGAACAGGATCCAGCTGCGCTTGGTCACCGGCGAGACGTTAGGGGCGAGGGCGTCCGGATCACCGCGTTGGATGTACCACGTTGGATGCACCACGAAGGCTAATAGCTTGCGAAAATGAAGTGCTATAGATAGTTGGATGCAATAGAAGACCCAACGAACGCTTGGGTTGGTACGTCGGTTTGCCACCGTCTATGGCCGCACCGACCGGCCGTGTGCCAGAACCCCCAAGAGCTGGGAGTTCGCGATCCGAGACACTTGAAGCAATCCTTGCCCTCTGAAAGACTCGCGCTGGCCTATCTGGTCGACGTTGTCTGTTCGCAGTTCCCGAAGCTGTGAGGGGGATAGATGGCACTCGCGCAGGAACAACCTGGCGTTAGCGAAGCTGCTTCAACTACCGAAGTCTCGGGGTTCGAGCGATCGGACCTCAAGTTGCGTCGCACGATGGGGCTGACGCAGCTGACGGCTCTTTCGTTGGGGGGGATCATCGGCTCGGGCTGGCTGTTCGCGGTGCTCTCCGCCGACGGGACGGCCGGTCCGGCCTCGGTGGTGTCGTGGGTGATCGGCGGCATCTGCGTGCTCTTCATCGCGTTGACCTACATGGAGATCGCCGGCATGCTGCCGCGTACCGGCGCGCTCTCCCGGTACCCGCAACTTACGCACGGCGGTTACACCGGCATGCTGCTCGGCTGGGCCTACCTGCTCTCAGCGGTGTCGGTCCCGGCCATCGAAGCCGAGGCATCGGTGACCTATCTTTCGTCGAAGTTCCCCGACATGGGGCTCATCTCGAAGAACAGCACGATTCTCGCTTGGCCCAAGGGGATCATGCTGGCCTTCGGGTTCCTGCTCTTCTTCTTCTTCTTGAACTTCTTCGGGATCAGGCTGCTCTCAGAGGTCAACCGATGGGTGGTGGCGTGGAAGCTGATCATTCCCACCCTCACCTTCTGCTTCGTATTCGCCGCCTTCCGGGGGTCGAACTTCGGTTCGAGTGTCGGGGGCTTTGCGCCGTTGGGCAAGGCCCCGATCTTCGAGGCGGTCGCGACGACCGGCATCGTGTTCTCGTTCCTCGGGTTCCGCCAGGCCCTCGAGTACGCGGGCGAGGCGCGCCGACCCCAAAAGGACGTTCCGAGGGCGACGATCCTCTCTGTGCTGATCGCCATCGTCCTCTACGCGTTGCTCCAGATCGCCTTCACCGGTGGGATCCGGTGGGGCAGCCTGGGCGTGAAGGTCGGCAACTGGTCGGCGCTCGGGACGTCGGCCTGGGCGACGGGCCCCTTCTACCGAGAGCTCCACGCGGCGGGCATCGGCGCGCTGGCTGGCTTTGCCGCTCTTTTGATTTGGGACGCCGTCATCTCACCGGCCGGGACCGGGTGGGTCTACACCGGCACCTCGACCCGGACCTTCTATGGGATGTCGGTGCAACGACTGTTCCCGCCGGGCTTGCAGTTGATGAACCGTTTCGGCATTCCGTGGACGGCGCTCGTCGGCTCCTTCCTCGTCGGTGGGCTGTTCTTCATCCGTGAGCCGAGTTGGTACAACATCGTCGGCTTCATCACCTCGACGACGGTCCTCACCTACATCATGGGCGGCTCGGGCGTCGCGGTGCTGCGGAGGATCGCGCCCGACTGGCATCGCCCGGTTCGACTACCGGCGATGTGGGTGCTCTCGGCGTTGGGCTTCATCGCCGCCACCGAGGTCGTCTATTGGAGCGGGTTCTCCACCCTGATCACGGTGTTGACGGCGACGTTCTTCGCCGTCGTCATCTACCTCTGGTACTACGCCCCGATGCGGGGGTACCTCTCCCAGGGCCAGGGGCTGACGCTCGGGCTCGCGTTCCTCGGGGTGTGGCTGTTCATCGCCGCCAAAGGGGGATGGGTGCTGCGCAGCGGCACGCTGCCGGTCCACGGCTCGTGGACCCAGGGCACCTACTACATCGCCTTCGTCGCTGCGGTGATGCTCGTGACCACCGCCACCTGGTTGCTGTCCAACGCCGAGGGACGAAAGCAGATCGATCGCTCCTGGTGGTTGGTCTTCCTGGTCCTCTCGCTACTCCTGCTCTCCTACTACGGGGAGTACGGCTTCAACCCGACGCACCCGACCGTGGCCTTCCCCTACAGCGATCTCATCGCGGCGGGGATCGGGCTGATCGCGTTCGTCTGGTCGGTTCACAGCGGGTTCGAGACCGACGAGCTGCGGGAGCTGAAGCAGGCGATCGACGCCGGGAGGTTGGAGGCGGTTCCCGAGGTCGAGGAGGGGTGGCGAGGCCCGGGTACCTCCGACGGGGCTCCGGCCTGACCGAGCAGGATCGAGTGAGGTGGCCGCCCACCCCGTTCTCGCACGAGTTCGGGGTGGGCGGCCCGTCAGCTTCGCTGCCTGACCCGGCCCGCTCAGCGATGGGGCTCGGGCCGTTCGCTCAGAGTTGGCCGAGGTAGAAGCGAGTGCCCTGGTCGTCGGTGCAGGCGGCTGGGATCCCGTAGGGCGACTCCTCGGGGCCGGTTGCCGACCCGCCGCCGGCGCGTAGCTCGGTGACGGCCCGTGCAATGTCGTCGACCCGGTACATGGGCAGGGTCGTCGCCCGTTCGTGTCCTCCGGCGATGCCGACCATCGGAGCGGCGCCCTCGACCTGCCAGCTGTCGGGCACCCGACCCGGGGTGAAGTGCTAGCCGAGGACCGAGCCGTAGAAGCTCCGGGTCCGTTGGGAGTCGGGTACTTCCATGGTTACGTAGGCGAGGTCGCCAGGACGGGCCCGTTCTCGGGCTGGCCCGGCTCGCGCCCGGCGCCCACCCACCGGCTCGAACACGGCGAACCGCACCCCTGGTCGTCGACGCACTCGCAGCCCAGACCGTAGGGTTCGCGGTGGGCGGGCCCGGCAACGCCGCCAGCCGCTCGGATCCGCTCAACGGCCTCGGGGACCGAGTCGACCGCGGAGCAGCAGAACAAGCTGGGTTCGGCCTCGCTGGTCCACAGTCCGTGGCCGAGGCTCTGCCGTCCACCCGGCGACCGCCGGGCTTGCGCTCTGGCTGGGAGCGCCAGCCGAGGACGCGGGCGAAGAACACCGCGGCGGCATCGGCGTCGGTCACCCAGAGCGACACGGAGCCGGTGTCGCTGTGGCGGAGGTGGGCCGGGCTCGGTCACGAGGATCCCGCGGTGTCCGAAGGGGTCGCGCAGGACGCCTTTGCGACCGTAGGGGGAGCTGGCCACGGGTCGCTCCACCCGAGCCGATCGATCGCCCTCGTGAAGACGGTGTCGACGTCGGCGACCGAGGGATGCAGCGACGCCGCCAGCCCGAGCGAGGGGTCGGGAGGTGCTACCCCGGCACCGCCGCTCCGCTCCGAGAGCATCAGGCGTCGTCGGATTCAAGAAGGAGTGGTTCGGTTCGCGAGCGGCGATCGATCCGGTGCCCATGTCCCTATGGTCGCTCGGTCCGCCTTCTTTCCGACAGGTCGACGGCGGATTCGCTCCTTCGGTCCTCCCGCGAGGTGGTGGTTGGCGCCCGATCCGGGTCGTCCGAGCGGGCGACCGGGCTGCGCCGGGCTCGTCGGGGCCTGCCCTGCACCGGGGTACTCGGGAGCGTGCTCGGGTCCCCGGGGCGAATCTGCTGGGCTCAGGTGGCACCGCTCGGACTAGGGTCGCCGAGATGACGAGCATGGGGGAGCGGGAGTGAGCATCCTCGGGAACCGCGTCTTGCGCAAGGAGGATCCGAAGTTCCTCACGACCGGGGGGACCTACGTTGACGATCTGCCCCTCGAGGGGGCTGCCCACGTCGTCTACGTCCGATCACCGATGGCGCACGCGAGGATCCGGTCGATCGACACTTCAGAGGCGGTTTCGGCCCCCGGAGTCGTGGCGGTGTACACAGGGGACGACGTCGATCTCGAGCCGATGCCCCCTGGCGCTCCGTTCGCCAACCCGGCGATGGTTCGTCCGTGGCTGGCCAAAGGTGTCGTTCGGTTCGTGGGTGACATGGTCGCGGCGGTGGTGGCCGAGACCCGTGAACAGGCAGTCGACGCCTCTGAGCTGGTGTTCGTGGACTACGAGCCGCTGGCGGTGGTCATCGACCCGGAGGCCGCCGTCGACAACGAGACCTTCGTGCACGAAGAGGCAGGCACCAACGTCGTCTTTCGGATCCCCGAGGACTTCGTGAGTGTCGGGATGGCGCCGCCGGAGGCGGCCACCGAGCCCCCCGGCCTCTTTGAGGGCTGCGACGTGGTCGTACGCCAGCGGATCGTCAACCAACGGGTGGCCCCCTGCCCGCTCGAGGTTCGGGCGGCCGCCTCACTGTGGGAGGGGGACCATCTCACCCACTGGACGACCACCCAAGCCCCCCACGCGGTACGGGGCAGCCTCGCGCAGACCTTTGGGGTGGGCGAGGAGCAGGTCCGGGCGATCGCGCCCGATGTGGGCGGGGGCTTCGGCGCCAAGATCGGCGGCTACCCCGAGGAGCTCCTCGTCCCCTGGATCGCCCGCCGCCTCGACCGGCCGGCCCGCTGGGTCGAGACCCGCAGCGAGTCGATGCTCTCGCTCGGTCACGGGCGGGCCCAGATCCAGCACGCCGAGCTCGGCGGCACGAGGGACGGTCGCCTGATTGCCTACAAGCTGGGCGTGATCCAGGACTCGGGGGCCTACCCGGGCTTCGGAGCATTCCTGCCCACGATGACCCAGATGATGCTGACCGGCGTCTATGACATCACCAAGGTTTTCTTCACCGACATCTCGGTGGCCACGAACACCAACCCGACCGTCGCCTACCGTGGCGCCGGGCGTCCGGAGGCAACGGCCGCGATCGAGCGGATGGTGGACATCTTCGCCGCCGAGATCGGCATGGATCCGGCCGAGGTCCGGCGCAAGAACATGGTGGGGAACGACCGCTTTCCCTTCACCACGCCGACGGGCACCACTTATGACGTCGGCAACTACGAGGCCACGCTCGACCGGGTGCTCGAGGCGGCCGGTTACGCCGAGCTCCGGGCCGAGCAGCGCCGGCGCCGGGGAGCCGGGGGACCCAAGCAGCTCGGGATCGGTCTCTCCAGCTATGTCGAGATCACCAACGGGATCCCGGGCAGCGAGTTCGGCTCGGTCGAGGTGCTGGCAGACGGTCGGGCCCGGGTCCGCACCGGCACCTCCCCCCATGGCCAGGGGCACGTGACCGCGTGGTCCCAGCTGGTGGCGGACCAGCTGGGCATCGCCATCGAGGACGTGGAGGTCCTTCACGGCGACACCGACCTGGTCCCGCGGGGCGTCGGCACCTTTGGGTCCAAGTCGTTGCAGTCGGGCGGCGTCGCTGTCTTCCAGGCCGCCGAGCAGGTGGTGGACAAGGCGAGGAAGCTGGCAGCCGACCTGCTCGAGGCCAACCCCAACGACATCGAGCTGGACAAGACGAACCGGCGTTTCCACGTGGCCGGCACGCCGAGTGCGTCGAAGACCTGGGTCGAGCTCGCTCAGGCCAGTGGCGACGAGGGGCTCTCGGCCGAGGTCGACTTCGCCGCCCCCGGCCCGACCTTCCCGTTCGGCTCCCACCTCGTCGTGGCCGAGGTGGACACCGAGACCGGAGGGGTGGTCCTCGAGCGGATCGTGGCCGTCGACGACGCCGGGCGGCTGATCAACCCACTCATCGCCGAGGGGCAGGTGCACGGCGGGCTGGCCCAGGGGGCGGCCCAGGCCCTGATGGAAGAGATGTGCTACGACGACCAGGGCAACCCAGTCACGGCCAACTTGGCCGACTACGAGTTCGTTTCGGCGGCCGAGCTGCCGAGCTTCGAGACGTACTCGATGGAGACCCCGACCCCGATCAACCCGCTCGGGGCCAAGGGGATCGGCGAGTCCGGGACGATCGGGTCGACCCCGGCGGTCCAGAACGCGGTGTGCGACGCGCTCTTGGCGCTGGGTGTGCGGCACGTCGACATGCCCACCTCACCCATTCGGGTGTGGCGGGCGATCGAGGCAGCGAAGGGGAAGAAATGAGAGTAAAGCTCGAGGTCAACGGGGTGACCCACGAACGTGAGGTCGAACCGCGCACGCTGCTCGTGTACTTCTTACGCGAGGAGCTGGGCCTGACGGGGACCAACGTCGGCTGCGACACCACGAGTTGCGGGGCCTGCACGGTCCTCATGGACGGCGAGTCGGTGAAGAGCTGCACGGTCCTCGCCGCCCAGGCCGACGGCCGTTCGATCACGACGATCGAAGGACTGGCCGAGGGAGAAGAGCTCCACCCGATGCAGCGGGCCTTCCGGGAGCACCACGGGCTCCAGTGCGGTTACTGCACCCCGGGGATGGTGATGGCGGCGGTTTCGTTGGTCACCGAGAGCCCGGATTTAGACGAGACCCACGTCCGGGAGGGCCTCGAGGGCAACCTGTGCCGCTGCACTGGCTACCACAACATCGTCGCCGCGGTGCTCGACGCCGCCCGTTCGAGCAGGGAGGGAGCCTGGTGATTCCAGCGTCCTTCGACTACGTCCGCCCCGGCTCCCTCGACGAGGCGGTCTCGGCCCTGGCCGAGCACGGCGACGAGGCCAAGCTGCTGGCCGGGGGCCACTCCCTCTTGCCGCTCATGAAGCTGCGACTAGCCACCCCGAGCGTGCTGGTCGACATCGGCCGGCTGGGCGAGCTCTCCTACGTCAACGACGCCGGTGACCACCTCGCTATCGGGGCCCTCACCCGGCACCACGATCTGCACCACGACCCGGTCGCCATGCATCACGCCCCGTTGCTCTCCTTCGTGGCCGGCCGAATCGGCGATCCCCAGGTACGTCACCGTGGCACCATCGGGGGCTCCATCGCCCACGCCGACCCGGCCTCCGACCTGCCGGCGGCAGTGCTGGCTCTGGGCGGGACGCTGGTGGCCCGGGGCCCCGGCGGTGACCGGGAGATCCCGGCCGACCGCTTCTTCCAGGGCTTCTTGGAGAGCGCGCTCACCCCCGAAGAGGTGCTGACGGAGATCCGGGTGCCCAAGGCCACCGCTGGCCACGCCTACCAGAAGTTCGTCCGGCGGGCCCAGGACTGGGCGATCGTCGGTTCGGTCGTGGCCCGCGTCGACGGACGGGTCGGCGTCGCCCTGGTGAACGTAGGACCGACTCCGGTCCGGGCCGACGCGGTGGAGACGGCGCTGGCCGGTGGGGCCTCGGCCGCCGAGGCGGCCGAGCTGGCGGCCGAGGGACTCGAGCCGCCGGCGGACAACAACGCCACGCCGGAGTTCCGCCGGCACCTGGCCCGGGTGCTGACCGCCCGGGCGCTGGCCGAGGCCGGCCTCTGAGCCGGCGTTTCGTCGGACGTCGAATCGACCCCCGGGCCCACGGCGGGCCGGGCCGTCGCGCTCAGCGCACGGGGTCCGGCGGGGGCAGTCGGTCCTTGGCCACCTTGCCGAGGAGGGTCCGGGGGAGGGCGTCGACCACGATGACCGCGCGGGGCCGCTTGTAGAAGGCCAGCCGCTCGCCGGTGTAGGACTGGAGCGAGCGCATGTCGAGCTGGCCGTCGGTCTCGACGTAGGCCGTGACCTGCTCCCCCCACCTGGCCGAGGGCACCCCGACCACCGCGGCGTCGCGCACGCCCGGGTGCGCCCGCAGCACGTCTTCGACCTCGCGAGGGTGGACGTTGTAGCCGCCGGTGATGATGATCTCCTTGGACCGCCCGACGATCCGCAGGTATCCCCCCGCGACCGCCCCGATGTCGCCGGTTTTGAACCAGCCCTCCTCGAAGGCCCCGCGGTCGGCCTCGGGCTGGTCGCGATATCCGGCGAACACGCTCGGCCCCCGGAGCAGGATCTCGCCGCTCTCCTCGTCGAGGCGCAGGTCCACCCCGGGCAGCGGGAACCCGACGGTGCCGGCCCGGCGCTCACCGACGAGCGGGTTGGACGCGAGGAGCAAGGTCTCGGTCGTGCCGTAGCGCTCAAGGACCACCGTCCCGGTCCTCCGGGCCACCGCCTGGTGGAGCCTCGGGTCGAGGGGGGCGGACCCCGAGACGCACAGGCGCAGGCCGCCGAGCCTGCCCGCTCCGGGCGCCTCCAGCAGGCGGGCGTACATGGTCGGGACGCCGAAGAACATCGTCGCCCCCCTGGCCACCGAGGTGAGGACCAGCTCCGGATCGAACCGGGCGTGGACGAGGGGTGACGAGCCGGCGAGGAGCGAACCGTGCAGGCCGATGCACAGGCCGTGGGCATGGGACAGCGGGAGGGCGAGGGCGAGCCGGTCCTCGGTGCTCCACCCCCAGGCCAGCCGGACCGACGCCGCCCCGGCGAGGAGGTTGGCGTGGGAGAGGGGAACCCCTTTCGGCTGCCCGGTGGTCCCCGAGGTGTAGAGGATCAGGCCCGGGTCGGCGGCGCCGACGCGGTCCAGGGGAGGGGCCGGGCCCTCGGCGAGCGGGACCTCCGGTGTGCTCACCACCGCCTCCGGGTCGGCCTCGGTCGCCCACCGGGCCGCCTCCGGACCGGCCAGCACTACCTTGGGGCGGGCGGCGGCGACGAGGGAGACGAGCTCCCGGCGGCTGAGTGCCGGGTTGACCGGGACCACGACCAGGCCGGCCCGGAGCGCGGCGACGTGGGCCACGACGAGGGCACGCGAGGGCGGCGCCGCCATGAGGATCCGGTCACCGGCCCCCGCTCCGGCGCCGCACAGCCGGCCGGCCACGGCCGCCGTCGCCTCCAGCAGCTCGCCCCCGGTGACCGGCTCCCCCTCCGGAGTCCGGAACGCCTCGGCGTCCGGGCGGGCCCGCCACCGCCTTGACCAGGCGGCCGGGAGGCTCCGCGCCGAGGTGAGGTCGACCCCGTCGGCCGAAACACCGGGGGGAAGGTGGGCCGACCAGTGGAGCAGGCCGTCGGCGCTCATCGGCGGGGCCGGGCCCGCGGCCTCAGGTCCGTTCGGGCTCGCCGTTGACGGCGTTTTGACGCCCGAGCCGCCAGTAGGACTTGAAGCTGACCGTGTCGGGCGCCATCCCCCGGGCCACCAGGGCGTCGCGGAGCGCCGCCACCAGGTGGTGCTCACCCCCGACGTACGCGTGCCCGGGCCCGTCGGGCAAGGGCAACGAGGCCACCGCCTCGAGCAGCCGGGCCGGGTCGCTCGGGGACCCCTGGCCCCGGTGGACCCAACGCGGGCCGACTACCGGTGCGTGGATCTCCTCGGGCTGCTCGTGGCCGGCGCCGTCGATCTCGATGGCCAAGAGGACCGATTGGTCGTCGGGCACCGCCTCGGCCATGGCCAGGGCGGCCGGAGCGAAGGCGTCGTCCCCGACGAACAGGTGCCAGGTGGCCTCGGGGTCCAGGCTGATCTTGCCCCGCGGCCCGACGGCCTCGACCGGCAGGCCCGGCTCGCTCGCCATCGCCCATCGGATGCCCGGTCCGTCCCCGTGCAACGCGATGTCGAGGTCGACCTGGCACGCCGCCCGGTCGAAGTGACGGATGGTGTAGCGCCGGCGACAAGGCCGCGCTCCTTCTTCGCCGAGGGCGATCATGAGGTCCTGGCCCGGCAACGGCTCCATGGCGCCGAGCTCGTCCCCGGTGAGCTCAATCCGGCGGCACGACGGCGTGAGCTCGTGGGTGTGCCCGACGCGCAGGCTGAGTGCGAGTACGCCGAGGCGTTCCGCCAACGCCTCGTTCTCCTGCCTTCCCGGGCGCGCCGCGGTACTGCTGGTTTCGGTGGTCATCCCTTCATTGTGCTCGATGGTGCCCGCTGGGTTGGGACGCCGCTCCAAAGGCCGATGGCGGGCACCATCGAGGCGACGGCAGCTCAGGCGGGGCTGTTGTCGCGGTTGGCGGCGAGCAGGTCCCGGATCTCCTGCAGGAGGGCGATGTCGTCGGGCACCACCTCGGGCTCCCCACCCGCCCGCTGCCGACGGGCCCTCAGGGCGTTGAGCGGGGCGACTACCAAGAAATACACCGCGGCCGCCACCGACAGGAAAGTGATGAGGTAGTTGATGAGATCGCCGTAGGTGAAGACGCTGTGGTGCAGCCGGAAGCTGAGCGAGGCGAAGTTGGGCTTGCCGGCGATGGCGGCGATCAACGGGGTGATGATGTCGCGCACCAGGGCCTGGACCACCGCGTTAAACGCGAGGCCCACGACCACCGCGATGGCCAGGTCGACGACGTTTCCCTTGAGGATGAACTCCTTGAAGCCCTTCAGCACCGGTTCCCCTCCTTCTCGGTGCGCCCTTTGGGGCGCTCAGCGCGAGCATTCCATATGCGTCGCTGCGTGGCCGACCTCGCCCGGCCCGGGCCAGTTGTCGGCACGTGGGGTGGTGGCTCGGTCCGAGGGGAGGGACCGGCGGTACAGTGCGGCCCTGGAAGGAGGTCCCCCCATGCGCTGGACCCTGCCGAGCGACCGGATCCCCGAGGCCTGGTTCAACGTGGCGCCCCACCTGCCGGCGCCGCTCGATCCCCCCCTGCACCCCGCCACCCGCCAACCGGTCGGCCCCGACGACCAGGCCCCCCTGTTCCCAATGGCCCTCATCGGCCAGGAGGTGTCGACCGAGCCGTGGATCGACGTGCCCGGTGCGGTCCTCGACGTCCTGCGGCTGTGGCGGCCGACCCCGCTCGTGCGGGCCCGCCGCCTGGAGGAGGCCCTCGGCACCCCGGCCCGGATCTACTACAAGGACGAGTCGGTCTCCCCGGCCGGCTCGCACAAGCCGAACACCGCCGTCCCTCAGGCGTACTTCAACAAGCTCGAGGGGATCGGGCGTCTCACCACCGAGACCGGGGCCGGTCAGTGGGGCAGCGCCCTGTGCTTCGCCACGACGCTGTTCGGGCAGGAGTGCCAGGTCTACATGGTCCGGGCCTCCTACGGTCAGAAGCCTTACCGGCGGGTGATGATGGAAACCTGGGGTGGCTCGGTCGTCCCTTCCCCGGTCGACGACCCCGAGCACCCCGGCTCGCTCGGCTCGGCCATTTCCGACGCGGTGCGCGACGCCGTGGGCCGAGAGGATTCGCACTACTCGCTCGGCTCGGTCCTCAACCACGTCCTGTTGCACCAGACGGTGATCGGGCTCGAGGCCAAGGAGCAGCTGGCGATGGCCGGCGAGGAGCGGCCCGACATCGTGATCGGCTGCTGCGGCGGCGGGTCCAACCTGGCTGGGATCGCGCTGCCCTTCGTGCCCGACGAGGCGGTCGAGCTCCTGGCGGTCGAGCCGTCCTCGTGTCCCACCTTGACCGAGGGCCGCTACGAGTACGACTTCGGGGACACGGCCGGGATGACCCCGCTGCTGTCCATGTACACCCTGGGTCACGACTTCGTGCCGCCATCGATCCACGCCGGGGGCCTCCGGTACCACGGCGACGCCCCCATCATCTGCAACCTGGTGAAGCACGGGCGCATGCGGGCCACCGCCTACCCCCAGGGCAAGGTGTTCGATGCGGCCGTGCAGTTCGCCCGGACCCAGGGCACGATCGCGGCCCCCGAGACGAGCCACGCCATCCGGGCCGTCATCGACGAGGCCCTCGGGGCCAAGGAGGAGGGGCGGGAGAAGGTCATCTTGTTCAACTACTCGGGCCACGGCCTGCTCGACCTCTCCGCCTACGACGACTACCTCCACGGTCGCCTGGCCGACGCCTGAGCGCTCGACCACCGAGGTGTCGATCGTCGACCGGTTCGACCTGCATGGCAAGGTGGCCGTGGTCACCGGGGCGTCCTCGGGTCTCGGGGTCGCCTTCGCCCTGGCCCTGGCCGAAGCCGGTGCCGACGTGGTGCTCGGCGCCCGCCGGGCCGCCGGCCTGGCCGCCACCGAGGCGCTGGTGGAGGCGGCCGGGGGCCGGGCGGTCTCGGTGGTGACCGACGTCACCTCGCCCGAAGCGTGCCGCGACCTCGTCGCACGGGCCATCGGGACGTTCGGACGACTCGACGTGCTGGTGAACAACGCCGGCATCGGGACGGCGGTGCCCGCCTCCCGGGAGGAGCCCGAGGAGTTCCGCCGGGTCGTCGAGGTGAACCTGTACGGCTCGTACTGGATGGCCCAGGCGGCCGCGGCGGTCATGGGCCGGGGCTCGGCCATCGTCAACATCGGCAGCGTCCTCGGGTCCACCACAGCCGAGCTGCCCCAGGCGGCCTACTCGGCTTCCAAGGCCGCGATCATCGGGCTGACCCGTGATCTGGCCCAGCAGTGGACCGGCCGCAAGGGGATCCGGGTCAACGCCGTCGCCCCGGGCTTCTTCGCCACCGAGATGACCGACCAGTACGTGCCGGGCTACCTCGATCGGATGGTCGAGTCCCGGGTGCCGATGGGGCGGGCCGGCGAGCTCGAGGAGTGCGCCGCGGCGGTGGTGTTCCTGGCCAGCGAGGCCTCCTCGTACGTGAGTGGGATCGTCCTGCCGGTCGACGACGGCCTGCTCGTCACCTGAGTCCGCCTGGTCGCCCCGATCGGGGCCGGCCGGGCGCCCAGCTGCCAAGATAGGACGTGCTCTTCTCCATCGAGAACAAGACGTCCCTGGTCACGGGCGGGTCCCGCGGCATCGGCAAGATGATCGCCGGCGGTTTCGTCGAGGCCGGGTCGAAGGTCTACATCGCCGCCCGCAAGCACGCCGCGAGCGAGGAGACGGCGGCCGAGCTGTCCAAACTCGGCACCTGCGTCGCGCTCCAGGCCGACCTTTCGACCGAGGCGGGCTGTCGGGCCCTGGCCGAGGAGATCACCGCACGGGAGGGGCGGCTCGACATCCTGGTCAACAATGCCGGGGCCACCTGGGGCGCCCCGCTCGAGGAGTTTGACGAGGCCGCCTGGGAGCGGGCGCTCTCGGTCAACGTGAAGGGCGTGTTCCACCTGACCAAGTTCCTCCTGCCCGCGCTGCGCGCCGCGGCCAGCGTCGAGGACCCGGCCCGGGTGATCAACATCGGCTCGATCGACGGCCTGCGGGCGCCGCGGATGGACACCTTCTCGTACTCGGCCTCCAAGGCGGCGGTGCACATGCTGACCCGGCACCTGGCCGGCAAGCTCGCCCCGGAGATCACGGTCAATGCCATCGCGCCCGGGCCCTTCGAGTCCAAGATGATGGCCGAGACCCTGCGCAACTTCGGGGACCAGATCGCGGCCTCGGCTCCGATGAAGCGGATCGGCCGCCCCGACGACATGGCCGGCGCGGCGATCTTTCTCGCCTCGAGGGCCGGCGCCTACTTGACCGGGGCGATCATCCCGGTCGACGGGGGCATCTCGACGGTGTGATGGCCGCCCGAGCAGGAGGCGACGACGGGGTCGGGGCTCGGTCGTCGGAGCCCCGACCGCGCAGGGACGCCGAGACGACCATGGCCGAGACGTTGCGGGAGGGCGAGCGCCGGCTGCGGGAGGCGGACTCCGCGGCGGCCCGGATCGCCCGGAACGCCGTGCGGGGGCTCCGGGCCCGCCTGGTGCTGGCCGGGGACCAGTTCGACCCCGACTGGGTGTGGTTGCTCCGCCGTGAGCTGCGCTTCCTCGAGCAGGCGATCGGCGACCTGGTCGACGCCCACGCCCTGGTGTCCTGGGTGGGCCGCCAGGACCTCGACCGGCGCGACGAGCCGACCCGGGCCGAGCTGTTGGGCGAGCTGGCCCGGGAACGCTCCCGGGCCCACCGCCGGCTGGTCGCCCTTCTCGACTCGGCCCGCTACGAGCGGATGGTTCGGGACCTGGGCCGCCCCTACCTTCGCCCGGGACACGTGACCAAGCTCGTGGGCAAGGAGTGGCGGGCGCTCCGCTCGCTGGTCGGGGCCCAAGACGGCATCCCCGGCGACCAGGACCGGCACCGGTTGGCCACCCGCATCGACCGGTTGCGCCACGGCGCCGACCTCCACCGGGCCGGCCGGGGGTGGGCGAAGGAGCTCGGCGAACTGCGCGACCGGCTCGACGGCCTCCAGGAGGCCTCCCTCGCCCAGGGGTGGCTCCGCCACACAACCGAGGTCTCCGCCCTCCACTGGGACCTGGTCGCCGGGCAGCTCCTGGAGCGGGCCCGGGGCCTCGAAGCCGAGCGGTGGCAGGGGTTCTGCGAGCGCTGGGTGCGCTGCGCGGACAAGTCCCAGCGCGCCTGGCTCAGGTGCTAGCACGCCGCCCTACGGTTGGTCGATGCGCACGGTCGACGTGGTGGTGGGGCTTGGCCCGGGGGGCGAGGAGGCCGCGGGCCGACTGGCCGAGGCCGGGCTCGAGGTGGTCGGGATCGACGCAGAGCTGGTGGGCGGGGAGTGCCCCTACTGGGGGTGCGTCCCGTCCAAGATGATGATCCGGGCGGCCAACCTGCTGGCCGAGGCCCGGCGGGTCGAGGGCATGGTCGGCCGGGCCGTCGTGACCCCTGACTTCTTCCCGGTCGCCCGGCGCATCCGGGAGGAGGCGACCGACGACTGGGACGACACCGTCGCGCTCGAGCGCCTCGAGGGCAAGGGGGTGGCGGTCGTGCGGGGCTGGGCGCGCCTCGAGGGTCCGGGCCGGGTCGCGGTGGCCGACGAGCGGTTCGTTGCCCGGCGGGCCGTCCTCCTCAACCCGGGCACGAGGCCCTGGGTGCCGCCGGTCGACGGGCTGGCCGACACCCCGTACTGGACCAACCGCGAGGCGATCGAGACCGAGTCGGTGCCGGCGTCGCTGGCCGTCCTCGGCGGCCGGGCGATCGGCCTCGAGCTCGGGCAGGTCTTCTTGCGCTTCGGGTCGGCGGTCACCGTCCTCGAGACGGCGCCGCGCCTGTTGGCGCTGGAGGAGCCGGAGTCCTCGGCCCTCGTTACCGAGGTCCTGGCGGCCGAGGGCATGACGGTGCGCACGGGCCTCACGGTCGCCGCGGTCGGCCACGACGGGCGCCGCTTCACCCTCGACCTCGGGGCCGAAGGGGAGGTGGTGGCCGACCGCCTGCTCGTCGCCACCGGGCGCCGAGCCGACCTGGCCGGGCTCGGGGTCGCAACGGTCGGACTGGACGAGTCGGCCCGGGCCGTCCCGGTCGACGGCCGGATGCGGGCCGCCGAGGGACTCTGGGCGATCGGGGACGTGACGGGCGTGGGTGCCTTCACCCACGTCTCGATGTACCAGGCGGCCATCGCCGTCGACGACATCCTGGGCCGTCCGGGGTCCCCGGCTGACTACCGCGCGCTGCCCCGAGTGACCTTCACCGACCCCGAGGTCGGCTCCGTCGGGCTGACCGAGGAGGCGGCCCGCCGGAGGTTCCGGTCGGTGGCGGTCGCCACTAGCGAGGTGCCGAGCTCCACCCGGGGCTGGATCCACGAGACCGGCAACGCCGGGCTGATCAAGCTGGTGGCCGACGCCGAGCGCGCCGTGGTGGTCGGGGCGACCTCGGTAGGCCCGGCCGGCGGGGAGGTGCTGGGCCTCTGGCCCTGGCGGTGCACGCCGAGGTGCCGCTGGCGACCCTCGGGCGGATGCTCTTGCCTATCCGAGCTTCCACCGGGGCATCGAGCCCGCCCTACGGTCGCTGGCAGAACAGGTGCCAGCCGGCTCCGGCCCACGCGCATAGCGCGAGGGCCCGGCCCAGCCAGGACCGGGTGAACCAGCGGACGAGCGCGATCGGGCCGGGCAGGTCGGGGCGCAGCCCGCTGAAGGTGCCCCAGAGGACCAGGGCACCGGCGAGCACGCTCCAGACGACGGCCCCTGGGGTCATCGCCGCCGCCACCCCAGCGCGAGCACCCCGCCCAGGCCGATCCAGCCGCAGAAGACGGCGGCCCGTCCGACGTGGCTGGCGGTCACGTGGCCGACCAGCGAGCTCAGGGTGGGCAGGTTGTGGCTCTGGTGCACGAAGCTGTTGAGGTCCCAGCCGATCACTGCCAGCACGAGCAGGGTCCAGACCGCCGCTGCCAGGCTGGGCCCGGGATCCTCGGCCAAGTGGTGGCGGAGAGACAGGGGGGCCCGGGCCCACGCCCCCGAGAACATGACCTGGCGACCGGCGCCGAAGACGCCGGCGCCCACGACAACGAGGGCGATCACCGAGAGGACGCTCCAGTGCGCCGACGCCTGGTCCCGACTCAGCCCGCCCTCCCACCAGGACAAGGCGAGGGCGGCGGCCCCGGCCACGACGGCCAACGTCCTGCTCACGGAGCCAGGGTAGGGTACGAGACAGAACGAAAGGAGCCGCCGTGACCGTCATGGGGACCGACACCGAGCGCGTCGACAGCCTGGTCGATCAGCTCCTGGCCGACTACCCGCCGAAGGAGACCGACCCGACCACCTTCCTCGGCGCCCAGTTCGACCGGGGGCTGGCGTGGGTCCACTTCCCCGAGGGGGAGGGCGGCCTCGGGCTCGCCCCCACCCTCCAGACCCGGGCCTCGACCCGCCTGACCGAGGCCGGCGCCCCCTCGGCGGCGATGCGCAACGTCATCGGCTACGGGATGGTGGCGCCGACCATCGTCACCCACGGCACCGAGGAGCAGAAGCGCCGCTACCTGCGCCCGCTGTTCACCGGGGAGGAGGTCTGGTGCCAGCTGTTCAGCGAGCCCGGCTCGGGCTCCGACGTGGCCAGCCTGTCGACCCGGGCGGTGCGCGACGGCGACGAGTGGGTGGTGAACGGCCAGAAGGTGTGGACGACGGTGGCCCACCTCGCCGCGAAGGGCCTCCTCCTCGCCCGGACGAATCCCGAGGTGCCCAAGCACCAGGGGATCACCTGCTTCCTCGTCGACATGCACGCCCCCGGGGTCGAGGTGCGCCCGCTGCACCAGATCACCGGTGAGGCCGAGTTCAACGAGGTCTTCTTCTCGGACGCCCGGATCCCCGACACCGACCGGCTCGGCGGCGAGGGCGAGGGGTGGCGGACCGCGATCACCACGCTCATGAACGAGCGGGTATCGATCGGTGGCGGGGTGTCGCGCCGGGGCACCGGCCCGATCGACGTCGCCATCCGCCTCTACAAGGAGCGCTTCGCCGGCGACACCTCACCCCATGCGATGGCGTTGCGGGACCAACTGATGCAGCTGTGGGTGGCGAGCGAGGCCTCGCGGCTCACCAACCAACGGGCCTCGGACCTCCGGCGCAAGGGGACCCCGGGTCCCGAGGGCTCGGTCGGGAAGCTGGCCTTCGCCGAGCAGAACAAGCAGATCTCCTCGTTCTCGGTCGATCTGCTCGGGGCCGAGGGAATGCTGCACTCGAACAACTACCCGAAGGTCCGGCCCGGCGGCGTGGGCATGGGCGGTCCCGACGTCCACAAGCAGTTCCTCCGCACCCGGGCCAACTCGATCGAGGGCGGCACCTCGGAGGTCATGCGGAACATCCTCGGTGAGCGGGTGCTCGGCCTGCCCGGGGAGCCACGGGCCGACAAGGACCTGGCCTGGAAGGACGTGCCCCGGAGCTGAGCCCGGGCCGGCTCCGGCGTGCCTCAGCGACCGGGCGGCGCCCCGGCCAACTGGCCGCAGGCCGCCCCGATGTCCGCCCCGCGGGTGGCGCGCAGCGTAGCGTTCACCCCACGGCCAGCGAGTAGGGAGCGGAAGCGCTCGGCCCGGGGCGGGGCGGGGGAGCGGTACCCGGGGGTCTCGTTGAGCGCGATCAGATTGACGTGGGCCCCGAGGGCGTCGGCGAAGGCGGCCAGTTCGTCGGCGTCGACCGCCCGGTCGTTCACCCCGCCGATCACCGCCCACTCGAGTGACAGCCGGCGCCCGGTGGCGGCGACCCACTCGGCGCAGGCCGCTGACAACTCGGCCAGCGGGTAGCGGCGGTTGACCGGCACCAGTCGGTCCCGCAGCGCGTCGTTGGCGGCGTGCAGGGACACGGCCAGGTTCACCGGGAGCCCCTCGGTGGCCAGCCGGCGGATGCCCGGGACGATGCCCACGGTCGAGACGGTGAGGCGACGGGCCGAGATCCCGAGGTCCCGGTGGAGCCGCCGCAGGGCGCCGAGGGAGCGGCGGTAGTTGGCCAGCGGCTCGCCCATGCCCATGAACACGACGTGGGTGACCCGGCGCTCCCGGCGGGCCCAGGCGACCTGCTCGACGATCTCGCCGCTGCTCAGGTGGCGCACGAAGCCGCCCTGGCCGGTCGCGCAGAACGGGCAGGCCATGGCGCACCCGGCCTGGGTGGACACGCACACCGTCACCCGGTCGGGGTAAGCCATGAGGACCGTCTCCACCCGGGCCCCGTCCGCGCCCTGGAAGACCCACTTGATCGTGTCACCCCCGTCGGCCTCCAGGCGCCCGAGGGGTTGGAGGGCCGGGGCCAGGGCGACTGCCAGCCGGTCCCGCAGGGCCCGGGGCAGCTCGGTCATCTCCTCGGGGAAGGCGAAGCGGCCGTGCAGCGCGTCGAGCACCTGGGCCACGCGGTAGCGAGGCTCGCCGTCGAGCAGGGCCTCGAGGTCCGCCACCGAGAGGTCGAAGGGTCCCGGCCGTCGGTCGGTCGTCCCGGTCATCCCCGGCGCGCCACCAGGTGGAGGAACATCGGCATCCGGTGCCACTTATCATCCGGCCGGGGGTCGCCCACCTCCCGGAGCGCCTCGATGAGCAGGCCGGCCCGGACGATCGCTTCGACGTAGTCTTGGAGCGGGCGGTGCTCGGAGACGAAGGTCATGGAGAGCCCGTCGCGCTCGACCACCGTCGCGAGGGGGGCCCGGTCGAACCAGCTTCGCTCGACCACGAAGCGGCGCTCGGTCTCCACCGCTCCCGGCTCGAACGCGCCGGTGGTGCTGGCCGGATGGGTGATCGCCACCACCAGCCGGCCACCGGGCCCGAGCACCCGAGATGTCTCGAGGAGGGCGTCCTCCAGCGCGTCGACGTCCTGGAGGCACATGAAGGCCACGACGAGGTCGACGGCTTCTGCCCGGATCGGCAGGGCGGCGGCGTCGCCGACCACCACCGGGTTTCGGGTCGCGCCGTGACCGGCGGCCGCGCTGGCCATCGCCGGCGAGGCATCCAGCGCCACCACCCGGTGGCCGAGGGCGGCGAGGTCTCGGGACAGCCGGCCCTCCCCGCAGCCGAGGTCGAGCGACAGGCGCCCCGGAGCCGGCACGAGCGGCAGGAAGGCGTCCCGGTGGAACTGCCAGTAGGAGTCGTGAGCGGGGGTCCGGGCCCAGGCGATCCACTCCGGCGCGTGGGCGTCCCAGGCGTCGCGCATCACCCCGCCATTGTGACTGCCCGGGGAACGGGCTCAGGACGGGGCGAAGGCCGCCGCCATGGCGAGCGGCCGGGCGTTGTCGAAGAACAGCTCGATCTGACTGGCCTGCAGCGGCCTCGCCAGCAGGTACCCCTGGCCGAAGCGGCAGCGCTCGGCCGTGAGGACCCGGAGCTCCAGGGGCTCCTCGATCCCCTCGGCCACGGTCTCGAGGTTGAGCGAGCGGGCCAGCTCGAGCATCGTGCGCATCAGGGCCAACCCGCCCCGGGACGCGGTCATCGCCGAGACGAAGGCGCGGTCGATCTTCAAGATGTCGACCGGGAACTGGCCCAGGTAGGCGAGTGAGGAGTAGCCGGTGCCGAAGTCGTCGATTGCCAGACGGATCCCGAGGGCTTTCAGGTTCTGCAGCCGCCGGACGGTGCCGGGCACATCGCGCATGAGCGCGCTCTCGGTGATCTCGAGGATGAGCCGGTCGGGGTCGATCCCGCTCGACGCGAGGACCTGGGCCACCTCGGTGCAGAACTGGTCGGATTCGAGTTGGACCGCGGACACGTTGACCGATGTCGCCATCGGCAGTCCCCGCCGCGCCCAGCTCGCCGCCTGGTCGCAGGCGAGGCGGAGCACCTCGCGCCCCACGTCGACGATGAGCCCGCTCTCCTCGAGCAAGGGGACGAACT
>DAHUZS010000055.1 GCA_027315045.1 Acidimicrobiaceae bacterium
CGCCAGACCGACGCCTCCACGCCTGAGGTCAAACCACCGGCCCATCCGGTCACTCCGAGCAGGCACATCGTGCGGACCAGGTCCTGGTCGCCTCGACGTGGGTCCTCTCCCAGACGACCCCTACTTCAGCAGTCTCCTAGAAGCGGTGGCGATCGAAATCACCCCTCCCGGACCACCTCGGAGGGGGACTTGTCGGGCCGCAGGCCGCGCCAGGACGGCTGGCGGAGGCGTCCCGATGCCGTCCAGTCGCTGAAGCGGACCTCCCCGACGAGCACCGGACGCACCCAGTTGGCCCCGGCCACCTGGGCACTCGGCACGGCCCCCACGAAGGGGCTCGTCTTGCGGGCCAGCCGGGTCAGCCGGGCCGTCAACTCCCGCAACTGGGCGTTGGAGAACCCGGTGCCCACCTTGCCCACGTAGCGCAGGCCGCCGTCGACCGGGAGCCCGAGGATCAGAGCCCCGAGGGCCGATCGGCTCCCCTTGCCCGGGGTGTAGCCACCGATCACCACCTCCTGGGTCGACCGGCGCCGCACCTTGATCCAGTCCTCCGAACGCCGGCCGGCAACGTACGGGCTGGCGAGGCGCTTGCAGACGACGCCCTCGAGGCCCTGCTCGGCGGCCGCCGCCATGACCCTCGCCGGCGGTTCCCGGTAGCTCGTCGGGGTCGCCCAGTGGTCCCCGGCCAGCCGGAGCGACTCGAGGAGCCGGCGGCGCTCACGGTAGGGGAGCTCGACCGTCGAGTGCCCGTCGAGGTGCATGACGTCGAAGATCAGGTAGCTCAGGGGGATGGTCCTGGACAGGCGGCGGACCGAGGCCTGGTCCCGCACGTGCATCCGTTGCTGGAGCAACGAAAAGCTCGGCCGGCCGGCGGGGTCGAAGGCGACGATCTCGCCGTCGAGGACTGCCGGGCGCGCCCCGAGGGACCGCCCGAGCTGCTGGAGCTCGGGATACGCGCCCGTGATGTCGAGGTCGTTGCGCGACGCGAGACGGACCCGCCCACCCTCGACGTAGGCGACGGCCCGGACCCCGTCCCATTTGAACTCGCTGGCCCAGCCGCGCGAGGTGGCCGGTAGCTCCCCCGCCGCGCACAGCATCGGGCGGACCAGGTCGGGCAACCCCTCCCAGCCCTCGGGGACCGGATCCATCCGGTGGATCATCCAGTTCTTCCCGTGCGTCTTGAACAGCACGTAACGCCCATCGACCCGGCTCCCGTGCAGGACCACCATGACCTCGCGCTCGGACCACTTCTCGGGCTCGTAGGTGCCGGCGTCCCAGATCGAGACCGTGCCGCCGCCGTACTCGCCGTCGGGGATCCGGCCGGCGAACTCGCGGTACTCGAGGGGGTGGTCCTCGGTTGCGACGGCCAAGTGGTTCCGGCGCGGGTCGAACGGGACGCCCTTGGGCAGGGCCCAGGACACGAGGACGCCGTCGCGCTCGAGACGGAAGTCCCAGTGCAGGGCGCGGGCGTGATGCTCCTGGATGACGAAGGCGGGGCGGCTCGACGACCGCTTCCGGCGGCCCGCCCCCATCGGCTCTGGCGTCCGGTGGGGGTTTCGCTTGGCCTGGTAGCTGTCCAGCCTCGACGGGCACATGGCGAGCCTCCAGAGGGCCGTGGCCTGGAGCCGTCATCCTCCCACCGGGGTCGGCGCCGAGCGACCCACGGGGTGCCCGGGCACCGGTACGGTCGCAGCGTGCACCGATGGCTCGGCGTGCTGACCCACCGTGATTTCCGCCTGTACTTCATCGGGCGTGCCACGTCGTTCATCGGCACCGGGATGCTCCCAGTTGCCCTGTCCTTCGCCGTCTTGGGGCGGGGTGGTTCGGTGGCCCAGGTCGGCTGGGTGCTGTCGGCCGAGGTGTTCCCACTCGCCCTGTTCCTGCTGGTCGCCGGCGTCATCGCCGACCGCCTTAATCGGCGGGCCGTCATGCTCGGCGCCGACGTCCTGCGGTGCGCGGCCCAGGGCGTCCTGGCCTGGTGGTTGCTCAGCGGGCGGCCGCCGCTGTGGGGATTCTTGGTGCTCGAGTTCACCGTCGGGATCGGCACCGCGTTCTTCACCCCAGCTTCGACCGGACTCATCCCACAGGTCACCACCGAGGACACCCTCCACCAGGCCAACGCCCTGAACGGAGCCGCCCAGTGGGGTGGAACGCTGGTCGGGCCGGCGATCGCCGGGGCTTTGGTGGCCAGCGTGGGCACCGGCTGGGCGATCGCGGCCGACGCCGCGTCCTACGCCGTGAGCGCGGCGTGTCTCGCCTCCCTGCGCGTCGGATGGTCCGGTGTCGGTGGCGAGGCGAAGGAGACCCTCGGCGCACAGCTGGTCGCGGGGTGGCACGCCTTTCGCTCTCGGACCTGGCTCTGGAGCGTGGTGACCCAGTTCGGCACCCTCGGCCTGCTGGTCTTCCCCCCCTTCTTCGTCCTCGGCGCGGTGGTCGCCAAGCAGTCCCTCGGCGGGGCCGTCGGCTGGGGAGTGGTCCTCGCCTGCCAGGGGGCCGGGGCCACGCTCGGTGCGGTGACCATGCTGCGGGTCCAGCCCCGACGACCGATGCTGGCCGGGGAACTGGCGATGCTCGGGTGGTCCGTCATCCTGATCGTCCTGGCGATCCGGGCGCCCACCCCGGTCGTGGCCACGGCCAGCTTCCTGAGCGGGCTCGGCTTCGGGATCTTCGGCCCGGTGTGGGACACCACGATGCAGCGGCAGCTCCCGCCCGAGCTCCTCTCACGCGCCAGCGCCTACGACTGGTTCGGCTCGATGGTCCTGCTGCCGATCGGCTTCGTCGTCGAGGGGTGGATCTCGTCGTGGCTCGGGGTCGACGGCGCGCTGTGGCTCGGCGCGACGTGGCTCTTGGCGACGATCGCCGCGGTGCTCGGCATCCCGAGCGTGCGGCGCATGTCGAACACCCCGTCTAAGGCCCTCGGGCCCGGTGGCCAGGGGGCGGTGGCGGTCACCCACGCCGGCGCAGGCGATCTCGCTCTCGAAGCCGCGCCAGCGGCCCGGGCCGTCGCCCCCTGAGCCCGGGGCAGACCCGGCGGACCGGCGACGGCGCTAGAACCCGCTGGGCGCGCCATGCTGGATGCCGTGATGGACTCCCCACACCCGGCCGGGATCTTGCTCACTGGGGGCGCGAGCCGTCGCATGGGCTTCGACAAGACCGCGTTCTTGGTCGACGGGGTACCCTGCGCCGAGCGGGTGGGCTCCGTGATGGTGCGAGTCCTCGATCTTGTGGTCGAGATCGGTCCGGGGCGCAGCGGGCTGCCGAACATCCGTGAGGACCCTCCGGGGGCTGGACCGCTCGCAGCGGTGGTCGCCGGGTTCGCCCGGTTACGGGTGATGCGGGGGGACGAGGGTCCGGTGGTCGTCGTCGCCGGAGACCAACCGCTTCTGACCGAGGCCGCCCTCGGCATGGTCGCGCGCTGGCCGGGGCCCGGATCGGTCGTTCCGGTGGTCGAGGGACGGGCTCAACCACTGTGCGCCCGCTGGTCCCCGGAGGCGCAACGGGCGGCCGAAGAGGCGCTCGGCCAGGGCGAGCGATCGATGCGGCCGTTGCTCGAGTTCGACGACGTGGAGTTGGTGGTCGAGTCGCGCTGGCCCGGGGGGGTGACGGCCAGGGCATTCGACGACATCGACCGGCCCGCCGACCTGAAGCGCCTCGGACTCTCGTGATGGACCCTCACGCCCCGGCGTGACCACCCCGGTGGCGGAGCCCGGCCACGCGCGCGCCTCGACAGCCGGAGCGGGCTGATCGCGCCGGCGGGTTCCCGACCCCGATACCTGACGGGATCCGCAATGTCGACGACGCCCGAACGGCTCATGTGAGGGACACCGGCGCCGTGCATCCACCGCGGGGCTGAGGTCGCAGTATTGCGGGTCATCCCGGCCGGTCCGGGGGGGGTGGCGTCGAGAAGCGTTCTGGGGGAGGTTCACGAGGCCTGGGGCCAAGTTCGTCTGATTGCCACACCTGGCCCGGCCACGGATGCCCGGGATGAGGGAAGTGGACCGGTCCTATGAGGCCGGGTCCGTTTGCCGCACATGAGTGGGAGCCACGGTCGGGCGCGACTCCTTGGGACCGTGGCCTGATGCGTGCGTCGCTCCAACGGGCGAGCCAGTGTGAACGGACACGGCCGAAGGACGGATGAACCACCGACGCCTGGTCGGCATCAACCTCGGTATCGCCAGCGCCCACACCGTGCGGATCCTCGACGTCCGAGGCCCCACGATGGCCACGCGCAAGCGCTGGCCGACCGCGCAGAGCCTTGCCGAGGTGGAAGGGACCGCCGGTCCTGGGCCGTGATGCACCTGGGGACGCCCTCTGTGACGTGCGAGGTCGACGGACGCCCGGTGGGTCACGACGAGGCCAAGGCCATCATCGCCGCTCGCTTCGCGGTCGCGCCCGAGGCCCGGGCCCGCCGGCACTCGAAGAAGAGCGGGAGGGTTCCCAAGAACGTCCTCGGGACAATCGAAGCCGAACG
>DAHUZS010000065.1 GCA_027315045.1 Acidimicrobiaceae bacterium
CGCGCTGGACCGACCCGGCGCTCAGGACCCCGGCGGCCGGGTCCCGGGACGCGACCGCCCCGCGCAGCCGGCGGGCCAGCGCCACGGCCCCGGCCGGACCGGCCGCCGGGCCCAGCTGGGCACGGACCAGCGGCCAGCCGAGGCCGCCGGCCAGTCTGGCCGCGACGCCGAGCGTGACCTCCTCACCGTCCGCTCCGGCCGCATCCGGCAGGCCGGTGACGAAGAGGACCTCGTCTCTCATCGGCGTCCCGCCGTCTCGCCGCTCCGGCAGGCCAGGGCCAGCTCGGCCATCACCAGGCGGGCGTCGGAGATGGCGCCCTCCATGTCCCGCGGCGCCACGCAGTCGCCCGCCGCGAGCACGCCCGCCCGGAGGCCCCGCAGCGCGCGGTACAGGGCGTCGTCGGCGACCCCGCCCTGAGCGAGGACCAAGCCGTCGGCCGGGAGTGAGCCGGCCTCGCCCGAGAAGACGTTGCTGAAGAGCACGAGCCCATCGGTCACCCCCTCGACCTCGCAGGTTGGCTCGATGCGGACCCCCTTTTTGAGGAGACGTCGGTAGGCGGCTTCGGAGGTGAAGAAGTCGACCATGCCGGCCGGCTCGAAGTCCGGCGTCACCAGCCACACCTCGTGGCCCTGGTCGGCCAGGAACTCGGCCGCCGCCAGGCTCACGTACCCGCTCTCGGTGTGCGAGACCGCGAGGACCACCCGGCGCCCGAGCGTGGCCTGCCCGGCCAGCACCGCTCGGACGTCAGTGATCGGGAGGCCACTGGCGCCCCGACCGGGCCGCTCATCGGCCCCCCCGGTGGCGGTCGACCACGCCGGCCGGTCGGGAAGACAGCCCGTGGCTGCGACCACGAAGTCGGGGTCCAACGACTCCACGGTCTCCACGGTGGCCGGCTGGTCGAGCGCGACCTCGACCCCCCACTGCGCCAGCTGGTCCTCATAGAACTGGATCGCCCGGCCGAGGCGGGCCCGCCGGGGGGCCCGGGCCGCCAGCCGGAGCTGCCCGCCCACCTCGGGGCCGGCCTCCAAGAGGGTCACCATGAAGCCGGCACCGGCCGCCAGGCGGGCGACCTCCAGGCCGGCCAGGCCCGCTCCCACCACGAGCAGCGAGCGGTCATCCCCAAAGCGGTTCGGCGCGCCATCCGCCCCACTGGGCAGCGGGGTGAACAGGCAGGATGCCGGGGCCATGGCGGCCTGGCTTGCCCGGGTGGTGCAGGTCTGGTTGCACGCGACGCAGGGACGAAAAAATGAGGGGCCCCCGCTCAAGAGCTTCGTCACGAGCCCAGGGTCGGCCAGGGCCGCCCGGGTGACGTCCAGCACGGCGAGGCCGCCCTCCGCGACGAGGGTCCCGGCCTCGGACAGGTCGGTGAGGAGGCCCGAGTAGAGGACCGGGACCCCGGCGGCCCGGGCGACGGCGGAGGCGGTCTGCGACCCCGCGGCCTCGGGCGCGGCGGCGTCGGGCACAAGGCCGGGCACGACCGACACATAGTCGATGCCCCCCGGGGCGGACAGGAAGGCGGCCACCTCGGGCAGGCCGTCCTCGGCCAGCCCCCCCTCCACGTAGGGGTCCGGGCCCAGGCGGACACCCACGGCCAGCTCCGTGCCAACCGCCGCGCGCACCGCAGCCAGCACCTCGACGACCATGCGGCACCGCTCCGCCAGGCCGCCGCCGTAAGCGTCGTTTCGGCGGTTGGTGGCCGGCGAGAGGAACTCCGCCAAGAGGTACCCCGAGGCGGCGTCGACCTCCACCCCATCGAAGCCGGCCGCGCCGGCCCGCCGAGCCGCTTCGGCGAACGCCGCCACCACCTCGGCGATCTCGGCCTCCGACATAGCATGTCCGATCGCTCCGCCCCCCGCGGGCACCGGCGCGCCAACCGGCACCCGCAAAGCCGAGGGCGCCCACAACGGGAGGAGGCGGTAGCCGGGGTTGGCCAGCAGGCCCGGATGGTAGAGGTGAGCGAAGATGCGCCCTTCGCACCGGTGCACGGCCTCGGTCACCTTGGTGTAACGACCGATGAGCGGCTCGGCCGGGGTCGCCGGGCCGCTCTCGACGACCCGCGGGTGGCTGGTGCCGGTCGGGTGCACGCTCTGGTGCTCGCCGACGATGAGACCGATGCCGGCCGCGGCCACCGCTTCCCAGTAGCGGGCCAGCTCCTCGGTCGGCAGGTTGGCCTCGTCGTCGGTGCCGCCGTGGGCCGGTGTGGGGGCGAGGAAGGCCAGGCGGTTGCGGAGCCGGACCGGTCCGAGGGCAACCTCCTCGAGCAGGTTGGCCTCCGTCGCGCTGGTTCCCATCAGAGGGACCGACCCACGCGGCAGCCGTCCTGGGTCGCGTACAAGAGCCGGCGGGGGGCGAGGGCGTCCCCGATCAGGTGGACCTCGGGGACCCGGCCCAAAAGGTCGGCCGCCAGCCCGTCGTTGGCCCGCCCTCCGGCGGCCACCACGATGTCGTCGACCTCGACGGTCCGCTCCCCGCCGCTGTAGATCTGAACGAGGGTGACCGACCGGCCGTCGACCCGGCGCACCCAGGACATGGGGGTGAGGCGCACCCCCTTGGACAACAGGCGCGGGTAGAGCATGACCACGGTGTTGCGCTCGATCTCGTGGCCGCAGAAGCGCTGGGGAGAGACGACCTCCACGTCCCGGCCGGCGTCGGCCAGGAGCTCGGCGGTCGACAGCGCCTGCTGGTGACCCTCGCCCGCCAGGACCAGGACCCGCTCGCCCAGCTCCTCCAGGCCGTCGTACACCTCGCGCACCTCGTGGACCCGCGCGCTCTCGAGCCCGGGCACGTCGGGCGGGAGAGCCGGCGAGGAGCCGGTGGCGATCACCACCGCGTCCGGGGCGGCCTCGAGGACGCTGTCCGCGCTGGCCTCCGAGCCGAGGTGCACGTCGACCTTCAGGCGGGCCATCTCGCCCGAGTAGTAGCGCACGCAGTCGGCGAGGTCGACCCGCAGGGGCGCCTTGGCGGCCTTGTTCAGCTGCCCGCCCAAGGACTCGGACTTCTCGAACAGCGACACCGAGTGACCGCGCTCGGCCGCCACACGGGCCGCCTCCAGGCCCGCCGGCCCACCGCCGACCACCACGACCCGCTTGCGATGTTCTGCCGGCACCAGTGACGTCTCCCTCTCGAAGCCCAGGTGGGGGTTGACCACGCAGGCGATGCCCTCGGCAAGGCCCATGTAGCTCCGGCCCCAGCAGGCTTCGTTGCAGCCGAGGCACCAGCGGATCTCCTCGGACCTTCCCTCACGAGCCTTGTTGGCAAACTCGGGGTCGGCGATGATCGCCCGGTTCAGAGCCACCATGTCGGCGTAGCCATTGGCCACGATCTCCTCGGCCTGGGCCGGGTCTTTGATGCGCCCCACCGCGATCACCGGGATCGAGACGACCTCCTTGATCGCCGCGGCCACGTGGACGAACGCGCCGAGTGGGAAGTACATGGGGGCGATGATCGTCTCCTCGGTGTGGTAGTTGCCCACGGATATGTCGAGGTAATCGAGCTTGCCCTGCGCGCTGAACCGGGCCAGCATCTCCTGGGACTCCTCGATGGTGAGCCCCCCGTCGACAAACTCGTCCGCGCTGAAGCGCAGGCCGACCGTGAACTCCGAGCCGACCGCCTCGCGGACCGACTCGATCACCTCGGCGACGAAGCGGGCCCGGTTCTCGAGGGTGCCCCCGTACTCGTCGTCGCGGTGGTTGGACAGGGCCGAGGCGAATTCGGTGAGCAGGTACCCGTGAGCCCCGTGGATCTCGATGACGTCGCAGCCCGCCTCCTTCACCCGGGCCGCGGCCCGACCGAACGCGGCGATGACGTCTTTGATCTCTGCCTTGTCCATGGCGTGGGCCACCCGCCACTCGCTCGGGGTGGCATAGGGGGAGGGTGCCCAACGTGTTCCCATGCCGACCTGGGCCCCGCCGTGCCAGAGCTGGACCACGAAGCGGGCACCGTGCGCCCTGACCCGCTCGGCCGCGCTCCCGTAGACCTCGCAGAACCGGGGGTTGTCGAAGGGGACGACGCGGATGGCGCTGGAGTGCACCGGCGTGACCCCGGACGAGACCATGGCCGTGCCCCCGGCGGCCTTGGCTTCCCAGTAGGCGATGGCCCGCTCCGAGGGCATGAAGAACCGGTCGGTGAACCCGGGCGCGTGCGGCGGCGAGTAGATCCGGTTGCGCAGGGTCAGGTGCCCGATGGAGATGGGCGAGAAGAGGTTGGGAAATGGGTTGGGCGCCACCTCGCCTCCCTAGCGGGTGAGCACGTGCACCGACAGCGCCGCCGGACCCGTCCCGATCGATCCCCCGGCGTTCTGGGTTAGCCCCACCCGCGCTCCTGGCACCTGGCGCGCGCCCGCCCGGCCCTGCAGCTGCCAGGTCACCTCTGCGATCTGGGCGAGCCCGGTGGCGCCGATCGGGTGCCCCTTAGCCAAGAGGCCCCCCGAGGTGTTGACCGGCACCCGCCCGCCAAGGCCGGTCTCGCCGTTGGCGAGGAAACCCGGCCCTTCGCCGTCACCACACAGCTCGAGGCTCTCGTAGAGGCGGAGCTCGGCGGGGGCGGCCGCGTCGTGGACCTCGGCCAGGTCCAGGTCGGCCGGCCCGAGCCCGGCCCGCTCGTAGGCGGCCCGGATCGCCTCCTGCCCGGCGTCGACCGCGCCCAGGCCCGAGGCGAGGACCGAGGCGGCCACCTTCACTGCCGGGCGCACCCCGAGCCGGCGGGCTGCCGCCCGGCTGCAGAGCACGGCGGCCGCCGCGCCGTCGCCGGTCGGCGAGCACATGAAAAGAGTGAGCGGGCCCGACACGGTCCGGCTGTTCAAGACCTCGTCCAGGGTCACCGGCTGGCGGAACTGCGCCTTGGGGTTCAGCGCCGCGTGGGCCCGGTTCTTCACCGCCACGGCGGCAAAGTCCTCCCGGGTGGCGCCGCTCTCCTCCATGTAGCGAAGGGCGCTCGCGGCGTAGAAGTCCATAAAGATGCTGTGGTCCCTCGACGCCCCCGCCTCGGCCCTGCTCGGGCCGGTCGTCTTGGCGGGTGCTCGTGCCGGGCGCGCCCGGGCCGCCTCGGCCCGGCGCTCGAGGTCGACGGCCGTGCCGATGGCCCGGAAGGTAACGGCCTTGTCCGGGTGGGTCAGCTTCTCAGCCCCGACCGCCAGCACCAGGTCGTACTGGCCGAAGGCGACCGCTGCCCAGGCCAGGTGGAACGCTGCCGAGGCCGAGGCGCAGGCGTCCTCCACGTTGAAGACCGGGATGCCCGAGAGCCCCGAGTCGACCAGCGCGACCTGGCCACGGATCATCTCCTGGCCGGTCGTCAGGCCGGCCACCGCGTTGGCGAAGTATGCCGCCTGCACCCCGGCCGGGTCCGCCCCGGCGGCGTCGAGCGCCTCCTTCGTCGCCTCCTGGGCGAGCGAGCGGAGGGATCGGTCGGGATGCTTGGCAAAGCGCGTCATCCCCACCCCTGCCACGATCACGTCACGCACCTGAGCCCTCCTTGGCGTCCCGTCGCTTCTGGTGTCGCGCCGCCTTTCTAGGCACGGCCGACCGCTACCACCTGCATGAGCTACCTCCCGCTCCTGCTCGGCCCAGCGGCCGCCTTCTCGAAGTCACAGGGCACGCCCCGATCGGCCGGGATGGGCTGCCACTCGGCCGGTGAGTAGTTGATGTGGCCGTAGCCCCCGGCGAAGGCGATCCACTTGACCATCCCCGCCTCGATGTCGGAGGCCCCCCGCCAGTCCGCGTACTGGTGGCCGTCCCAGCCGTTGTACGAGATGAGCTGGCCCGGCCGGACC
>DAHUZS010000080.1 GCA_027315045.1 Acidimicrobiaceae bacterium
TGCGCGGCCCGCCAGCCACGCTGCGTCGACTGCATCCTGCACGACATCTGCCCGTCCTCCCCCGCACCGAGCGGCTCGGGGCGTGCCGGGCGGCCCCGGGGGTCCCGCGTCACGGGCGGCGCGGCGGCGAAGCGGGGGACCCAATCCTCCGAGTAGTACTGCAGGTGCTACTTTTTGCCCATGGTGGTCAAGCGGTCGGTCTCTTTGGGCGACGAGGTTGCGGCGTCGGTGGAGCGGGCCGCCCGTGAGGACGGGGTCTCCTTCAGCGCCTGGCTCTCCAGCGCCGCCGAGCAGCGGCTCCGAGTGCGCGAAGGGCTCCGTGGTGTCGCCGCGTGGGAGGCCGAGGCCGGTGCGCTGAGCGCCGAGGAGATCGCCGCCGGCGAGGACCTGCTGGCCCGGCTGCTCTCGGGGGTGTCGGGGATGGCCTCCCGGGTCCGCCGGCGCTGATGGCGACCATCCGCTCGGGACTCGTCTACGGGGTCGGGGCGCTCCGGGCCGCCGCGCGAGGAGACCGGGTCTTCTGGGCCATGCACCGGGCCGCGCTGGCCCACGGGATCGTCCCGGTCGTCCCGATCACGGCCGTCGCCGAGGGCTTTCGAACCGAGGCGAGGGGAGACCGGATCCAGGACCTCCTCGACGGCTCGGAGATCGAGCTCTTGGACCCCGAGACGGCCCGGCGGATCGGCGAGCTCGCGGTCAAGGCCGCCACCACCGACCTCGTGGCGGCGAGCGTCGCCGAGGTGGCCGCCAGACGGAACTGCGCGGTGGTCGCCTCGCGCCAGAACGCGCTGGCCAACTCGTCGCGTTTGCTCGGCCACAAGCTGGTGCTCCACGCGCTGTGAACCGCCGAGGCCCAAAGGTCAACCCCGCCCGGGGTCCGACAGCTTGCGCAGACGCCTGAGCGCCCCGGCCAAGGATCGTTCGATCCCGTAGAGCTCGACCGCCGTCTCCTCGTCCGCGGCCTCGGCCGCCTCGGCGAGGCCACCGATCCGGCGGGTCAGCTCCTCGAGGGTGGTGGCGATGGAGCCGATCTCGGCACGTGCGGGCATCCTCTGATGATGGCCCAGGCGGGCGAGCCCAGCCGCAAGGGCCGCTCCTCCTCTCGGGACGCCTCAGAGGCCCAGGTAGCCTTGGAGCCCATGGTGCTCCGGCGTCTCGACGTGCGCGGCCTCGACGAACGTCTCGAGGTGGTGCTACCGCGCCCTGCGCCCCCGGGCCCGGTGACCGGGGCGGTGGCCGAGATCATCGCCGACGTCGTCAGCCATGGCGATGCGGCGTTGCGGGCCCTGACCGAGCGGTTCGACGGCGTCGCCCTCGACGCGATCGAGCTCGACCCCGAGGCACCTAAGGCGGCGCTGGAGCGGATCGACGACGAGCTCCGAGGCGCGCTCGAGGTCGCGCACCGGCGGATCTCGGCTTACCACCAGCACGACGTGGTGGCCGAGCGGGAACTGCACTCCGAGGGGATCCGGGTCACCGAACTGGTTCGCCCAGTCGGCCGGGTCGGCTGCTACGCGCCCGGCGGCCTCGCCCGCTACCCCTCGACCGTGCTGATGTGCGCCACCCCGCCTCGCGTCGCCGGGGTTAATGAGGTCGTCCTCTGCGTCCCGCCCGGGCCCGACGGCCGGGTCGACGACGCCTCGTTGGCGGCGGCGGCCATCGCCGGCGTCGATCGGGTCTACCGGGTCGGTGGGGCCCAAGCGGTGGCGGCCATGGCCTACGGCACCGAGTCGGTGATCGCGGTCGACGTCATCGTCGGACCGGGCAACCGCTACGTGGCCGAGGCGATGCGCCAGGTCTCCGGGGTGGTCGGCATCCCGGCGGCCACCGCAGGGCCCTCGGAGGTGCTGGTCGTCGCCGGACCCGACACCCCCGCCGAGCTGGCCGCGATCGATCTGGCCGTCCAGGCCGAGCACGGCCCCGACGGCGCGGCGTGGCTCGTCACCTGGTCCGAGGACAAGCTTGAGGAGGTCGACGCCGCCCTCGATGAGGTGGTCGCCAGCTCACCGCGTCGCGACGAGCTGGCGGCGACCCTGGCGGCCGGGGGCTACGGGTGCCTGGTGGACGGGCCCGAGCAGGCCGTGGCGGTGGCCAACGTGGTCGCCCCGGAACACCTCGAGCTCATGGTGGAGGACGGGCGCCGACTGCTCGAGCGGGTCCGATCGGCCGGGGCGGTCTTCCTCGGCACCCGCTCGCCGGCTTCGCTCGGTGACTACGTGGCCGGGCCGAACCACGTGCTCCCGACCAATCGGTCGGCCCGGTTCGCCTCCGCTCTCTCCACCCGCGACTTCCGCCGGCACATCCACGTAGTCGAGGCCGACGTCGAGGCGATCGACCGCCTCGGTCCGTGCGTGATCACCCTGGCCCGGGCCGAGGGGTTCGACGCGCACGCCCGGTCGATCGAGCTGCGGACATGAGCCCCGTCGTGGCCCGTCGGGACGACCTGGCCTCCCTCGAGGGCTACCACTCGCCGCAGGTCCCAGCCGAGGTGCGGCTGAATACGAACGAGTCGCCGCTGCCCCCGCCGGCCGGTTGGGCCGAGGCGTTCGGCGTCGAGGTTGCCCGGATCGCCCCCAACCGCTACCCGGACCGTGACGCCGACGCCCTGCGTCGCGCCCTCGCCGAGCTGCACGGGGTGTCGCCGTCGGAGGTGTTCTGCGCCAACGGCTCCAACGAGGTCATCCAGTGCCTGCTCCTGGCGTTCGGCGGGCCCGACCGGCTGGCCGCCACGTTTGAGCCGACCTACGCCCTGCACTCCTTTATCGCTCGCCTGACGGCGACGCCTATCGCCAGCGCGACGCGCGACGCGCAGTTCGGGGTCGACGTGGACGGGGCCAAGGCCCTCCTCGAGGAGTGTCGGCCGGCGATCACCTTCCTCTGTTCGCCCAACAACCCGACTGGCAACGCCGACCCGCCGCAACTGGTGGAGCGGATCCTCTCGATGGCTCCCGGCCTGGTGGTGGTGGACGAGGCCTACGGCCAGTTCGCCCCGGCTTCGGCCGCGGCACTCCTCGGGCGGGCCGGGGCTGAGGGTCTCGTCGTGGTGCGGACCTTTTCTAAGACCTGGGCCATGGCGGCAGCCCGCCTCGGGTACCTCCTGGCCGACCGGGAGATCGTCGAGGCCTGCGAGGCGGTGGCCCTGCCCTACCACCTGTCGGCCTACACCCAGGCCGCCGGGCTCTGCGCCCTGCGCTTCCGGGGCGAGATGGAGGCTCGGGTGGCCTTCGTGGCCGAGCAGCGGGGCCGCCTCGCCGCCGCCATGGCCGGCCTCGACGTCGAGCAGTGGCCGTCGGACGCCAACTTCATCTTGTTCCGGCCCCGGGGCCGTTCGGCCCGGGGGGTCTGGCAGGGCCTGCTCGAACGCTCGGTGCTGATCCGCGACGTGTCGGCCCGGGAGGAGCTGGCCGGCTGCCTCCGGGTGACCGTCGGCACCGCCGCCGAGAACGACCGCTTCCTCGCCGCGCTGGAGGAGTGCCTCCGGTGAGCGAGGAGGTGCGCCGGGCGAGACGGTCCCGTTCGACCAAGGAGTCCGAGGTCGCCGTGGAGCTCGCGCTCGAGGGGTCGGGGCAGGTCGAGGCGGACACCGGCCTGCCGTTCTTCGACCACATGCTCGACCAGCTCGGCCGGCACGGCGGGTTCGACCTCGTGGTTCGGGCCCACGGGGACCTCGAGGTCGACGCCCACCACACAGTCGAGGACGTGGGGATCGTGCTCGGCGGGTGCCTCGGGGAGGCGCTCGGTGACAAGGCCGGCGTGCGGCGCTTCTCCAACGCCCTGATCCCGTTGGACGAGGCGCTGGTCGAGGTGGCCCTCGACGTGTCGGGCCGCCCGTTCCTCGCCTACGTCGTCCCCTTCGCCCCCGACACCCCGGGCCTCGGGTCGCCCCCCTTCGACCCCCAGCTGGCCGAGGAGTTCTGGCGGGCGCTCGTCGGGGCGGCCGGCCTCACCCTGCACGTCTCGTTGCGGCACGGGCGCAACACCCACCACATCCTGGAGGCCTCGTTCAAGGCGGTGGCCCGGGCGCTCAAGGACGCGCTGCGCCGGGAGGGCGGGGGCGTGCCCTCGACCAAGGGCACGCTGTGACCGCTCCCTCGGGGGACATCGTCGTCTTGGACTACGGCATCGGGAACCTCGCCTCCGCCCACCGGGCCCTCGTGCGCATAGGGGCCCGGGCCCGGCTGGTGCGGGACCCCACGGAGGCGGCGGACCCGGCCGGCGTGGTGCTGCCCGGGGTCGGTGCCTTCGGACGCTGCGCCGAGGCGCTCGGGGCGAGCGGGCTGGTCGAGGTGGCCCGCTGGGCCATCGAGACCGGGACCCCGTTCCTCGGCATCTGCGTGGGGCTGCAGCTCCTCTACGAGGGTTCCGCGGAGGCGCCGGGCACCCCGGGCCTCGGGGTCGTCGCCGGGGTGGTCGGCCGGTTGCCGGCCGGGGTGAAGTGCCCCCAGATCCAGTGGAACCGGCTCGAGCCGCTCGGCGAGCGGCCGGGCGCCCTCCTCGCCGGCCTCCCGGAGCGCCCATGGATGTACTTCGTGCACTCCTACGCGCCGCCGATCGGCCCAGAGACCGTGGCCGCCTGCGACTACGGCGGGCCGGTGGCGGCGGCGATCGAGCGCGACAACCTCTGGGGGACCCAGTTCCACCCCGAGAAGTCCGGGACCCTCGGGCTGGCGGTCCTAGCCAACTTCGTACGGCGCACGGGGGCCGGCGACCCGCGTTATTGAACCCGATGCGGCTCCTCTGTGCCATCGACCTGCGGGCCGGACGGGCGGTGCGCCTGGTCCAGGGCGACTTCGCCCGGGAGCGCCGCTACGGCGACCCGGTGGCCCTGGCCGAGCGGTTCGTCGCGGAAGGGGCCCGGTATCTGCACGTGGTCGACCTGGACGCCGCGGCGAGCGGGGTCCCGGTGAACCGGGCCCTGGTCGAGGCCATCGTCGAGCGGGCCGGGGTGCCGGTGCAGGTGAGCGGGGGAGTGCGGGCCGAAGATGACGTGGCGGGGTTGGTCGCGCTGGGCGCGGCGACCGTGGTGATGGGGACCACCGCTTTGCGCGACCCCGAGGTCGTTGTGGCCTGCGCCCGGCGGTTCCCCGGGCGGATCGTGCTGGGGCTCGACCACCGCCAGCGCCCCGACGGCGTCCTCGAGCCGGCCGCCTCGGGCTGGCTCGAGGGGTCGGGCACGACGGTGGTCGACCAGCTCGAGCGGTGGTGGGGGGTGCCGCTGGCCGCGGTGGTGGCGACCTCGATCGAACGGGACGGGACCGGGACGGGGCCTGACCTCGACGCCCTGCGCCTGGTGCTCGACGCGAGCGAGGTGCCGGTGGTGGCCTCGGGCGGGGTGGGATCGCTCGGCGATCTGGCCGCCCTGGCCGGGCTGCGCTCGTCGCGTGGTCGCTCGCTCGACGGCGTGGTGGTGGGGACCGCCCTCGTCGAGGGGTCCTTCGGCGTGGAGGAGGCGATGCAGGCATGCGCTCGGTCCGGGTGATCCCGTGCCTGGACGTCACCGGCGGCCGGGTGGTGAAGGGGGTGCGCTTCGTCGACCTGGCCGACGCGGGCGACCCGGTGGTCCTCGCCGCACGCTACGACCTCGAAGGGGCCGACGAGCTGGCCTTCTTGGACATCACCGCGTCCCACGAGGGGCGCGACACCATGGTCGAGGTGGTCGAGCGCACCGCCGAGCAGGTCTACATTCCCTTGACGGTGGGTGGCGGGGTCCGCAGCGCCGAGGACGCCCGCCGGTTGCTCCGGGCCGGAGCCGAGAAGGTGTCGGTGAATACCGCTGCCCTCGACGCCCCCGACCTCGTGGCCCGTCTTGCCGGCGAGTTCGGGTCCCAGTGCGTGGTGGTGGCGGTCGACGCTCGACGCCGGCCCGAGGGCGGCGGTTGGGAGGTCTACACCCACGGCGGGCGAAGGCCGACCGGGGTGGACGCGCTCGCCTGGTGCGCCCGAGCCGCCGAGCTCGGGGCCGGCGAGCTCCTCCTCACCTCGATGGACCGCGACGGCACCCGGGACGGCTACGACCTCGAGCTCACCGCTGCGGTCTCGGGTTCCCTTCGCATCCCGGTCATCGCGTCGGGCGGCGTGGGCACCCTGGAGCACCTGGTCGACGGGGCCTTGATCGGCAAGGCCGATGCCTTGTTGGCGGCGTCCATCTTCCACTCCGGCCAGCACACCATCGGCGAGGCCAAGGCGTACCTGGAGGCCCAGGGCGTGGTGGTGCGGCCGTCGGCCGGCGCCGGCGGCTGAGGCGCCCGGTTTGAGGCCCCGGGCACGAGGCGGGGCTCGATGCGCTTCTTTCGCCGTCCCCGCGCCCGTGCGGCGGAGCGCGTAGGCGCCCTTCCCCGGGATCTCGCCGACCGCCTTGAGGAGCGGGTCGGCCCGGTAGAGGAGCCGACCCCGTCGTCGGTGGCGTCGGGGCCGGCCGGTACCCCCTCGGCGACCAGATGGTGCGGGAGGGTGGCAGGGCGGCTCGCAGTCGTGGTCGACGCCGTTGGCGTCGGAGGAAGGCCAGGCCGTCGGTGATGGCCCGTAGCTCGGGACCGAAGGAGTCGGTGGTGCCGCCGGCGTGCCAGCAGATCGAGCCGGCCGAGACCCCGGCCACCACGACCCCGGCCGCCCGCGACTCCCAGAGGCGTGGGCATCGCGGTGGAGACGCCACAAAGCCACCAGGTTGGCCGCGCTGCCGACACCGACCCGAGACCACGTCGTGGTCGAGCAGGAACCCGACCGGGTCGGCGACGTTGGGCATCGGGTCGACATTGAGGAACCGGACGTCGACGGCCGCCGCCTCCCCGGCCTCGGCCAGGAACGCCTGGGACCAGCGCTGGTCACCGCCGGCGGTGTCGATCGCGCACTGCCGGACGACCGGGCGCGCCGGAGCGATGGAGGGCGAAGCGCTGCATCGGGGCGAACTCGGCGCGCGTGCGGACCCGGGGCGCAGGCCACCAGAGGGCGAGGATGGTGGGCGCGTCGGCCGGCGTGCCCCACGCGAGGGGAGACAACCGGCTCCATCCCACGCCACCAAGCTCGGCCGATCCGGCGGATCCGGCTTCGGCGCGGTGGCGATGCGGTACCGTGCCGGTGTGGAACGACCCGAGGTGAGCGGCCCGGGAAGCCAGAAGCAGCCGATCACCGTCCTGTTCGACCGGGTGCTGGTCCAGGTGGCCCAGGGCGACGGCGAGCGACGGTCACGGGCAGGCATCCTGATCCCGGCCACCGCCCAGGTCTCCCGACGCCTCCTGTGGGCCGAGGTCGTGGCGGTCGGCCCCCACGTGCGGGCTATCAAGGCCGGGGACAAGGTCCTCTTCAACCCCGAGGACCGCTTCGAGGTGGAGGTCCAGGGCGAAGAGTACGTGATCCTGCGCGAGCGGGACATCCACGCCGTGGCCTCCGAGCGCAACGACACCGGGACGGGGCTCTACCTGTGAGCGGCTCGCGATCGGAGCCCCGGTGGTCCCGTCTTCGCCCGGGGGGCGCTTGACCGTCCGCTTGGGGGAGGGGGCCGGGTCGATCGGGAGCCCGACCGCGTCCTCCGACCTCACGTGCGCCCCCGGACTGGACGAGTTCTGCGCGCTGGCCGCATCGCACCCGATCGTGCCGGTCTGGAGCGAGGTGGTGGCCGACACCCTCACCCCGGTGGCGGCGTACCGCCACGTGGTCGGCGACGGCGTCGGGTTCCTGCTCGAGTCGGTCGAGGGCGGCGAGCGCTGGGGTCGGTTCTCCTTCGTCGGCCGGGCGCCTTTGGCGACCCTGGTGGCCCGGGGAGGCGAGGTCGTCGCCAGCGGGACCCTCGCCGTCCCGACCGGGCACGGCGGGATGCTCTCGGCCCTCGAGGCGGTGCTCGAGACCTACCAGTCGCCGGCCATCGAGGGACTGCCGCCCCTCTTCGCCGGGGTGGTCGGGTACCTCGGCTACGACGTGGTGCGCGAAGTGGAGCACCTGCCCGACGTCCCCCGGGACGACCAGGGACTGCCCGACGCCGGGCTGCTGGTGATCGGCCAGCTGTGCGCGTTCGACCACTGGCGCCAGCGGGTGGTCTTGGTCGACAACGTGGCCGTGGACCCGCGCTGGGACCGTCACGAGCTCGAGGAGGCCTACCGCGTCGCCTCGGCGCGGCTCGAAGCCCTGGCGGCCGACTGCGTGCGCCCGACGGCGGAGCGCCCGATCGCGCCGCCCGACGGGGTCGATCCGGTCGAGGAGGTGACGAGGACCATGACCTCGGACCGCTACCGCCAGGCGGTGCGGGTGGCCAAGGAGTACATCGCCGCAGGCGACATCTTCCAGGTGGTGCTGTCCCAGCGCTACGACGTCGAGCTCGACGCCGACCCCTTCGACGTCTACCGGTGCCTGCGCCTGCTCAACCCGAGTCCGTACCTGTACTTCCTCCGCCTCGACGAGTTGACGGTCGAGGGCTCGTCCCCCGAGCCGATGGTGCGGCTGCGCGACGGGGTGGTCACCTCCAGGCCGATCGCGGGGTCCCGGCCCCGCGGGCGCTCGGCCCGGGAGGACGAGCTCGCCGCGGGGCAACTGGTCGAGGACCCCAAGGAGCTGGCCGAGCACGTCATGCTGGTCGACCTGGCCCGCAACGACGTCGGCCGGGTCGTTCGCTTCGGCACCGAGCGCCTCGACGAGTTCATGACCGTCGAGCGCTACAGCCACATCATGCACCTGACCTCCCAGGTCACCGGGGAGCTGTCCGAGGACAAGGGGCCGATCGACGTGCT
>DAHUZS010000085.1 GCA_027315045.1 Acidimicrobiaceae bacterium
ACTCCGCCGCAATACTGATCGGAGGATGAGGCATCGCCACGCTCAGCTCTGCCTGGTCGTCGCCCTACTCATCACGGCGAAACTGATCGACTGGCGAACCCGCTGGAGCCCGGATTCACGCCCTATCCGCTGATGTCCTTACTGGTCGTTCCCGTCGGCCCGGAGACGCTTGTCCCGCTCGAGCCGGTAGCGACGGCGCAGCTCCTCGGGGTCGAAGCCCTCTCGGGTCCTCGATGCCTTCGTTGCCTCTGTAGGGGTGCTCATGCGAACGCTCCTCGGTGCCCGAGCGGGTCGCACTCAGGCGAGCATGACGATCGGGGCGCGCCGGACCGCCCCGCGGTCGGTTTGGGTGCACGCGTCGCCAACCGCGTCGAGCGGGGAGGGGGTACGGCCGGCGAGCCCCCACGCCCGGTCCGCCCGGGCGACGGCACCCGCCAGGCGCAGGGACCGGTCACCTCGCCGCCTCGAAGCGGGGCAACACCTCGGTGGCGAACCGCTCGATGGAGGTCATGAGCTTGGGGTGCGGGACCAGTCCGTTGTAGGTCCAGGCGAACAGCCAGTCGACCGGGAGCCGCTCGGCCAACCGCTCGAGTTGGCGGGTGACGGAGTCGACGGTGCCCACCAGGCCCAGGCCCTCGGCGAGCAGGTCGTCGGTCGCCTCGCCGGTGTCGGGATCGGCCAGGCCCCGGGAGAACCCGAACGGCGTGAACCACGACGCGCCGCAGAACAGGCCGCTGTCGACCCACAGGGCCATCGCCTCCTCGTCGGTGTCGGCGATGAGGACGTCGCGGAGCACCCCGATGCCCTCCCCCGGCGGCCGGCCGGAGACCTCCGCGTAGAGCTGGACCAGGCGGCGCTCGGTCTTGGGGTGCAACGGGGGGAGGATGGCGGTCACCTGCTCCTCGGCACACCAGCGGATCGAGGCCTCCGAGGAGGCGAAGGGCTGGAACAGCGGCGGGTGGGGCTTCTGCAGGGGCTTGGGCACCACGGCGACTTGGGCCACGACCCCGTCCTCGATCCCCGCGCCGTAGAGCCGAGTGGACTCGAGGTCCCACTCGGTCCGGCCGGCCGGGATCCGCCAGTACTTCCCGTCGTAGGAGAGCAGGTCCTCGGTCCACGCCGCCTTGATGATCCGGAAGCACTCCTCGAACGCCGCCCGGTTGGCCGCGTCGATCTGGTCGTGGTCGTGGGGGAGGGCACCGTGGATGCCGTGGGTCTGCTGGGCCATGATGTCGACCCACCGGCGCTGGTAGCCGCGGGCGAACCCGGCATTCGCCCGGCCCCCCGTCATGTGGTCGAGCATCGCGATGTCCTCGGCCACCCGAATGGGGTTGTCGGCCGGGAGGACGATCCCTAGCTGGCCGACCCGGATCCGCTTGGTCTGCATGCCGACGAACAGGTCGAGCAGCACCGGGTTGTTCGACAGCTCGAAGCCCTCGATGTGGAAGTGGTGCTCGGTGAAGCTGATCGAGTCGTAGCCGAGGTCGTCGGCCAGGACTGCCTGCTGGCCTAGCTCGGC
>DAHUZS010000089.1 GCA_027315045.1 Acidimicrobiaceae bacterium
CTCGCAGTCCTCGCTTCGCTGATGGGCTCAAGGTCGTCACAAGTGTGGCCGAGGAGTGGCCACCCGAGCCGTCGGGAAAAGCGGGTGGTATAGGTTCCTAGTGGTCGGTGCACGTCGCGACGCTCTCGGAGGTTCGGTCCCGTGGACATTGTCGGCGAGAAGGCGGAGATGGGGGTGGTCGAGCAGCGGTTCGACCTGGAGGTCGGTGGCGAGCCGATCCCGGGCATCCGGTGGATGCCAGAAGGCGCGACGGGACCGCGGCCGACGATCCTGATCGGACACGGCGGTACCCAGCACAAGCGGGTGCCCAACGTCCTCGCACTTGCTCGACGGTTCGTCAGACACCTCGGTTACTCGGCCGTCGCCCTGGACGCACCGGGGCACGGGGATCGCATCACCGACCCCGAGGCGGCCGAACGGCGCCGTCGGGTGCTGCAGGACCGCATCGCGGCGGGGCCCGGGGGTGGCGAGCGAGTGTTCGGTCCCGAAGAGGCGAGCGAGTGGGTCGAGCGGACCACCAAGGGGGTCACCGAGTGGAAGACCTTGCTCGACGAGCTCGACGCGCTGCAGGCCGGGGTGCGCTACGGCTACTGGGGGGTGTCGATGGGAACCGCCATCGGGCTGCCCTTCGTGGCCGAGGAACCACGAATCGCCGCCGCTGTCCTCGGGCTGGCCGGCCTGGGCAACCGACCCGGGTCGGAGCAGTTCGAGGGGTCGGCGAGGTCGCTGCGGGTCCCCGTCCTGCTCGTCCTCCAGTGGAACGACGAGCTGGTCGGTCAGCAAGAAGGCCTCTCGTTGTTCGACGCGATCGGCTCGATGGAGAAGACCGCCCACATCCATCCCGGGGGCCATGTGGAGACCCCGCTCTTCGAGCGGGACGCGTACGAGGCGTTTTTCCTCCGTCACCTCGGACCGGTCGACTGAGGGAAGAACGGCGGCCCATCCGGCGGATCCGTCGGCGAGGGTCAGAGCTGGATCGGGCCGGCCGCCCTGGGATCGAGTGATTCGCCGGCGGTACGGCCCCGCGCGGGAGAAACGAAGAGGGCGAGCACGCCATGTTAACCAACCCGATCGACCTCGACGAGTCGGAGCTACGCAGGTGCCTCGCCACTTATTGGGACATGGAGCCCGACGACTTGGGGTACCAGCCGGTGGGCTTCGGCAGCCGTCACTGGCTGGCCACGCTCGCAGGACAAAGTGCCTGGTTCGTGACCGTCGACGACCTCCGCTCCCGACTCACCGTGACCGAACCCACCCTCGATGCCGCGTTCGACTGCCTGACGTTGAGCTTCGCCGCCGCCCGCGTCCTGGCCGACGCCGGGCTCGAGTTCGCCGTGGGCACCGAGCCGACCTCGTGCGACCGACCGCCCGCCTGTCGGCGCCGTACTCGGTGGTGGTGCACCCCTATCTGTCCGGCCACCCGGCCGGGCAAGACGGGAAGTACGAGGCCGGTCGGCGCGCCTGGCGATGGTGCCGCACCTCGTCGCGTTGCACCGGGCCACGGGCTTGGTCGAAGGCGTGGCGGTGGTCGACGACTTGTCGCTACCGCACCGAGGCGACCTCGAGGATCTCGGGACCCCTTGAGGAACGGGGCCGTTCGCGGAGTTTTCCCGGGTGTTGCTGCGCGACCATGCCGAGGGCGTGCGCAGCCTTCTCGCCCGCTGCGACGAGTGGGCCGAGCAGGTCGCGACGGGCACCGGTTGGGTCATCACCCACGCGGAGCCCAACGCGTCGAACGTGGTCGTCACCGGTCAGGGCATGAAGCTGGTCGACTGGAGTCGGCACGGATCGCCCCACCCGAGCGCGACCTGTGGGTGCTCGACCCGGGGACGGCACAGTGCTCGACGCCTATCGGCGCCAGAGTGGCCGTGAGGCCGATCCCACTGCCCTCGCGTGCTACCGGCTCTGGTACGACTTGTTCGAGATCGGCGGGTACTTGGCGGGGTTCCGCGCCTCCCAGAGCGGTCGGCCGACACCGAGGAGTCCTGGAGCAACCTGGTGCACTTCTGTCAGCCCGAGTTGCGCTGGCCGGCGATCGCCAGCGCCGAGCCCTGAGCCGACGCCGGCCGAGACCGCGGCCCGCGGCGACGCGACGACACCGGCCGGGCGGGACCCTGGAATGGGCCCGAGCTGACCCGACCGGGCAAGATGTCGGGATGCGTGAACTCGGGCTCGTCTTGCCGGGGGCCAACTACCCGCCGCGCGCACCGGTGCTCTGGTGCTGCGCCCAGGCGCTCCGCCAACGGGGCGCCGAGGTCCGGGCCATCGACTATCCGTCCGAACGGCCCCGCGCCCTCGATTCCGACGAGGCCCGGTCGTTCTTCCGCGCCGTGTCGGATCAGATCGTCCAAGAGATCAGCGAGGTGTCCCCGGAGCGGGTCACCTTGGTGGCCAAGTCCCTCGGGACCGTGGTCCTGGCCCACCTCCGGGAGGATCTGATCCGATGTGACGAGGTCCGGGCGATCTGGCTCACCCCCATCTTCGGCCGGGCCGAGGTCCGCGACGGGGCGGCAGCCAAGCCGTGGGCCAGCCTCTATGCCTCCGGCGCCGCCGACCCGTTGCACGATGCCGACGGGTTGGCCGCGGTGGTCGCGGCGACCGGTGGCGTCTCTTTGGTCCTCGACCGCGCCGACCACGCGCTCGAGGTGCCGGGGGATGTCGAGGCCAGCGTGGCGATCCTGGCCCAGCTGTCCCGGGTGGTCCTCGACTTCACCGGCGCGTAGGCGGGCGCCTTCGATGGGCACGAGCCGCCTCCGACGTGCTCCGCCGCCGTTCACCATGATGGGGCCGATGACGCCGCGCTCCACCGGGGGTGGGAGACGAGCGAAGTGAGCACTTTCATTCACCAATACGAAACGGAAGGAACCGGAGTCCGGCTCGCGGTGAAGGATCTCATCGACCTGATCGGCGAGCCGACGACCGCCGGCTGCCGGGCCGTCGCCGAGCGAGCCCGGCCGGCCGCCTCCGACGCTGCCTGCATTGCCGGGGCGAGACGAGCGGGCGCGCGCATCGTCGGCAAGACGAACCTGAGCGAGCTCGCCTACGACGGCGTGGGCGACAACGAGTGGTACGGGACGCCGGTCAATCCGCTCGACGCGCGCCGGATCCCCGGAGGCTCTTCCAGCGGATCGGCGGTGGCCGTCGGATCCGGTGACGCCGACGTGGCCTACGGCTCCGACACCGGTGGATCGGTGCGGATCCCGTCGGCTTGTTGCGGGACGGTCGGCCTGAAGACCACCTTCGGCCGCGTCCCGTTGGACGGGGTCTGGCCGCTTTCCCAGAGCCTCGACACTATCGGTCCCATGGCGGCGGACGTCGCCGGGGTGGTGACCGGCATGAAGCTCCTCGAGCCGGGCTTCGAACCCGCCCCGACTCCGGCCGCGGTGGTGGGCCGTCTGCGCCCGCCCGACGTCGACCCCCTCGTCGAGCGGGCGGTCGACGAGGCGCTGGCGGCCGCCGAACTCGAGGTCGTGGACCTCCGACTCGAGGGTTGGGCGACGACCTCGTCGGCCTTCGGCCCGCTCATCGCCGGGGAGGCCTGGCACAACGATCGGCACCTGCTGGAGGACCCCTCGAAGGTGAGCACGCGCATCGCCGAGCGACTCGCGATGGGCGCCGGCATTACCGAGGGGATGACCGCCGAGGCGCGCCGCCTGCAAGCCCGCTGGCGGGCCGAGGTGGAATCGGTGCTGTCCCGGGTTCAGCTGTTGGTCCTGCCTACCCTGCTCGGCTTCGCCCCACTGCTGGGGGAGACCATCGCGTTCAACCTCACCGCGCTCACCAGCCCGTTCAACGTGAGCGGGTCGCCGGCCATGGCCCTCCCGGTCCCGGCGCCCGGCTCGCCCCTGCCGGCGAGCCTGCAGCTGGTCGGGCCGCACGGTGGCGAGGAGCTGGTCTGCGCCACCGCTGCGGTCCTCGAGGCCGCCACTCGCTAAGGCCCGAGCCGACCGATAGGTTCCGGGCCAGTCGAACGCGAGTCGGAGGTGGAGCCGTGGGGATCCTGGACGGCAAGACGGCCATCGTCACCGGCGCGAGCCGAGGCATCGGGGAGTACATGGCCCGCCGGTTCGCATCCGAGGGGGCGGCGGTGGCGGTGGCGGCCCGGACCGTCGAGCAACACGACCAGCGGTTCCCCGGGACCATCCACGAGACCGTCGAGACGATCCGACGGACCGGCGGCGTCGCCATCGCGGTACCGACCGACCTGTCGAGGGCCGAGGACCGCCAGCGACTGGTCGAGACGGTCACCGACGAGCTCGGTCCGGTGGACATCCTGGTCAACAACGCGGCGGTGACGTACTTCCAGCCGGTCCTCGACTTCCCGCGCGCCCGGTTCGACCTGATGTTCGAGGTCCAGGTCCGTGCGCCCTTCGAGCTCAGCCAGCTGGTCCTCCCCGGGATGCGGGAGCGGGGGCGGGGATGGATCCTCAACATCTCCTCCGGAGCGGCCCGGCACCCCCAGGTGCCGCCGACGGGGGCCGGGGCCGGCCGCGGGGGCAGCGTCTACGGCATGGTGAAGGCCGCCGTAGAGCGCTTCTCCACTGGCCTGGCGTCCGAGGTCTACGCCGACGGGATCGCGGTCAACGCCTTGTCCCCGAGCCGGGGGGTGATGACCCCGGGCGTCGTCTACCACTTCGGGGTAACCGACCCGGCGGCGCGGGTGGCCGAGGGGACGGCCGAGGCTCCTGAGGTCATGGCCGAGGCGGCCCTCGCCCTGTGCTCGGGGGACCCGGGCCAGTTGACGGGGCGGGTCACCTACAGCCAGGCGCTCCTCGACGAGTTGGGTCGCACTCCCGGACCGCTCGATCCCGCCTGACCGGGCGCCGCCGATCATACCGGCCGGATCACGAGGGGCCCGGTCCCCCTGGAGGGCGATGCCTTCGGCGAGGGTCTGCTGCGGGCGCCGAGCGCGAAGGGGCCGATATCGTCATCGAACGAGACGACGGCTTGGTCCAAGGTGACCGTTCCGACTACGTTTCGCCGCCCGAGGGCGCCCCCACTGGGAGTGGATCCGAAGCCGTTGCGGTCGCCGGGTGCTCGACATCGGCTGTGGCGCCGGCCCGGCGGCGCTCGCGCGGCAGTCTGTCGGAGCCGAGGTGGTCGGTTTGACGTCTCACCTGGCGCCATCGAAGTCTGCCGCCCACCCGGACCTTTCTCGGCACGGTGGGGCAGCTCGCCTCGAGGCACCCGAACCCTTCGACAGCTCCGCCTGCCTGGGCAACAACCTGGGGCTCCTCGCCCAGTCCAGTTCCCGGTGGGCCGAGAGGAAGGACTCCGCCGCCAGGTTGTAGGGGGCATTCGAGGCGCCCGGCGCCCCCTGCAAGGAGAAGGTCTGATCGGCCGACGCCCCGGGGTGTCCGTGACGCCCACGATCGTGAGGGCGCAGGTCACACCGATGAGCAGTCTGTGGCCCATCGCCCCCCGACACGCGCGCCTGCCGGCCGCACCAGCTTGTGGCCACCGGCCGCTGTCCGTCGATCACGCACCGCTCGGCCGGGTGCCGGGACCACGAGGCGTTCCACCGCGGGCGGGCCGTCGGGGCGGCCACCGCCGATTTCGACCGGGTGTGGGAGACTCGAGCGCTCGAGTCGCTGGGATGTCGGGGAGGTGCGATGGCGGAGCTCGACGGGGGGGCGCTGATCGGACGGGTGCTGGCGGAGCAGAAGGTCAGGTACCTCTTCTGCATTAACGGCGGGCATCTGTTCCCGATCCTGGCCCACCTCAACGCCAACGACGTCAAGCTGATCCACATGCGTCACGAGCAGTCGGTCGCGTACGCGGCGGACGGCTGGGCTCGTTCCACCGGGACGCCCGGGGTGTGCGCGGTCACTGCCGGCTGCGGGCTGACCAACGCCATCACCGGGCTGACGTTGGCCGCGATGACCGGGAGCTCGGTGGTCTGCCTCGCCGGGCAACATCCGAGCAACGAGGACGGGCTCGGCTCGTTCCAGGAGGCCTACGGCTCGGACATCTGCGGCAGCTTCGCCAAGTACGCCAAGCGGGTCCTCGACTGGAGCACCATCGAGGTGCACCTGCGCCAGGCCTTCCGGGCGGCGGCGAGCCCACCTCAAGGGGTGTCGCTGGTGGAGATCCCCCAGAACATCCTCTACCAGCGGGGTGAGGAGACCCGGCAGCATCCCGGTGCCCACGTCTACGACGCCGACGAGCTGCGGGCCCAGGGCGATCCCCGTTCGGTGGAGCGGGCCGTCGAGCTCCTGTGCGGTGCCGAACGTCCCCTCCTCGTCGGTGGTGACGGCCTGTTCTGGTCCGGGGCCGAGGCCGAACTGCGCGAGCTGGCCGAGCTCACCTCGACCCCCGTCTACTGCCGGCGCGCCGGCCAGGGGTCGGTCCCCGAGGACCATCCCCTCGCGGTCCGGGGGGCGTGGAAGAAGCCGTTCACCGGGCGCGCCGATGTGGTCCTGAGCGTCGGGTTCCGGTTCTGGAGCGGCGAGCACTTCGGCCAGCCGCCGACCTGGTCGAGCGATGCCGCCTACATCCAGGTGGACTCGGATCCGCTCCGGGTCGGGGCGCACGTGCCGGCCCAGGTCGCGATCGTCGGTGATCCCAAGCTGGTCCTACGCCAGATGATCGACGCCGTGCGTGGGCATCCTCCGATCGACCGGGCCGGCTCGTCCTGGCTGGCCGAGGTGGCCGAAGCCCGCGAGAACTTCGACACCATGATCAGGGCGCGCGAGCAGGAGCACCACGACGAGGTCCCGCTCCACCCTGACCGCCTGATGCGAGATTTGGTGGAGGTCCTCGACCCCTCGTCGGTCATAGTGGTCGACAGCTTCACCCTGTCGGGCTACGTGAGCCACTGGTTCGAGTCGCGCTTCTCGGGCCAGCTCCTCGACGCAGGCCCGCTGGCGCCGGTCGGTCACAGCATCGGCATGGGGATCGGCGCCAAGTTGGCCCGTCCCTCGGCTCCGGTGGTCGCGGTCATCGGCGACGGCGGCTTCGGGATCGGCGGCTTCGACCTCGAGACCGCGGCCCGTTACCAGGTGCCGTTGGTGACGGTGCTGTGGAACAACAGCTCGTGGGGCCCGAGCTTCGAGCTCAGCCCGATGCTGCGGGGGCGCACCGACCCCTTCGACATGATCCCGGGCATCCGCTACGACCGGATCGCCGGGGAGCTGGGCTGCCACGGCGAGTTCGTGGAGGACCCCGACGACCTGCGCCCGGCATTAGAGCGTGCCCTTGCGTCCGGGCGTCCGTCGGTCGTCAACGTGATCGGGAACAAGGCGATCGGGCATCCGACCCTGGGCGGGAACCTGCTCGGCTCGACCGCCTCTGTCTGACGGTCTTCGGGGAACCGGCCCCGACAGCTCAACCGGTGCGCGAGGCCGGCCGTCCTCGACGGTCCGGTGTCGCCCGCCTCTCCCACGAGGCGAGGGCGACCTCCAGCGCCCCGACCATGCGCTCGTAGGATCGATCGACGTCCTGGGGCATGCCGAAGCTGCCCGCGGCCTCGAGGGAGACGAACCCGTGGAGGGCCGAGTGGACCATCCGGGTCGCGTCGACCGCGTCGTCGCCGACCAGGCCGTACCCGCTCAGTACGGCGAAGACCGTCTGCAAGAGCGCCGCGGCGGCCGCCTCGTGCTCGGTGTCCTCGGGCGACGGGGCGCGCAAGGTGGCCAGGTACCGCCCCGGGTGGGCGGTGGCGTAGGCGCGGTACGCGACGGCCATCGCCAAGAGGGCGTCGTCACCGGCCTTGCCCACAGCGGCCACGGCGACCGCCTCTCCGAGCTCCCCGACGGCCAGCGCCGCCAGCCGGTTCTGCAGGTCCTCGATGCCGCTTACGTGCTTGTACAGACTGGGCACCGCCACCCCGAAGCGCTGGGCGACGGCGGCCATGGTGAGGTGGTGGGGGCCGAGCTCGTCGACCAGCCTGGCGGCCTCGGCCACGACCACCGGGGCCGAGAGCCCGGCCCTAGGCATGGGCTCCGGCGACGAACTCGGCCAGCCGGGGGCTCACCACCTCGGGGCACTGGGCCTGGGGGTAGTGGCCGGCGCCGGGCACCATCAGCAACGCGCCACCGAGGCGCTCGGCCACCAGCGCCGCCTCGGCCGCCGGGTCGGGGAAGTCGGGGTCGGCATCGCCCATCACCACGAGGGTCGGGGTCGCCACATTCCCGAGGACGGACTCAGCCTCGTCCCTCGTGGTTCGGGTCGTGGCGACGAACGCCCGCCACGCTCCGGGCCGTGCCTGGGCGGCGCGCAACGCGGCGACATGGGCGTCCAACCCGGCGGGCTTGCGACCGGGATTGAGCGTCTTGGCGTAATAGGCAGCCCAGACCCGAGGGCCCCACGGCCGCACCAACCCAACCCGCAGGGCCAACCGGGTCGCCAGCGAGATCGGGACCTGGCGGACGAAGGGGCCGATGAGCACGAGTCCGGCCACTGCGGCGGGCTCCCGGACCGCGGCCAGGACCGCGGCCGCCGCGCTCATCGAGTTGCCGACCACGACGGCCGGCCCGCCGAGCAGGTCCACCAGGGCGAGGAGGTCGCCGGCCGTCTCAGCGTCGCCGTAGGAGCTGAAGGTCGTGTCGGACCCGCCGTGGCCCCGCAGGTCCATCGTCGCCACCTTGAACCCGGCCGCGGCGAGGTCGGAGGCCAGGTCGGTATAGACCGACCGGAGGTCGCCCATGCCCGGGGCACACACCACGACCGGCCCGGCCCCGACGACGTCGAAGGCGATGTGGCCACCGGGGCGGGCGAGTCGGCGGATGGGGTCGGTGCCGGCGTTCGTTGCCATGTCGATCGTTCTTCTCCTCTCCTCGCGCACAAGGTCCTCTCCTGCCCATCTTTGAGCTATAGCAAGTAGCAGATTAGATAAGGAGCGTAGCCTCGTCAAGAGGCGGGCAGAGCGAGGGGAGCAGCCGACGGCGTGACGGGGCTCGGCCGACACCGGATCCGGCGGCCAGGTGGAGGTCCGAGACGCTCCTGTTGTCGCTCCGGGTGGCAATGGAGCTGGCCCTGGTGGCCGCGCGCGTCCTGGGAGGGAACGCACCGGCTCCGGCACTGTCTGCCGGCCCTGCTGGCGCCGCTTGCCCCGGCGCTCGCCATCGCGTTGTGGGGTTGGGTCGACTTGCGACTGGCTTGGCCGGTACGTCGAGCCCCTTCGGGTGGCCGAGGAACTGACGATGGCCGCCCTGGCTGTGGTGGGGCTGGTGGCCCTGGGCGAAGAGGCGCTCGGGCTCCTGTCGCTCCTCTGCCAGGCTCTGGTCTACGCGTCGGGGGCCCGCCTGCTGGCGTCCCCGGCCGGCAGCCCGGGCGGGGGACGACCGAGCGGATCTGGGGCAGGCTGGGCCCCCAGTGCCGGTGGTCGAGTCGAGGCGATTCGTGGGGGGCGGGGGGTGAGGGCCGTCGGCATGACCGAGTTCGGCGGACCAAAACGGCTCCGGATCCTCGAGATCCCGACGCCGGAGCCCGGAGCGGGGGAAGTCGGCATCCGGGTCCGGGCAGCGGCCGTCAATCCCACCGACACCGTCCTGCGCGGCGGCGCCCGGGCCGGCGCACTGGCCGGGACCCCCCCTCCTTATGTGCCGGGGATGGACGCGGCTGGGGTGCTCGAGTCGATCGGCGGGAGTGTGTCGACCGAGCTGTCCGTCGGTGACGACGTAATGGCGATCGTCGTGCCTCGCGGGGCCCACGGCGCCTACGCCGAGCGGGTGGTCGTGCCGGTCCGGTCGGTCGCCCGCGCCCCGGCCGGATCGTCCTACGCCGAAGCCGCCACCCTGCCGATGAATGGCCTGAGCGCGCGGGCTGCACTCGACGCGTTGGGACTGTCGGCGGGCCAGAGCCTGGCCGTCACCGGCGCCGCCGGCGCCGTTGGCGGGTACGTGGTCCAGTTGGCCCGGGCGGCGGGCCTCCGGGTCCTGGCCGACGCCTCGGAGCCTGACCGCGACCTGGTCGAACGGCTCGGCGTCGACGTGGTGTTCGAGCGCGGTCCGCAATTCGTGGAGCGGGTGCGCTCGGTGGGGCCCGAGGGCGTCGACGGCGTGGTCGACGCGGCGCTTTTGGACGAGGTCGTCATGCCTATGGTGCGCGACGGCGGTCGGATCGCCACCCTGCGCGGCTTCCGCGGCGACGGGGACCGGGGCGTCAGCTGGCACCCGGTCTACGTGCGTGACCACGCGCTCGAGCAGGAACCGCTCGACGAGCTCGGCCGCCAGGTCGAGTCGGGCGTCTTGACCCTGCGGGTGGCGAGGGTCCTGCCGCCCGGGTCGACATCCGTGGCCGCGGATCTCGCCGTGAATCGACGCCCCGGACCCGGTGCATCAGAATGGGCTGGTCGTGAAGGTGTCGCTCTTCTACCTCCCCTCTGTCGCCAGCCGCGCCGAGATCGAGGCCGGGTCGGCCGGGCTCCGGGGCGACCTCTACGACCGGATGCTGGCCGAGCTAGGCCAGCAGGCAGTCCTGGCCGACGACCTCGGCTACGACTCGATCAGCTTCACCGAGCATCACTTTCACGCCGAGGGTTTCGAGCTCTCGAACAATCCGGTGATGCTCGATCTGTATATCGGGATGCAGACCAGGCGGCTGCGCGTCGGCCAGCTTGGGATTGTTCTGCCGGCGAATAATCCAATCCGTGTGGCCGAGGATATCGCGATGCTCGACCATATGACCGGCGGGCGCGCCAACGCCGGCTTCGCGCGCG
>DAHUZS010000091.1 GCA_027315045.1 Acidimicrobiaceae bacterium
CCCGATCATGGAGGCGAAGCTCTACCCGTGGGGACCCGGGCACCTGGACCTCATGCGCAGCTCACCCCTGCGCAAGCGGATGGTCGCCCTGATCATGCAGGGCGAGGACCTGCCGTACGCCGAGAACCGCGTCGACCTCGACCCCACCGTGCGCGACGTGCGCGGGTTCCCGGTGGCCCGGCTGACGTACCGTCCCGGTCGCCACGAGGTGGCGGCGTCCGCCCACCACGGGGGGCGCCTCGAGGCGGTGCTCCAGGAGCTGGGCGCCGAGTGGACGTTCGTCGCCACCTCGCCGGGAGTCGACCACCACGGGGAATCGACCCCGGTGCCAGAAAGCCGCCACGTGATGGGCACGGCTCGCATGGGTGCCGACCCGGCGACCTCGGTGGTCGACCCCTTCGGACGTGTCCACGGCCTGGACAACGTCGTGGTGGCCGACTCGTCGGTGTTCGTGACCTCGGCCGGCTACGGGCCGACGCTCACGCTCGTCGCCCTGTCCGCGCGGGCGGCAGCCCGGATGGCGGGGACCGAGCTGGCGCCGACCCAGCCGATGCTGCCCTGACGCCCGCCGTCGCCGACCGGGCCGCCCGCCGTCGCCGACCGGGCCGCCCTCAGGTGCTGGCGCGCAGGCCGAGCGAGTAGCCCTCGAGGAACACCGACGCTTCCCGCTGGCGCGGGTAGCGATCGGCCAGGGCGTGGAAGCGGGGCGAGTGGTCAGGGTGGACCAGGTGCGCCAGCTCGTGCACGATCGCCGCGTCGAGGACCCACCCGGGGACGGCTTGGAGGCGGTGGGAGAGCCGGATCTCCCCGGAATCGGTGGAGCAGGAGCCCCACCGCTTGTCCTGGTTGGTGACCCAGCGGATGGCCGTCGGCCGGACGCCGTCCACGTACCGGTCGGCGAGGGCGGCGGCTCGCTCGGCGAGGTCGTCGTCCGACGACGTCGCCCCGGGCCGCTTGGCCAGCGTGCGGCGGACCAGCCAGTCGATCAGCTCGTCGCGGTTGGCGAGGGCGACCCGGGCGGGCAGCACGACGACGATCCGGCCCTCTTCCCAGAACGCGGTGGCCGTCTTGCGGCGGCGGGTGCTGGTGCGCACCACCACCTCCGGCGACCGGTCGTCACGGGTCCACCGCAGCGGCAGGGTCGGGACGGGCAGCGGGTCGGCCATGCGCCCATTGTGCCGGGTGGGTGCGACGCGGACGGGGACCACCCTCGCCCGTGCGGTGCCCCCCGGCCGCGGCTTCATGCCCCGGGGCGGTCGGGGCCGGGTGCGCCCGGGGTGAAGGCGACCTTCAGCGCCCCGCTCTCCTCCGGCAGGGCGAGGGCCCGTAGGGCCGCCCACCAGGCGTCGAGCGGGAAGCGGTGCGTGACCATGGGCCGGCAGTCGACCCGCCCGGAGGCCGCCAGGTCCAGGTAGTGGTCGATGGCATGGCGGCGCACCCCTCCCACCTCCTCGACACCGAAGGCGTTCGAGCCGATGATCGAGAGCTCCTTGAAGTAGACGGGGGTCCACTCGTAGCGCTCGGGGGTGGCGACCCCCGTGAGCACGACCGAGCCCCGCTGGGCCAGCACGCGCACTCCTACCTCGAGGGTCTCCGCCTTCCCGACCGTGTCGTACACCACGTCGACGTGGCCCGGGTGGGCCGTCGGCAGGCCGGCGAGCGCCGGGTGCAGCACGCCGCCCGACCACGTGGCCAGGGCCTCCACCAGCTCCTCCCGGGGCTCGTGGTCGACGACGAGCGCGGCCCCGAAGGTCGCGGCGAGGCGCCCCTGGTGGGCGAAGCGGGCCACCACCGCCACCTCCACGTCGGGGTGGAGGGCGCGCAGTACGGCAACCGTGGTGAGGCCCAGCGCACCGGCGCCGTAGACGACCGCTCGACCCCCCGGCGGGGGAGGGTTGCGCACCACGGCGTGGAGCGACACGGCGAACGGGTCGGCCAGGACGGCGGCGGCGTCGTCCACCTCGTCGGGCACGGGATGCAGCATCGAACGATGGGCGCCCATGAGCTCCGCCCAGCCGCCCGGCGCCCCGGTGGTCACCCCCACGTGGACGCCCGGTCCCAGGTCGCCCGAAGTGAAGCTCCAGCAGAGGTTGAGGCTTCCGTCCTGGCACGACGGGCACACGGGCTCGACCCCCCGGACCGTGCACGTCAACCATGGGTTGAGCACGACGCGCTGACCCTCGACGAGATCGGTGCCGGGCCCCGCGGCCACGACACGGGCGAGCACCTCGTGCCCGGGGACATGGGGCAGGGAGGAGAACGCGGCCATCGGGTTGTCCAGGTCGCCCTCGCCGAAGTCCCCCAGCACCAGCTTCGACTCGGAGCCGCACACGCCTGCCAGGACGGGACGGGTCAGCACCCAGTCCGGGCCGCGCAGCGCCGGGTCGTCGACCTCGTGCAGGCCGAAGGGAATGCCGGCGAGCAGCCGGTCGACGTCGTCGGACGGCACCGGACGCCGCTCGCCCGGGTCGGGCGGTGCGCCGAAGACGAGGGCCCTCACGACCGCTCGCCGGGGCGCGGGAGCGACCCGGGGTCGAGGGTCCCGGCCGCCATGGCCCTCACCCCCTCCAGGTAGGCGTCGACGTCGGCCGTCTTGAACTCGGCGATGGCCTTCATGTCGGGGAGGTAGTGCTCGAACCGGTCGCTGTCGATGCAGTCGGCGATGCCGCCGGCCACCTCTTCGGGGGGCGTGAGCGGGCCCCTGTAGACCGGCGGGTCGTTGTCCGGCTGGTCCCAGATCTCGGTGTCGATCGCCCCGGGCAACACGAGGCGCACCCGCACCCCGCTGCCCGCCAGGTCGGCAGCCACGGCTTCGCTCCATCCCGCCAGGGCGAACTTCGAGGCACAGTAGGCGGCTTCGGTGGCGACCCCGAGCCGTCCCCCAAGGCTGGACACGTTCACCACCACGCCCCGTCCGCGCTGGACCATGTGGGGGAGGAGGGCCAGGGTCATGGCCACCGGGGACAGGAAGTTGACCCGCAGGGCCCGCTCCACGTCCGCCATGGTCAGGTGGTGCACCGGCCGGCGCAGGGGGATGCCGGCGTTGTGCACGACGACGTCGAGGCCGCCGACGGCGTCCCAGATGTCGGTGGCGAGGACCGCCGCCGCAGCGGGTTCACCGAGATCGGCGGCCCACCGGAACGACGCGGGGGACGTCGGCCGGCACTCGGCGAGGACGTCGTCGAGCCGGCCGGCTCTGCGGGCGACGAGGACGACGGTTGTGCCCCGTCCGGCCAGAAGGCGCGCCGTGGCGGCGCCGATCCCCGAGGAGGCACCCGTGACGAGGACCGTCCGGGTGCCCGGCTCGGGGAGTGCACCTCGGCCAGCGTCCACGCACGTTCCCCTCTACGCTGCGCACCGGCCTGGCCGCGCGGGACCACGGCCGTGCATGGGCCGGACGGCCCTCCGGCCTTCGGGTGAGCGAGGGGACTTGAACCCCCGACCTCCAGGGCCACAACCTGGCGCTCTAACCTGCTGAGCTACGCCCACCGAGGTCGTCCAGTGTGGCACACCGTCGGAGGCGGGCGGCCACCGTCAGGTCGCGGGCACCTTCCAGCCCATGCCTTCGGCGATCTCCCGGCAGGTGGGGCACAGGGGGTAGCGCTTCGGGTCGCGCCCCGGCACCCAGACCTTGCCGCAAAGTGCCTGCACGGGCGTGCCGTTGACCATGCCTTCCACCACGTTGGTCCCGGTGCCGACGAAGTCGCCGCCCTCGGGCTTGAAGCCCTCGAGCACGATGTGGGCCATGCGCTCGTGGTCGCCCTCGTCGAGCGTCGGTTCGGGACGCGTGGGAGCGAGGGTGGGGGCGGTGCTCGGGGCGTCGCTCGGGGCGAGGGTCATCTTGGGCATCGGCCGCATCTCCTCTCCGTCGCGTCGGAGCGCCACGACCGCACCCACCCTACCGGCGTGCTCGGTGCGATCCGGGGCCAGGGACCCGGTGCGATCCGGGGCCAGCGACCCGGTGCGATCCGGGGCCAGCGACCCGGTGCGATCCGGGGCCAGCGATCCGGTGCGTCCGGGCTGCAATGGGTGACCGGACCGGCTTTCCTCGTGCGAGGATCGGAGGGAGCCCCCGTGGCCGAGTGGATCAGGCGACGGACTTCTAATCCGTTCTACGCAGGTTCGAATCCTGCCGGGGGCGCCGGCTTGCTTGGTCTTTTGACGGTGGTCGAACCTTTGCCGTCGGCGGCGCACCGTCCCATCGTCGGTCGGCTGCCTCGTCTCGTCCCCGGCGTGGGCCTGACGGAGGATCGGTCGGAGGCGCCGGCACACTCGTGGATGTTGTACGGGACTATGAAGATATTGTACAATCTCCGGCATGGCGACGATGGCGATCAGCGAGGCTCGGGAGCGACTGGCCGAGGCGGTGGAGACCGCCCGCACCGAGGCAGTGGTCCTCGAGCGCTACGGCCAACCAGCGGCCGTCCTGGTCAGCCCCGAGCGGTACGAGGAGCTGATGGATGCACTGGAGGATGCCGAGGACGTGGAGGCCTTCGACACCTCCATGGCCGAGGAGGGTCCGAGCATTCCCTGGGAACAGGTCAAGGCGGACCTCGGCTGGGCGTGAGCCGCTACCGCATCGAGGTCCGCCCGGCGGCGGCACGGGCGCTTCGCAAGCTGGGCCCTGACGTGCGCCCTCG